>DASRSC010000058.1:0-16703 GCA_035695525.1 Pseudonocardia sp. | reverse complement strand
CCGCCGAGGATGGCCATGACGAGGCCGGCAGCGCCGAACTTCGTGTCCTTGCCCAGTCCGCGTAGGGCGACGCCGTAGATCGTCGGGAACATGAGGGACAGCGAGACCGAGATCGCGACGACGGCGATCAACCCCACCATGTTCGGTGAGAGCACGGCGACAAGGGCGAGCACCACACCGAGCGCGCCCATGGCGAAGAGCAGCTTGGTCGGCCGGAAGATGCCGAGCAGATAGGTCATCACGAACCGGGAGATGAGGAACAGGATCAGGCTGGCCTGCAGGTACCACCCGGAGTTGGCCGTGCTCACGCCCACCACGTCCTGCGCGTACTGGATCGTAAAGGTCCAGGTGCAGACCTGGGCGCCGACGTTGAGGAACTGGGCGGCCACCCCGTAGCGGTAGTGCCGGTTGTGCCAGAGGCGACCGAGAATCCCACTGCGGCCCGGCGCATCCAGCCCGAACTCGGAGTGCTCCTCCGGCACGGAGATCTTGCGCAAGGCGATGAGGATCCAGATCAGCAGGAGCACCGTGGCGATTCCGGTGTAGGGCTTGAGCACCAGGGACAGGTCCTGCTCCTGGACCTGTCGCAGTTGCTCGGCCGTCATCGATACCTTCGCCGATTCCGGGGTGATCTGAGGGAGGATCAACACCGCGCCGAGCAGGACACCGATGTTCGCGCCGACCGGGTTGAACGACTGAGCCAGGTTCAGTCGCTGGGTCGCGCTCGCTTCAGGCCCCATCGCGATCACGAACGGGTTGGCCGAGGTCTCGAGGATCGACAGTCCGGACGCCAGCACGAACAAAGCGATGAGGAAGAACCCGTACGTCAGCAGCAGGCTCGCCGGGATGAACAGGAGTCCGCCGAGGGTGGCCAATCCCAGACCGGTGAGCACGCCCGCCTTGTACCCGTAGCGTCTGTTGATCAGTGCGGCGGGGATGGCGAGTGAGAAGTACGCGCCGTAGTACGCGAACTGCACGAGCGCGGACTGGAAGTTCGACATCGCGAAGATGTGCCGGAACACGCCCACGAGGACATCCGTGAGGTTGGCTGCCGATCCCCACGCGGCGAAGCAGGTGACGACCAGGATGAACGGAATGGTGAGGCCCGGATAGACCAGGCCCGGCTTCCGTGCACCCTCCTCGCGCGGTTGCACCCGGGTGACCGAGCCGCGAGCCATAGGATCACCCCTCGCAGACGCTGGACTGGGCGAGCGTGTGACGTGAGCCACAGCAGTGCGGACGCTAGTCCGCACCTGTACCGGATTCCAGACAATCAGCGAGAAACTACGTTCTGTGTTCGCCCGGGTGAGGTGGGCAACCGGTTCACTGACGAGTTGTGAAACGCTCATTCATGTCGTGCGCGGCTGCTTCTCGTCGAACAGGCGTAGGTCCGAGGGTTCGCGGAGCAGGTCCTGCAGGATGATGTTGCCCTCAGTGTTGTAGGGCTGTCGCATGTGCTCGTCCCAGGCCGCGCGGGAGCGAAACATCTCCAGCATCACCCACGTTTCCGGATCGTCCTGGGGCTGTACCAGGTGCATGAAGACGCAACCGGGCTCGGTGAGCGTGTTCCGCCGCATGGACTGCAGTTGTGCCTCCGCCTCCGCCATCCGGTCCAGCCTCGGCTTGATCGTGACCACGAGGAAGATCGGGCGGTCCGGTTCGCTCATTCGCGCATTCCTACACCCATTCCACCGGGGGCGTACCCATTCTCACCTCGCCCGATGAGCGGTACTGTGCCCCCGCGTCGATGTGGTGCCGTTCCACCGTGTCGCAGGCGCGGACGGCCCACGCCCGACTGCTTGCCCGGGAGGCGTCATGCACCGTTACCTCCTCGTCGCGAACCAGACGCTCGGCAGCGACGAGCTCGTGGATCTCGTCAATGAACGAATGGCCGCTGGTCCTGCCGAGTTCTGGCTCGTCGTGCCGGCAACCCCCGTGAAGGACCTCGCGTTGACCGCCATGGCGATCCCGATGCCGGTCATGGGCGGGGTCCCGACGATCCCGGCGCCGCCTGCCGAAGCGCGTCGACTGGCACAGGCCAAGCTGGATGCGGCCATCAAGAGGTTCACCTCTGCCGGCGCCACCATCGGGGGCGAGGTGTGCGACCCCGATCCCATGCGTGCGGTCGAGGATGCCGTGACCAGCCGGGAGTTCGACGAGATCATTGTGTCGACGCTTCCGGCGCGGCTGTCTCGGTGGTTGCACCAGGACCTGCCCGGCCGCCTCGGGCGCAAGTTCCAGCTGCCGGTCACGCACGTCGCCGCCAAGGACGTGTGAACGGCCGGCTGGCCGATCTTCTCCGCCTCGGTGGGGGTGTCGGAGCCCGACGGGCGGTTAAGCTCGATCGATTCGACGCGCTGAGGCCCGGTCTACCGGCGTGCTCCGCTTGCGGAGGGCGCAGGTGGTTCGTGGGGAAGGAACGACCAGGTGATGCAGATCGGCGAGGTCGCCACTCGGGTGGGCCTGTCGCTGCGGACGATCCGGCACTGGGACGAGGTCGGCCTCGTCGTGCCATCGAAGCGGTCGGCGGGCGGCTTCCGCCTCTACACCGAAGCCGACATCGACCGCCTGGTGCTGGTCAAGACGCTCAAACCGCTCGACTTCAGCCTCGAGCAGATGCGTGAGCTGCTCGCGACCATGGACGGGCTCGAGAACGACACCGGTGCGGACAGTGAGCTCACCGCTGAGCTGATGGGGCGGCTCGCCGTGTTCCGGGCTGCCGCCGACAGTCGGGTGGAGGCGCTGCGCGCCCAGGTGCAGGGCCTGGAAATGCTGTCGCGGGAGCTACGCCGGCTCGCCGGGGAGAACCGGCGCCCGTCAGCCGGTAAGGGCTGACGACCGATCGGCAGGGGGGCGGAGCTCACCGAGACATCCCCCTGGTCAGGAACCGGAACGCGGGTGTCGGCACCTCCGGGGCCAGCTCGACGGCGCAGCTGCGAGCGAGGATCTCGAGCGTGGCCGGGCAGCTGTCCGGGCCGTAGTCCACCTCGCGGTGGGCCCAGGCGTGCGGATCGAACAGTGGGTGGAACGAGCGCTTCGCGAGCACTGACTGCCAGTTGATGTAGACGTGGCGGCCGCTGTCGATCAGCCTGCGGGCGCCGCGAAGCTCGCCGAAGGCGCGGGCCTGCGCCGGATCCTCGAAGGTCAGGGCCAGTCCGACAGCATCCGTCTCGTCGTGGTGCGGGCTCGTTGTGATGCCCGTCCACGAGCCGGAGGCGACGCGGTCGAGCACCATTCGCCTGCGCTGGCGCCTGCGGTCCAGCTGCGCGTCGAGCGCGGCCAGCTGGGGGCGCAGGATCGCGGCGGAGAGCTCGGGCATGCGGTGGTTGACGCCGGGGAATAGCGCCTCGGTCTCGATCCATCCGGGCCGCTCGTAGCTGCCCACGTCGTGGTGCATCGCGGCCCTCGCGTGGATGCGCCCGTCGTTCGTCACGACCGCGCCACCCTCGCCGCAGGTGATGTTCTTGTGCTGGTTGAAGCTGAACGCGCCGACGTGTCCGATCGAGCCGACCCTGCGGCCGTGGTGGCGGACGCCGATCGCCTGGCACGTGTCCTCGATCACCACGAGGTCGTGCTCAGCGGCGACCTTCATGATCGAGTCCATGTCGCACACGAGGTTGAGCATGTGCACCGGGATCACCGCTCGGGTGTGCGGTGTGATCTTGCGCGCAAGGTCGGCCGGATCCATGGTCAGGCTCTCGTCGATCTCGACGAGCACCGGCACCGCGCCCACCGCCAGCGGCGCCGCGGCCGTGGCGACCCAGGTGAAGGCGGGCACGAGCACCTCGTCGCCCGGTCCGATCCCGGCCCCGACCAGCGCCCCGATCAGCGCGCTCGTCCCGCTGTTCACCGCCAGGGCGTGCTCGACTCCGAGCATTCGCCCCAGCTCGTCCTCGAACCGGCCCGTCTCCGACGTCCCGGACCCGTTGTACCGAGCCAGGTCGTTGCGGGCCAGCACCCGTACGGCCGCGGCCATTTCGCGAAAGCGCATCTCCTACCTCCGGGGCGGAGTCTTCACGTAACCGATTCAAAGGGTCAAACCAGGCTCCTCTACGCTCGATGACCGTGTTGATCGATGCTCGTGGGATCGCGCCAGGGGGCCGCGTGTCGGCCGATGTCTGCGTCATCGGCACGGGGCCGGCAGGTGCCGTCGTGGCAACCGAGCTGGCCCACCGTGGCGTCGACGTCGTGGTCGTCGAGGGCGGCGGTCAGCGATTCGGGCCCCGGCAGGCGGACACGTACCGTGGGGAGGCGGTTGATCTCCACGACCCGCTGGAGGCCGTGCGGCAGAAGCGGCTCGGAGGCACCAGTGCGGTGTGGGGCGGGCGCTGCGCCCCGCTCGACGAGCTCGACCTCGGGCCGCGGGAGTGGATGCACACCGCGGGATGGCCGATCACGGCCGAGGAGGTGGGGCCCTACTACCGACGCGCACAGCGACACCTGCAGGCGGGCCAGTACGAGTACTCCGCAGCCCGCGCAGGCTTCCCCGCCGCCACCGTCCCGCCGTCCGAGACGCTGGATGTCGACTCGACCTGGCGGTGGAGCCCGCCCACGTCGTTCGCGGGCCGAATGCGGGTGCTGGCCAAGGCGTCGAACGTGCGGCTGCTGGTGGAGGCGACGGTCGTCCGGCTGGAGCGCGACCCGGTGAGCGGAGCGATCGTCGAGGCCGTCGTCGCACCGAGCCCGGGCGTCGAGATCACGGTCGGGGCGCGCACCTACGTGCTCGCCGCGGGCGGCCTCGAGTCGGCGCGGATCCTGCTCGCGTCCAACCGGCAGTCGCCCGCCGGCGTCGGCAACGAGCACGACCAGGTCGGCCGGCACTACATGACCCACCCGGTGGGTGAGGTCGGCACGGTCGTGCTGAGCGACCTCGGCCGCAACCTCGCCCTGGGCTACGTGCCGACCCGCGACGGCGTGTACGCCCGGCGGATGCTGGCCCTCACCCCCGCGGCGCAGGCGCGGCACGAGGTGGGCAACCTGAAGGCCGCGCTGTGGTTCCCCGACCCGACGGACCCGTCCCACGGCGACGGGCTGCTCTCCACGTTCTCGCTCACCTACTACGCCTTGAACCGGGCCCGGCTCGGCTTCAAGTCGGCGGGCACGCACGCGCGCTACGCGGGCACGTCCGGGCTGGGACGCCATGTCGGCAACGTCGCACGCGACTGGCGGCGGGTGGGCGGCTTCGCCGCGTCCTGGGCCGCGCCGCGGGTCACCGGCAGGCGCATCCTGCCCTCGTTCATGCCGCTGGACGGCGCCACCTGCCGCCTCCGGTTCGACGCTGAGCAGTCCCCGGACCCGGCGAACCGTGTGATCCTGTCGCACGAGCGCGATCAGCTCGGCCAGCGGCGCCTGCAGGTGCACTACGGCGTGTCCGGCGACGACCGCGGCCGGATCCGCCGCAGCATGACGCTGATCGGCGAGGAGTTCGACCGGCTCGGGTACGGCACGGTCGTGATGGACGACGCCGCGCGGATCGACGACATGGCCTTCACCGACGGCACCCACCAGATGGGCCTGCTGCGCATGGCGCACTCGCCGCGCGACGGTGTGGTCGACGCCGAGTGCCGCGTGCACGGGAGCGCCAACCTCTTCGTGGCGGGCAGCGCCGTCTTCCCGACCGCGGGCGCCGTCGGGCCGACGCTCACGATCGCCGCGCTGGCCTGCCGGGTCGCCGACCGCATCGCCGCCGACCGCACGGTCCGGGAGCCTCTCGTCGCAAGCTAGATGTCGCCGCCACGTAGGATCGGCGGTCTGATGTCTGGAGCTGTGGTGGAGAAGTCGCCGGGGGAGTCGGCCCGGGTATCGGGGGAGTCCCGCATTGCGGTCGAAGCGGAGCGGCGCCGCACGTTCGCCGTGATCAGCCATCCCGACGCGGGCAAGTCGACGCTCACCGAGGCACTGGCGCTCTATGCCGAGGTGATCGACGAGGCCGGCGCGGTGCACGGCAAGTCGGGCAGGCGGGGGGTCACCTCCGACTGGATGGAGATGGAGCGCAAGCGGGGGATCTCGATCACCTCGGCTGTGCTGCAGTTCGCCTACCGTGACTGCGTGATCAACCTGCTCGACACCCCCGGCCACGGCGACTTCTCCGAGGACACCTACCGCGTGCTCGCCGCCGTCGACGCCGCGGTGATGCTGCTCGACGCGGCGAAGGGCCTGGAGCCGCAGACGCTCAAGCTGTTCGACGTCTGCCGCACCCGTGGCATCCCGGTGCTCACGTTCGTCAACAAGTGGGACAGGCCAGGCCGGGAGGCGCTCGAGCTGCTCGACGAGGTGGAGCAGACGATCGGTTTGCGCCCCATGCCGATCACCTGGCCGGTCGGGGTGGCGGGGGAGCTGCGCGGGCTCGTCGAGACGGATACGGGGGAGTTCACTCGGTTCACCCGGACCGCGGGTGGCGCCACCCGCGCCACCTCGGAGGTGGTGCGGGCCGAGCAGATCGCGGCGGAGGAACCCGAGTTCTGGCCCGCGGCGCAGGACGAGCTCGCGCTGCTGCGTGAGATCGGCGCGGGGTTCGACGAGAAGGACTTCCTCAACGGTTCCGCCACGCCCGTGCTGTTCGGCGCTGCGCTGGCCGGTGTCGGGGTGTCACGGCTGCTCGACGCGCTCGTCGATCTCGCACCGGCTCCGGAGGCGCGTCCGGATGCCGAGGGCAGGCCACGCGAGCTGGACGCGCCGACGTCGGGGCTGGTGTTCAAGGTGCAGGCGGGTATGGACCGCGCCCACCGCGACCGGATGGCGTTCGTCCGGATCTGCTCCGGTCGGTTCGAACGTGGCATGGTGCTCACCCACGCCGCCACCGGGCGTCCCTTCGCCACCAAGTACGCCCAGGCCGTGTTCGGTCAGCAGCGCACCACTGTGGAGGAGGCGTTCCCCGGCGACATCGTCGGTCTGGTGAACGCGGGCGCATTGCGTCCCGGTGACACGCTCTACGCCAGCGACCCGGTGGAGTTCCCCGCGATCCCGAGCTTCGCGCCGGAGTACTTCGCCGTGGTCCGCAGCGCCGACGCCGGCTCGTACAAGCAGTTCCGGCGGGGGATCGAGCAGCTCGACAGCGAGGGCGTCATCCAGGTACTGAGCTCCGACCTGCGCGGCGACCAGGCACCGGTGCTCGCGGCGGTGGGCCCGCTGCAGTTCGAGGTGGTCACCGCTCGCCTGGAGTCGGAGTTCCGCGCCCCGGTCACGCTCGAGACGCTGGGCTACTCGGTTACGCGCCGCACGGATGCGGTAGGAGCCGAGCTGCTCAAGGGCCAGAGCGAGGTGGAGGTCCTCACCCGCCGGGCCGATGGCGTGGTGCTGGCGCTGTTCAGCAACAAGTGGCGGCTGGAGACGGTCCGGCGGAAGTTGGACGGTCTCGTGCTCGACCCGCTGCCCGCGGGATCTTCCGAGCGCTGACGGGAGTACGGGTGAGGCTGGAGCAGTTCAACACGCTGCCGCCGCACGAGGCCGAGCGAGAGCTGCTCACCTGCTGCGCTGCGCCGCGGTGGGCGCGGACGGTGGCGGCGCGCCGCCCGTACGCCTCGATCACCGCGCTGCACGCCGCTGCCGGAGCGGCGCTGGACGATGCCGACCTCGACGCCGCCATGGCCGGCCACCCCCGCATCGGTGACCGGCAGGCGGGTGGCCAGTCCCGGCGCGAACAGAGCGGCGTCGGTGGGGCCGCACCGGACGTGCTGGCCGCGTTGGAGGAGGGCAACCGGGCCTACGAGGGGCGCTTCGGGTGCGTCTACCTCGTGTGTGCCACCGGACGCAGCGCCGAGGACCTGCTGGCCATCCTCCACGCCCGGCTGGCTAACGACCCGGCAGCCGAGCGGGCGGTCGCGCTCGCCGAACTGGCGGCCATCAATCGGATCCGGCTCGACCAGCTCGTCGGGCAGGACGTGCCGTGACTCTCTCCACTCACGTCCTCGACGCGGCACTCGGGCGACCCGCTGCCGGTGTCGGTGTGCGGCTGACCGCGGTGCCCGGCGGCGAACCGCTGGCCGAGGCCCGCACCGACGACGACGGCCGTGTCCGCGACCTGGCGGCCGACCTGGCCGCGGGCGCCTACCGGATCACGTTCGACACGGGTGGTTACTTCGCGGCCACCGGGCAGCAGGGGTTCTACCCCGAGGTGGCCGTCACGTTCAGTGTGATCGACCCGGGGGAGCACCACCACGTGCCGTTGCTGCTGTCCCCGTTCGCCTACTCGACCTACCGCGGGAGCTGAGACAGATGGGGATCGTGCTCGGAGGCCACCAGTACGGGAAGGCCGAGAACCGCCTCGTCCGGATCTACCGGGACAGCGCCCGCCACGAGATCCGTGACGTCACGGTGTCGACGACGCTGCGCGGCGACTTCGAGGCCGCGTACCTGCACGGCGACCAGTCCGCCGTCCTGCCGACCGACTCGCAGAAGAACGCGGCCTACGCCTTCGCCAAGGAGAAGGGGCTCCGCGAGATCGAGGAGTACGCGCTCACCCTCGCCCGTCATTTCGTCGAGGACGTGGAGCCGGTCCGCGGAGCCCGGATCGCGGTGGACGAGCTCGCCTGGGAGCGGGTGCAGGTCGGCGGGGAGGGCCACGATCATACGTGGGTGCGCCGCGGTCCGGAGGTGCGCACGACCGTCGTCGACGTGGAGGGCGGGCGCGCAGATGTGGTTTCGGGCCTGCGCGACCTCGTCCTGCTGAAATCGACCGGCTCCGAGTTCGCGGGCTTCCTCACGGACCGCTACACGACGCTCGCCGAGACCGACGACCGGATCATGGCCACCGCGCTCGTGGCGCAGTGGCGCCATGCTGCACCGGCCGACGGCAGCTGGGACGGGTCCGTGGACTGGGCAAAGAGCTGGTCCGAGGTCCGGCAGACCCTTCTCGAGCAGTACGCCACCCTGCACTCCCGCGCACTCCAGCAGACGCTGTGGGAGATGGGCCGGGCCGTGCTCGAGGCCAACCCCGGGATAACGGAGATCAACCTGCAGGCGCCGAACAAGCACCACTTCGCCGTCGACCTGGCCCCCTTCGGCCTGGACAACGGGAACGAGGTCTTCTTCGCGGCGGACCGTCCCTACGGCCTGATCGAGGCGACGGTCACCCGCAGCTGACCGAACCCGTCGAGATCGACACGAGAGTGGGGGAGGCGCTGTCGCACCACTCCCACGTCGCTCTCGATCGGTCAGCGCCTCACCAGGTCGGCCATCACGTCCTCCTCCGTGACCGCCCATGCGGAAGTGCCGGTCCGGACAGCGACCTGCACGACGTCGCCGTCGTAGTGCGACAGGACTGCCGGGAACACGCTGCGGACCATGCCGAGCATCGCGACGTTCTCCGGCAGCACGGCGCCGGAGAGCTTCGTGTAGCCGAGCTGCTCGGCGAGCGCGGCGAGGGCGGCGACGAGCCGGCTGCCGACGCCGCGCCGCTGCCAGGCGTCCACAACTGCCACGGCGACATCGGCCGTCCCGTCTCCGGTGCAGGCCAGGCGCGCGATCCCGACCGGTTCCGGCCCGTCCGGGCCGGGAATCTCGGCCACGACCGCGGCGCGGGAGCGGCCGTCGAGGTCGACGAGCCCTGCGCGGACGGGGCCGGGCAGCCGTGGGACGGGGGAGTGGAACCGGAGAAAGCGGCTCTGCGGCGAGAGCTGGGCGAAGACGGCGTCGACGACGTGCCCGGCCTCCTGCCGGTTCAGCGGTCGCACCCAGACTAACGGTGCGCCGTCAGCGGCACGAACGATCGTGCTATTGAGTGTCGACGTGGCCATCGGTGCGCTCCTCGGAACAGGCGGATCAGGCGGCGGGAGTCAGCGTGCGGCGATCATGCGGCGGCGGCCAGCAGGGCGTCCAGCCCGCGGCGCGCCCTCGCGGCGGCCTGGGGGTCGGCCAGCAGGCGGCTGGCGACGTGGTAGGCCAACATGACTCCGTCGAGGTCCTGGGCGAACTGGCGAGGGTCGGTGTCGGACCGGAAGTGGCCCTCGGTGATACCGCTGGAGACCACCGTCGCGATGGTGTCGAGCCAGTCGCGCTGGCTCGCCACCAGATGCTCGCGGACTGGGCCGGGTTGGTCGTCCAGCTCGAACGTCGCCGCGACCAGCGGACAGCCGCCCTCGGTCGAGTCCCACACGAGCCAGTGGTCGAACAGCGCCCGCAGGCGCGGTTCCCCGCGCGGCTCCTTGATCGCCGGCCGGATCACCTCGGTGGTGAACCGCTCGACGGCGTGGTCGAGCACCTGGAGCTGCATCGACTCCTTGGAGCCGAAGTGGGCGAACAGGCCGCTCTTGGACATGCCGGTCTGCGTGGCGAGCGAGCCGATCGTCAGTCCGCCGAGGCCGACCCGACGCGCGAGACGGCCCGCCTCGTCGAGGATGATCTCGCGGGTCGCGTCCCCTCTGCTCATGTCGTCCTTTCTAGCACGATCGTTCGTGCAATGCTATGACATCTGTGACCGAATTGCGAGGAAGACGTCGACGCGGTCCGTAAGTGTCCCGAGGTCACGGCCGGTGAGCTGCTCCACCCGGCCGATCCGGTAACGCACGGTGTTGACGTGCAGGTGCAGCCGCTCCGCGGTACGGGTCCACGAGCCTGAGCAGTCGAGGAACGCCTCGAGCGTCTCCCGCAGGCCTGCGCCGGTGCGGACGTCGTGGTCGAGCACGGGGCCGAGCACACGCCTGGCGAAGGCGCGGCGGACGTCATCGGGGACGGTGGCGAGCAGCGCCACGTGCGAGGTGAGCTCCGCACCGGTGACGACGTGCAGTGCCCCCGGCCGCTGCTCCGCGACGTCGCGGGCATGGCGGGCCTCCTGCAGCGCTCCGGACAGCGCATCGGGTCGCGACGGCCTGCTGACCCCGACCGTCAGGCGCAGGCCCGCCAGCCCGGGGACGAGCCTGCGGAGCGCCCGGCGCAGCACGGCGCCGGTCAGGTCGCCGGATGGTTCGTCCTGGTCGGGCCCCGGCAGCAGCGCCACCGCCAGGCCGTCGTGCACACCGACTGTGGCCGGGCCCCGGTGCGCCGCCACGTCCACGAGAACCGCACGAGCCGTCTCCACCAGCTCGGGTCGCCCGACGAACGCTGCCGTCACCACGACAAGCGGTTCCGCCGGATCGAGCCCCGCCTGGCGCAGCCGTACCGACGTCTCCGGCCGGTTCCCCGCGCCCCCCGCGACGAGCGCCACCGCGTCGTCGGCGATGTCACGGCCCCACCGCAGGCCCTCATTGCGCCGGGCCCGGTCCAGCGCCGCGACGGCGGCCAGCTCGCCCACGGTGTCGTTGGTCTCGGCGTCCCAACCGGCCGGGTCGCCGTCCGCCAGGACGAACCACGACGTCAACCGCTGCGGAGCGGCCGGCCCGATGGGGAACACGGTGTAGTTGTCGCTGCTCAGGGTCGCGGGGAGCTGGTCAGCTGTGAGGAATGCCGCCACGATCCGGTCGAGCACGTCGTCGGGAAGCGGCTGCGGCCCGGCGGCGATCTCGCGGCCGGTGGTGCTGAGTACGCGGCAGGTCGTCCCGGTGGTCGCCGACACCTGCGCGGCCAGCTCGTCGAGGCCGAGCCCGGCCGCGACGGCCGAGAGCAGCCGACGCTGGCGCCCCACGGTGAGCGCGAGCCGGTCGCCCCTCGCCGCAGTCAACGAGGTGATCACCAGCTCGGTGACCGTGGCGAACGACAGTTCCTCCGGCACGGCGATCAGTGGGACGTCGTGGTGTCGGCATGCCTCGACGAGGTCGTCGGGGATGCCGTGGAACACCGCCGCCCCCGCCGCGAGCGCGGCGGCGCCGGACCGGGCCAGCGCCGCGACGAAGCGCTCACTGTCGCCGGGCTCGCGGCGCCACACCAGCCCGCTCAGCACCAGCTCACCGCCGGACAGGTAGCGAGCAGGGTCGATCAGGTCGGTCGTGTAAACCCAGCGGACCGGGCGGTCCAGCACGGTGTCGTCGCCGTGCAGCAGCCGCAGACCGAGCCCCGGATGGCCGACCAGGTCTCGAAGCAGCATTGGAGGAACCTACAACGCGGGGTGATCGGTCGCCGCCGACTTTCATCACGGCGGTGACTTCTACCCGGCCTTCGGGAGCGCTCTACTTCTGTCATGGAGTTTCTCGCGCCGACGACCTGGGCCGACGCACTCGCTGCCAAGGCGGAGCATCCCGGCGCGCTGCCCGTGACGGGCGGTACCGATGTCATGGTCGAGATCAACTTCGACCAGCGCCGCCCGCCCGCCCTGCTCGACCTCACGCGGGTGCCGGAGCTGCGTGAGTGGGCCCCGGACGCCGGGATGATCCGGCTCGGGGCCGCCGTCACCTACGCCCGGGTCATCGACGAGCTCGGGGGGACTCTGCCCGGCCTTGCGATGGCCGCGCGCACGATCGGGTCGCCGCAGATCCGCAACCGCGGCACGGTGGGCGGCAACCTCGGTGCCGCGTCCCCGGCGGGCGACAGCCACCCGCCGCTGCTTGCGGCCGACGCCGTTGTCGAGGTGGCGTCGGCGGCGCGTGGGATGCGGCGGGTACCGGTGGCGCAGTTCTACACGGGAGTGAAACGGAACGCCCTCGCCCCCGACGAGCTCATTGCCGCGGTGCTGATCCCCCCGCCGACCGGGCCGCAGCAGTTCTGCAAGATCGGTACCCGCAACGCCATGGTGATCGCCGTGTCGGCCTTCGGGCTCGCGCTGCACCCGGACCGCAAGGCTGTGGGCACCGGGATCGGCTCGGCGGCGCCCACCCCGCGCCGGGCCGACGAAGCCGCCGAGTTTCTCTCCGGCGAGCTCGACGCGGCCGGGCTGTGGGAGTCGCGGGGGGAGCTGCCCGACGGCCTTGCGCGCGAGTTCGGCCATGGCGTGAGCGCTGCGGCCGCCCCGATCGACGACGTCCGGGGCAGCGCCGCCTACCGCCTGCACTCGCTCACTGTGATGGCGCGCCGCGCCGTCACGTGGGCATGGAACGACTACCGGAAAGCAGCCTGACATGCGGATCACGCTGACCGTTAACGGCACGGAGCACGACGTGGACGACGTGTGGGAAGGCGAGAGCCTGCTCTACGCGCTCCGCGAGCGGATGGGGTTGCCCGGCTCGAAGAACGCCTGCGAGCAGGGGGAGTGCGGATCCTGCACCGTCTACCTCGACGGACTGCCGGTATGTTCCTGCCTCGTCGCGGTCGGGCAGGCCGCCGGGCGCGAGGTGACCACGGTCGAGGGCCTCTCGGCAGAGGGGGAGCTGCACCCTGTGCAGCGGGCGTTCCTCGAGTGCGGCGCCGTGCAGTGCGGCTTCTGCACGCCGGGGCTGATCGTCTCCACCCACGATCTCCTCGAACGCAACGGGCGCCCGTCGGATCCCGAGATCCGCGAGGCGCTGGCCGGGAACCTCTGCCGGTGCACCGGCTACGAGAAGATCATGGACGCAGTCCGGCTCGCCGCCGCGACCACATCGGGGGAGCATGCGTCATGACCACAGTGTCTCAGCGCGCGTTGGTCATCGAGGGCGCCCACGTCGTCACCGTCTCCGGCGCCGAGTTCCCGGGCGGCCACGTCGTCGTGGAGGACAACCGGATCACCGCGGTGGCCGCCGGGCCCGCACCCCACGTCGAGGGCGCCTTGGTCGTCGACGGGCGGGGCTGCCTGCTCACGCCCGGCTTCGTCAACACCCACAACCACCTCTACCAGTGGGTCACGCGTGGGCTCGCCGTCGACTCGACGCTGTTCGAATGGCTCACCACGCTCTACCCGGTGTGGGCGGGCATCGACGAGCACGCCGTGCACACCGCCGCGAGCGCAGCGCTGGCCCAGCTCGCGCTCACGGGCTGCACCACCACCACCGACCACCACTACGTCTTCCCTCGGGAGGGCGGGGACGTGTTCGCGGCGGAGATCCGGGCCGCCCAGGACGTCGGACTGCGGTTCCACCCGTGCCGTGGCTCGATGGATCTCGGCCAGAGCGACGGTGGGCTCCCGCCTGACGAGGTCGTGGAGGACCGCGACACGGTGCTCGCCGCCTCCGAGGCCGCCATCGACCGCTGGCACGACCCGTCGCCGGGGGCGATGCTGCGGGTCGCGCTCGCGCCGTGCTCGCCGTTCAGCGTCACGGGGGAGCTGATGCGCGACTCGGCGGAGCTCGCGCGTCGACGTGGCGTGATGCTGCACACCCACCTCGCCGAGACGGTCGACGAGGAGGCCTTCTGCCGCGAGCGGTTCGGCTGCTCGCCGCTGGAGTACGTCGAGCGGTTCGGCTGGACCGGCGAGGATGTCTGGTTCGCCCACGCCGTTCACCTCGACGACGAGGCCGTGAAGAAGATCGGGGCGACCGCCACCGGCGTGGCGCACTGCCCGTCGTCCAACGCCCGGCTCGGGGCGGGCATCGCCCGCACCCGTGACCTGCGCGCCGCAGGTGCCCGCGTCGCGCTCGGCGTCGACGGGGCCGCGAGCAACGAGGCAGGGAGCCTGCTGGAGGAGGTGCGGCACGCACTGCTGTTCGCCCGTGCGGTGGGCGGGCCGCAGGCGCTGACCGTCCGCGACGCACTGGAGCTGGCCACCCTCGGCGGCGCAAGCGTGGTCGGGCGCACCGACGAGATCGGGTCGGTGGAGGTCGGCAAGCTGGCCGACATCGCGCTCTGGCGCATCGACGGTCTCGCCCACGCCGACATCGCCGACCCGGTGGCTGCACTCGTGCTGGGGTCGCCGCCACCACTTCAGCTGCTGCTCGTGAACGGGCGCGCGGTCGTCGAGGGCGGCCGGGTCAGCACCGTCGACGAGGACGCGCTGGCGCGCGAGTGCACCGCCGTCCACCGCACACTCCTGGAGAAGGCCGGCTGAGCGAGATGACGTCCACGCAGACGAGTTCGGCGACGACCACCGCGACCACCACCGCAGGCCGCATCGGCGACAGTCCGCTGCGCCCTGACGGGGCGCTCAAGGTCACCGGCGAGTTCGCGTACGCGAGCGATCTGTGGCACGACGACATGGTCTGGGGTGTCACGCTGCGCAGCCCGCACCCCCATGCCCGGATCGTCGCGATCGACATCGGGGAGGCGCTCGCGGTGCCCGGTGTGTCCGCCGTGCTCACCGCGGCCGACATCCCGGGCAGCAACGCGGTCGGGCTCGAGCACCTCGACACGCCCGCGCTGGCGACCGGGGTCGTCCGCTACGAGGGCGAGCCGGTGGCTCTGGTCGCGGCCGACCATCCGGAGACGGCCCGCCGCGCGGCGAAGAAGATCATCGTCGAGTACGCGGTGCTGCCGGCGGTCACCGACCCGCGCCACGCCCTGGACGCCGATGCTCCCCTCGTCCACGAGAGCAGGCGGCACGACGGCGGCAACGTGGTGCGCAAGATGCAGGTCCGCCGGGGCGACCCGGCGCCCACCGCGCCGATCGTGGTGGCGCTCGACTTCGAGGTCGGCATGCAGGACCAGGCATTCCTCGGTCCCGAGTCCGGTCTCGCCGTCCCCGCCGAGGACGGTGGCGTCGACCTGTACGTCGCCACCCAGTGGCTGCATGTCGACCAGCAGCAGGTGTGCCGCGTGCTCGGGCTGCCGCCCGAGCAGGTGCGCCTGCATCTCGCCGGGGTCGGAGGCGCGTTCGGCGGCCGGGAGGACCTGTCGATGCACGTCCACGCCTGCCTGCTCGCCCTGCACACCGGGAAGCCGGTGAAGATGAGCTACTCCCGTGAGGAGTCGTTCTTCGGGCATGTGCACCGGCACCCGGCGTTCATGCGCTACGAGTTCGGCGCCGAGCCCGACGGCACCCTCGTCTACGCGAAGGCCGACATCCTCTTCGACGGCGGCGCCTACGCCTCGTCGACCGGGGCGGTCGTCGGCAACGGCGGCACGCTGGGCCTCGGTCCGTACCGGATCCCCAACGTGCACGTCGACTGTGCCGGCGTCTACACCAACAACCCGCCGTGTGGGGCGATGCGCGGCTTCGGCTGCGTACAGGCCGCGTTCGCACACGAGGCGCTGATGGACTCACTGGCCGACGCCGTGGGAGTCGACCGGGTGGAGATCCGCGCCCGCAACGGCATGCGGGAGGGCGACCGGAACATCACCGGGCAGCTGATCGACTCGGCGGCGCCGGTCGCCGAGCTGGTGCGGATCGTGCGGGACATGCCGCTTCCGGCCGAACGCAGCCCCAACGAGGTCGACATCCGGGAGCTGCCCGGCGGTGTCTCGAACACGACCCACGGCGAGGGTGTCGTACGCGGGATCGGCTACGCGGTCACCTACAAGAACGTCGGGTTCTCCGAGGGCTTCGACGACCACTCCACCGCCCGGGTACGGCTGGAGATCACCGGTGGCGAGCCCGTCGCCACGGTGCACACCGCTGCGGCGGAGGTCGGGCAGGGCCTGATCACCGTCGAGCAGCAGATCTGTCGTACCGAGCTCGGCGTCGAGCGGGTGGTGGTGCACCCCAAGGACACGGCCGTCGGTTCCGCCGGCTCGACCTCGGCGTCCCGGCAGACCTACGTGACCGGCGGCGCGGTCAAGGCGGCATGCGAGGCCGTCCGCGCCGCCGTGCTGACCCGGGCCGCGGCCCTGCTCGAGCGGTCCCGCGAGAGTCTCGGACTGGACGGCGACAAGATCGTCGACACGAGCGGCGAGGTGCTCGCAGGCCTGGCCGACGTGCTCGGCGAGGACGCGGTGGAGGAGACCGTCGAGTGGCGGCACCGCCCGACACGGGCGATCGACCCGGAAACGGGCCAGGGGGACGCCCACGTGCAGTACGCGTTCTCGGCGCATCGCGCCGTCGTCGACGTGGA
>DASRSC010000057.1:0-18126 GCA_035695525.1 Pseudonocardia sp. | reverse complement strand
TCGCTCCCGCTCGTCGTCCTGCTGGCCGCGCTGGGAGCCCTGCTCGGTGACCTGGTGACGTTCGGTGTGGCCAGGGCGGGCAGCGGTGCGGCGCTGCGGTGGGTGGCGCGGGGCCAGAACCCGGAGCGGCTCGCGTCGGCCCGCAGGCAGTTCGCCACCCGCGGTTGGCAGCTGGTCGTGATCGGCAGGCTCGTGCCGGCGGGCCGGATCCCGGTGCTGCTGGCCGCGGGCGCGCTCGGCTACCCGTGGCGGCGGCTGGTGCCGGCCGCGGCGGGAGCGTGCCTGCTGTGGGCGATCGCCTACGCCGCGCTGGGGATCGTCAGCGGCGGCCTGTTCGACGATCCGCTGATCGCTACGCTGCTTGCCGCGGTGCTCGTGCTCGTGATCGGTGCCGTCGCCTCGCTGGTGAGCAGCAGGCGCAGGCGCCGGAAGGCGGCGGCCGGAGCTGCAACCGCGGTCGCCGACGACCCCCGAAGCGCAGCCCCGTGAGCTCCCGACCCGGTCAGGGCGCCGGACGGTTGTTGCGGGGCGGCCGGGTCGCTGCGCGGGTACTCCTGGTGTGGGCGTTGTCGGCCGGTGCGCTGCGGCTGCTGGACCTGTGGCTCCCGGGTTTCGCGATGGCGGACTGGTGGCAGCCGACGGTGTGCGCCCTGCTGTTCGGCGTGCTCAGCGCTGTCGTCTGGCCGTTGGTCCTGCGGGTCGCGCTGCCGATCGCGGTGTTCTCACTGGGGTTCGGGTCGTTCCTGCTGCTCGGCGTCGGGGTGCTGGCGATCTCCTTCGTCGTGCCGGGAGTGGTGATCGCCGACTTCGAGACAGCGGTGGTCGTGGCGGTCGCGGTCTCTGTGCTCGCCACGCTCGGTTCCAGCCTGTTGGCGCTCGACCAGGACGAGCTGTTCTTCCGGCGCGCGGCGCGCCGCAGCGCCCGCCGAGCTGCCGGCGGCGACGGGGAGATGCCGCCGGGCGTGCTGTTCCTGCAGGTCGACGGGCTGGGCATGGACACTCTGCGGCGGGCCGTGCGTGACGGGGACATGCCGACGTTCGCCCGCTGGCTCGACGCCGGGAGTCATCGCCTCACCGAGTGGCACACAGACTGGAGCTCGCAGACCGGAGCGAGCGTCTGCGGCATCCTGCACGGCGACAACTCCGACATCCCCGGGTTCCGCTGGTACGAGAAGGACCGCGACCACGTCATGGCCTGTGCGCACCCCGAGGATGCAGCCGAGATCGAGCGGCGCCACTCCGACGGGCGCGGGCTGCTCAGCATCGACGGCGCAGGCCACGGCAACCTCTTCACCGGCGACGCGCCCCACGTCAGCCTGACGATGAGCGCGTTGCCGGTGCTGACCGGCGCGGCGCGCAGACGTCGCCGCGGCTCCTCGGACGGGGTCGGCGCCGGCTACTACGCCTACTTCGCGAACCCGGCCAACACGCTGCGCACCCTGGCCGGGGCGCTCGTCGACGTCGTCCGGGAGATCTCCGCCTCCACGCGGCAGCGGCGCGCCGACGTGCGGCCGCGGGTGAACCGGGGCGGGTTCTACCCGTTCGCCCGCAGTGCCACCACCGTGATCGTCCGCGACGTCGTCGTCTCGGCGATCATCGAGGACATGCTGGCCGGTCGGGCGGCGGTCTACGCCGACTTCCTCGGGTACGACGAGGTGGCCCACCACTCCGGCGTCGAGCGGTTCGACGCCCTTGCGGTACTGCGCTCGATCGACCAGCAGATCGGGAGGCTGCACCGGGCCACTCAGCTTGCGCCTCGCCGCTACCACATCGTGGCGCTGTCCGACCACGGTCAGACGCAGGGCTGGGCGTTCACCGATCGGTTCGGGGAGTCCATCGAGGCGCTGGTCGGGCGACTGTGCGGGGCACCGCAACCGGAGCCGCGCCGTGGCGTCAACTCCGATGCGCGACGGCCCGCCGAGGGGTGGCAGGTGGGTGCCGCGCTGGCCGAGGCCTCGACCGGGAGCGGCCCGATCGCGCGCAGGCTGCGGGCGCGGGTCGAGGGGGCAGGCTCGGTGCAGGACCGCCCGCGCACCGAGAGCGGTGCGCCAGGGGCGGTCACCCGGGTGGCTCCCGGCGTAGTCGTGGTCGCGTCGGGGCACGTGGCGATGGTCTCGTTCACCGAGCACGAGGGCCGGGTCGAGCTGGAGACGATCGAGCGCGAGTTCCCCGAGCTGCTGCCCGCACTCGTCGACCACGCAGGCGTCGGCTTCATGCTGGTGCGCAGCGCGGAGTTCGGGCCCGTCGTGCTCGGCCGCGACGGGCTGCACCGGTTGGCGGCCGGGGTGGTGGTCGGCGAGGACCCGCTGATCCCCTACGGGCCGCACGCCGCCGACCTCGTCCGGCGGGTGGACGGTTTCGCGCACTCCCCGGACATCATGATCAACAGTAGGTACGACGCGGCCAGGGACGAGGCATCGCCTTTCGAGCCGCACGTCGGCTCACACGGGGGGATGGGAGGCCCCCAGTCGAGAGGTTTCCTCCTCCACCCCTCGGACCTCCCCGCACCAGGGGAGATCGTGGGCGCCGAGGCGCTGCACCGGGTGCTGCGTGGCTGGCTGACCCACGTCGGGCAGCCGGAGCCCGCCGTCGACGCGCAGACCTCGGGAACCGTCGCGGCGGGGTGAGGGCATTTCCTGCCAGACTCGGTCCATGAACGAGACGAGGAGGAGCGACCAGCTGGCACAGCGCGATCCCTTCGTGCTGGTGCACGGCGCGTGCCACGGCGGCTGGTGCTGGGTGCGGGTTGCGCGGCTACTGCGCGCGGCAGGGCACGAGGTCTTCACGCCGACGCTCACGGGCTTCGGCGAACGCGCGCATCTGCTGACAGCCGAGGTCGGGCCGGCCACCCTGATACAGGACGTCGTCGCCGTGCTGGAGCACGAGGAGCTGCGCGACGTCGTGCTGGTGGGACACAGCTTCGGCGCGCTCGTCGCCCTCGGCGTCGCCGACCGGCTGCCACACCGGCTGCGCCGCCTCGTCCTGCTCGACGGGGTGGTGGTGGAACCGGGCGAGCCGGCGTTCAGCGGGCTTCCCTCCGAGGCGGTGGAGGCCCGCACGGCCGCGGCGAAGGCGTCCCCGAACGGGTTGACCTACCCGCCCCCGCCCGCTGCCGCGTTCGGCCTGAGCGACCCCGACGACATGGCCTGGGTCGACCGGCTGCTCACCCCGCAGCCGCTGCGCTCCTACAGCGAGCCGTTCGGGCTGCGGGCGCCGCTGGGCAACGGGTTGCCGATCAGCTACGTCTGCTGTACCGACCCGCCATACCCGGTGATCCAGCCCGCCCACGCGATCGTGCGGCGCGAGGGTTGGGAGTGGCGCGAGCTCGCCACCGGGCACGACGCGATGATCACCGCGCCGGACGCGACGGCTGCCGAGCTGCTGCGCTGACCGCTGCGTCGAGAACGCTCCGACATCGATCTGTTGCGGGATGATCTGAACACAGATCATCTGTACCATGGCCCTCATGGCCGTACGCAGCGACGATGAGATCCGCGGTGACCTGAGCTACCTGTTCGACAAGGCCAGCCAGGCGCTGGCGGTGCGGATGACCGCCGCACTGGCCGAGCTCGACATCACGCCGCGGGGCTATTGCGTGCTGTCCAAGGCGATGCCGGGTGAGCTGACGCAGGGCGAGCTGGCCGAGATCGCGTTGCTCGACAAGACCACCATGGTCGTCACGCTGGACCATCTCGAAGGCGCGGGGCTCGCTCGCCGCACGCCGTCGCGCACGGACCGCAGGGCCCGGATCGTGGAGACCACCGAGGAGGGCGATCGGGTGGTCACCACGGCGCGCACGATCATCGACGGCGTCTATGACGAGGTGCTGGGGGTCCTGCCCGACGCGCAGCGGAGCGTCCTGCTGGACGCCCTGGTCGCCCTGGTCGGCGCTGGAGGCCCGCTCTCGACAGTCGAGCCCACGCCCAACGCCCCCCGTCGTCGATCGCAGCGGTCGTCCCGATCAGTTTGATACTTAACAGGATCGTCTAGAATAGAACTATCTGCTACGGTCTCTCCTGGTCGGCACAACCAGGAGGTCACAGCCATGACATCGACCGGCACGACATCGACCGGCACGACATCGGACGGCGCCGGTGCTGCCCCCCGCCCTGCACCCTCGCGATGGGTCGCGCTCGCTGTGCTCTGCGCGGGCATGCTGATGGTCATTCTCGACGGCACGATCGTCAGCGTCGCGCTTCCGGCGATCCAGGCCGACCTGGGCTTCACGGCCACCGGACTGGCCTGGACGGTCAACGCCTACCTCGTCCCGCTCGGCGGGCTGCTCCTGCTGGCCGGCAGGCTCGGCGACCTCTTGGGCAGGCGCCGCATGCTGGTGGCGGGCCTCGCGCTCTTCGTCGTGGCCTCGCTGCTATGCGGCCTCGCCGTCGGCGCCGGAATGCTCGTCGTGGCCCGGTTCCTGCAGGGCGTGGCCGCGGCGATGGCGTCGGCGGTGGTTCTCGGCATGATCGTCGGGCTCTTCCCCGAGCCGGGCGAGCGGGCGCGGGCGATCGGCGTCTACGCGTTCGTCGGTGCCGCCGGGGCGTCCATCGGCACGCTGCTCGGCGGGGTGCTCACCGAGACCGCGGGCTGGCGTTGGATCTTCTTCGTCAACGTCCCGATCGGGGTTGCAGCGGTGCTGCTCTCCCTGCGGGTGATCGAGCGTGACCGGCCGGTGGGTGGCGCCGGGCGGCCCGACCTGCTCGGGGGCGTGCTCGTCACGGCGGGCCTGGGGCTCGCGGTGCTCACGATCGTCGACACGTCGGGGCCGGAGGTCCGGCTCGGCCTCGCCGCGCCGGCGCTGGCGCTGCTCGTCGGGTTCGTCGTCCGCCAGTCGCGCGCGGCTGACCCGCTCCTGCGGCTGGGCATCTTCCGGTCGCGCGCCGTGTCGGGCGGCAACCTGGTGCAGCTGCTCATGGTGGCCGGGATGCTGGGCTTCCAGTTCACCGCGGCGCTCCACCTGCAAGGCGCGCTGGGCTACGCGCCGGCACAGACCGGCCTCGCGCTCCTGCCGATCCCGGTGACGATCGCGGTCGTCTCGCTCGCTGGGTCGGGGCGGCTGATCGCCCGGTTCGGGCCGCGCCCCGTGCTCCTGGTCGGCGAGGTGCTCCTCGTGGCGGGCCTGCTGCTCCTGACCCGCCCCCCGGCTGGGAGCTATCTGGTGGACGTGCTGCCGTCGATGCTCGTGCTCGGCATAGGCGCCGGGCTCTCCCTGCCCGCCGTCACGACCGTGATGATGTCCGACGCCACACCGGCCGATGCCGGACTGGCGTCCGGACTTGCCAACACGAGCCAGCAGGTGGGTGGGGCGCTGGGGATCGCGGTGCTGGCCGCGCTCGCGACCGCCCGTACCGACGCCGCGAAAGCTACGGGCGTGCCCCTGCAGGAAGCCCTGGCCGGCGGCTACCACCTGGCCTTCGCGGCGGGCGCCTGCGCACTGGCGCTGGCGGCGCTGCTCACCCTGACCGTGCTGCGCCCCCGCGCCCGGGTGACGCCGCCGACGGTCATCGGACTCTCCGCCTGAGAGCGTGGGCACGTCTGATCCTGCGTCGGCGAGGGGCTGACATAGGGTCCTTGCGTGCTCGATGACGGCCAGCCGGCCACTGGACCCCTGGCCGGTGTGGTCGTCGCCGATTTCTCCCGCATCCTCGCCGGGCCCTACGCCACGATGCTGCTCGCCGACCTCGGCGCCACGGTGATCAAGGTGGAGGGACCCGGTACCGGCGACGACACCCGCACGTGGGTGCCTCCGACTGCCGACGACGGCACGGCCACCTACTACCTGTCGATCAATCGGGGCAAGCGTTCGATCGTCCTGGACCTCGCGGATCCCGCCGACCTCGATGTCGCGCAGCGGCTCGCCGCGCGCGCCGACGTCATGATCGAGAACTTCAAGCCGGGTGGGCTGCGCCGGTTCGGGCTCGACCACGAGACGGTGGCGGCCAGGAACCCGCGGATCGTCTACTGCTCGATCAGCGGCTTCGGCTCCGCCGCCGGAGCCGCACTGCCGGGCTACGACCTGCTCGTGCAGGCGACGTCGGGCCTGATGAGCGTCACCGGAGCTGCCGACGGGCCGCCCTACCGCGCCGGGGTGGCCGTCTTCGACGTGATCACCGGGCTGCACGCCGCCGTCGCGATCATGGCGGCGCTGCACCACCGGGAGCGCACCGGCACGGGCCAGAAGGTGGAGACGAACCTGCTGTCCGCCGCGTTGTCCGGGCTGGTCAACCAGACGTCGGCGGTGCTGACCGGCGGCGTCGTCCCCCGGCGGCTCGGCAACGCGCACCTGAGCCTGTTCCCCTACGAGCCGCTGCCGACCGGCGACGGCGAATTGATCGTCATCGCGGCCAACGACGGGCAGTTCCGGCGGCTCGCCATCGCGATCGGCGCGCCTGAGCTGCTCGACGACCCGCGGTTCGGATCGATGGGCGACCGCAACGCCCACCGCGACGAGCTGCGCTCGCTGCTGCTGGCCCGCCTCGCCACCAGGTCGGCGCAGGAGTGGTTCGACATCCTCGCGCCTGCAGGGGTTCCGTGTGGCCCGATCAACACCATCGACGAGGGACTGGCCCTCGCCGAGCGGCTCGGGCTCGACCCGGTGGTGAAGCCCGGTGGCGTCCCGAGCGTGCGCAACCCGGTGACGTACTCCGTGACCCCACCGTCCTACGATCGCCCGCCGCCGGCGCTCGGGGCGGACGGCCCCGAGATCCGCGCCTGGCTCCACGAGTAGCACTCACGACGGCACTCTCGTCCACACACCTGGACGAGAGTGCCGTCGTGCCCCCGACCGGATCAGTTGCCGAAGGGGTTGCCGCCCCCGAACGGGTTACCGCCCCCGCTGAAGGGGTTGCCACCGCCGAACGGATTCTGGCCCTGGCCCTGGCCCTGGCCCTGGCCCTGGCCCTGGCCCCCCTGGCCCTGGCCGCTCGGCGTGGCCGCCTTGTCGGGCGCGCTGCCCAGCGTCACGTTGACCGTGCGAGTGGCGCCGCCGTTGCCGATCGTCAGCGTCACCTGCTGGCCAGGAGCGTAGGAGCCGATCCGGGCGATGAGGTCGGCGAAGTTCTGCACCTGGTTGTTGTCCACCTTGGTGATGACATCACCGGCGGTCAGCCCGGCCTGTGCGGCCGGTGAGCCGGCCTGCACGGCGGCGATCGGAGCACCCTCGCCCGCGGTGGAGGACGAGGCGTTGCCCTGCACACCGAGCACCGGCTTGGTGGCCGTGCCGGTGCTGATGAGCTCCTGCGCCACCCGCTTGGCCTGGTCGACGGGGATCGCGAAGCCCAGCCCGACACTGCCGTCGTTCTGCGAGCTGGCCGTCGCGATCGCGGAGTTGATGCCGATGACCTGGCCTTGGAGGTTCACGAGCGGGCCGCCCGAGTTGCCGGGGTTGATGGGCGCGTCGGTCTGCAGGCCGTTGTAGACGACCCCGGAGCCGTTCTCGCCCTGGACCTGCACTGTGCGGTTGAACGCACTGACGATGCCACTGGTGACCGTGCCGGTGAGACCCTGTGGCGACCCGATAGCCACGACCTGCTGGCCCACCTGCAAGCTCCCGCTCTGGCCGAGGGTCGCGGGGGTGAGCCCGGAGACGCCCTGCAGCTTGATCACCGCGAGGTCGTAGCTCGGTGCGGTGCCGACGACGGTGGCGGGGTGCTGGCTCCCGTCGGCGAGGGTCACCAGGATCTGACCCGTGGAGCCCGCAACGACGTGGTTGTTGGTGAGCACGTCGCCGTCGGCGGTGAGGATCACGCCGCTGCCCTCGGCGGTGCCCTGGGCCAAGGTGACGCGGATGTCGACGGTGCTCGGCATGGCCGTCTGGGCGGCTGCCGCCACCGAGCCGGGCGTCGCGGCCACGGGCGCCGCCGAGGACGAGGCGGAGGTCAGTATCGCTGCCACGGGGTCGTGCCCGAGCAGCGCGTACGCTCCGCCGAATCCGGCGCCGCCGCCGACGAGCCCGGCGATCACCGCCGCCGCGACGATGCCGTTCATCACGCGCGGTTTGCGCGGCGGCCCGGCGACCGGCATGGGCGGGCCACCGTAGGGGACGGCACCGTGCGGCTGCGGGTACGCGGCTGTGTCCGGGTACGGGTTGCCGGGGGGCGCCTGTCCGGGCGCGTGCCTCGGGCCTGCGTAGGGCCCCGCCGGTTCCTGGCCGGGCGCCTGCGGGCCTGCGGCGTAGGGCCCCCCCGGTTCCTGGCCTGGTGCCTGTGCCGGGCCTGCGCTGTAGGGCGCCGCCGGTTCCTGGCCGGGCGCCTGTCCCGGCCCCTGCGTCGGACCCGTCATGGAGGGCAATGTCGGCTCGTGGCCAGGCCCGTACGACTGAACGGGGTGCTGGTCGGTGCGGGGGCCATCGGGCGAGGCGCTCGCGTCCCGGCCCTGCTCCCTCTGCTCGTCGCTCATGACAACGACGATGCGCCCGAAAACTAGGAGCTTGCTGAGGAGTCCCTGGGAAACGACCTGTGATTTCGGACAAGGTGCGCGGCGGGTCAGGAGATCCCCGTAAGCATCTCCGCCGCAACCTCGGCCTGCGCGCGCCCGTCGCCCCACACCGTCAGCGACGGCGCTGGGGGCGTCCATGCCAGCGGCAACCCGACGTGGACGACCACCGCGTGCGGCCTGGCGGCCCGCACCGCATCCAGGGCAGGCGACGGGCCGGTCGCGACGACGACGAGCGGCCCGTCTCCCGGGACGTCCCGCCCTCCCACCGTGACGCTCGGGTCACGCCGCCGCAGGGCCGCGACCAGCCACGGCTCGCGGCGCCGGCCCGCCGCCACGTTCTCCGGGCCGGTGAGGTCGAGCACGTGCGGCCCCCGTCCGGCCCGTACGTCCCCGGCCACCGCGACCACCCGCCGGACGACCTGCAGGCCCAGCTCCGCAGCGTCAGCGGAGCGCGCATCGACCCGAGTGGTGCGGGACACCCAGTCCGCCAGCTCCGCCACGCGCCGGCCGGCGTCCGCCACCCGGCTCCTGGCCAGCGTGCCGTCGGTCAGGGCGGTGAGCAGCGCGCGGCGCACCTCGAGGTAGCCGGCTTCGTCGTCGTAGCGCTCCGGGAAGCCCGGGTTACCGGTGCACACCAGGTCGACGCCCGCGGCGAGCGCTGCCACTGCTCCCGGGCCGCGCCCGATGCCGCGGGAGATCGCGTGCATGTCGAGGGCGTCGCTGATCACCACGCCGTCGAAGCCCAGCTCGCGGCGCAGCAGCCCGAGCAGCGCCTGGCTCATCGTGGCCGGCCGGTCGTCCAGCGCGGGGAACAGCACGTGTGCGGTGAGCACGCAGCGCACGCCTGCCTCGACGGCGGCGACGAACGGTGGCAGGTCGCGATGGCGCAGTGTCGTGAGGTCGGCGTCGACGACCGGCAGCGCCCGGTGGGAGTCGACGGTGGTCGACCCGTGGCCGGGGAAGTGCTTCGCCGCCGCTGCCACGCCCGCACCCTGCAGCCCGCGCACGAACGCCGCCGTGTGCCGGGCCACCAGGTCCGGAGTGGCGCCGAAGGACCGGATACCGATCACCGGGTTCTCCGGCTCGGCGTTGACGTCGGCCACCGGCGCGAGCGCGAGGTCCACCCCGGCCGCTCGGCACTGCCGACCCATTCCGGCCGCCACGGCTTCGGTCACGCCGGTGTCGTCGAGCCTGCCCAGGGCGGCGGCACCGGGCCACGACGACCCCTCGCGGTGCTCGAGCCGGGTGACAGCGCCGCCCTCCTCGTCGGACGCGACGAGCATGCCGTCGCGCCGGTCGTGCAACCCGCGGGTGAGCGCGTCGAAGCCGGGTCCCACGTTCGGCGCGAACACGCACACCCCCGCGAGGCCTCCGTCGACGGCGCGGGCGAGCCAGTCCGGCACGGCCTCCCCGGTGAACCCGGGGAGCAGCACCGCATCGACCAGCCGCGCGTCCGAGCTCACCCCTTCACCGCCCCGGCCACGAGCCCGTCGGTCAGCCGCTTCTGCGCGATCACGAAGAAGACCATGACCGGAAGCGTGATCAGCGTGGACCCGGCCATCAGCGCGCCCCAGTCGGTGCCGTACTGCCCGAAGAAGCGGCGCAGCCCGACCGCGACGGTGTAGTTGTCCTGGTCGGCCATGAACGTCAGCGCGAAGACGAACTCGTTCCACGCCGTGATGAAGGAGAACACGCTGGTGGCCACCAGGCCGGGCGCCACCAGCGGCAGCAGCACCGACCAGAACATGCGCCCCCACGACGCGCCGTCGAGATAGGCCGCCTCCTCCAGCTCCACGGGCACCGCGGCGACGAAACCGCGCAGCGTCCAGATCGCGAACGGCAGGGAGAACGCCAGGTAGACCACGACGAGCCCGAACAGGCTGTCGAGCACGCCGAGACTTCTCGCCTGGATGAACAGCGGGATGACCAGCGCCTCCACCGGCACCATCTGGATGATCAGGATCATCACCAGTACCGAGGTGCGGAACCGGAAGCGGAACCGGGCGACGGCCACGGCCGCCAGAAGCGCGAGCAGGGCACCGGCCAGCACGGTGCCGAGCGCGACGAGCAGCGAGTTGGAGAGGTACCGGCCGAACCCTCCCTCGCCGAGCACGAACGTGAAGTTGCGGAACGTCCAGTCCTCGGGCCACAGGGAGCGCGAACCGGCGTTGGCCCGCCCGTTGAACGCCGTGACGACCATCAGGTACACCGGGAACAGCGTGAAGAGCAGCAGGCCCGCAACGCCGAGGCCCTTGCCCAGACTGCTCGCCCTCACAGCTCGTCCTCCTTGAACAGCAGCCGCAGGTAGCCGACCGTGATGATCAGTAGCAGCACGGTGAGCAGCACGGCGATCGCCGCGCCGAGCCCGTAGCGGTTCTGGGCGAACGACTCGACGTAGGACCAGGTGCCGAGGTTGAGCACGCCGCGGTTGACGCCGTCGCCGCCGGGCATCAGGTAGATCTGGGTGAACACCTTGAAGTCCCAGATCGTGGAGAGCACCGTCACCACGGCGAACACCGGCCGCAGCATGGGAAATGTGACTGACCAGAACCGCCGCCACGCGCCGGCGCCGTCCACGATCGCGGCTTCCGTGACCTCCTGCGGCACGGTGAGCAGCCCGGCGAGCACGGTGAGCGCCACGAACGGGAAACCGTGGTGCACCACGTTGAGCGTGGCCACGGCGTAGAAGGAGATGCGCGACGCGAACGGGTTGGCGGTGGCCGCGTCGGTGAGGCCGAGCGCGTCGAGGGCCTGGACCGCGATCCCGTCCCCCGGTGTGAAGAGGAAGACCCAGACGTAGGTGCCGGTCACAGCCGGGACCGCCCACGCCAGCATGATCGCCGTCGTGACGATTCCGCGGGTCAGGGGGCGCAGCCGGGCCAGCAGCAGCGCGACCAGCGTTCCGACCACCACCGTCAGCGCCACCGCCACCACGGCGAAGACCACGGTGTTGGGCAGGACCGTGCGCCACAGATCGGGGTCGCCGAGCAGCTCGGCGTAGTTGTCGAAGCCGATCCAGCTCGTGCGGCCCGAGACGAGCTGCCGCAGGCCGAAGTCCTGCAGTGAGATCACGACGACCCGGAGCAGCGGGTAGAGCAGCAGCCCGCCCATGACGAGCAGCGCGGGCGCGAGCAGCAGCCATGGCCGGGCGGCCCTGCTCCCGCTGCGGCGGGAGCGGCCGGGGCGCGGGCCGGCGGTGGCCGCCCCGCGACCCGATCGGGTGCGCTCCCGGACCGTTGTCACGCCGTCGGTCACGCCCCGCCCGCGAAGATCTGGTTCATCTCCGCGGCAGCTGTCGAGGTCGCCTGGTCCACGCCCGTGCCGGTGAGGATCGCGCTCATCATCGCCGGAATCGTCTTCTTGCCCTGGACCTGCCCGTAGAGCGGCGTCACCGGCACGCTCCGCCCGGCGTCGACCATCTGCTTGGCGAACGGCGCCACGAGCGGGTCGGACGACTGCGCGGCCTGCTGCAGCAGCGCCGTGGTGCCGGGGAAGAAGCTCGACTCCGCGCCCCACTTCGCGGCGAAGTCACCGGTGCTCATCAGCTGCACCAGCTGCCAGGCGAGGTCCTGGTTCTTGCTGCCTTCGAAGATCGACAGGTGCGAGCCGCCGAGGAACGACCCTGCGAGGCCGCCCGACGGGCCGGGGATCGGGAACGCGCCGATCTTGCCCTGCAGCTCCGGAGCCGCCTCGAGAATCGCCTTCGGCGTCCAGCTGCCGGAGATGATCATCGCCGCCTGACCTTTGGTGAACGCGTCTTGCAGGTCGGTCTCCTTCCAGGTGGCCGCCGCAGGCGTGGACAGCCCGTGCTTCAGGGCGAGGTCGGCGTAGAACTGGATGCCCTGGCGCGCCTGCGGCGAGTCGAGGGCGCTCGTCCACTTGCCGCCGTTCTCGGTGGCGATCTGCCCGCCTGCCCCCCAGACGAAGGGGTACACGCCGTACTCGTTGTCGCCCGCGACCGGGAACGGGACCAGGTCCGGCCGCGCGGCCTTGATCTTCTGCCCTGCCGTGACGAGCTCGTCCCACGTGGTGGGCGGGGTGACGCCGGCCTCGGTGAAGACGTCCGTGCGGTAGACGATCGACCGGACCCCCGCGTACCACGGCATGCCGTAGAGGGCGTCGCCCACCGTGCCCGCCTCCGTGAGCCCCGTGACCAGGCCGTTGGACAGGCCCGCGTCCCGCACGCGCGGGGCGAGGTCGACCAGAGCGCCCGCCTCGCCGAACTCCCCGGTCCAGGTGGTGCCCACCTCGGCGACGTCCGGTGTGGTACCCCCGGCGATCGAGGTGACGAACTTGTCGTGCGCCGAGGCCCACGGCACGAACTGCACGTCGAGGGTGGCGCCGGTCTGGGTGCGGAAGGCCGTCGAGAGCTCGTCGAAGAACGGGCGGGCGTCCGGGTTGGTGCCCTCCATGATCCACACCGAGAGGGTGCGGTCGCCGCCGCTGCCGGCGTCGGTGGTGCCCTGGCCTGCGCCGCCGCAGCCCGCGAGCGCCAGCGCCGAGATGGCGAGGAGGGCGCCGGCGCTGCGCCGCACCCTCCGGGGTCCGGACGTCCACCACATGTGGTTCCCCTTCCGACACGCACGCCAGAGCAGACCGGTCATCGAGACCAGAGGTCTAAATGTCCGGAACTGTAGCGCTCGTCACCCTGGCGGCGTCAAGGGTGTACGAGGGATCAGGACGGGAAGATGTCGACCATGATCCGGTACCGGTCGCCGCGGTAGATCGAGCGGACGAACTCGGCCACGCGGCCGCCGTCCACGCGGCAGGTGCGCTCGAAGCAGAAGGCCGGAGCCCCGGGCTGGACGCCGAGGGCGGCAGCGTCCTCGGCTCCGGTCAGCGCGGCCTCCGCGGTCTGCGTGCCGGAGGCGATCCGGTGGCCGTACCGCTCGGCCAGCAGTTCGTAGTAGGACCGGTCCTCCAGCTCCGCACCCGTCAGGCCCGGGACGAGATCGCCGGGGACGTGCAGGTCCTCCACGGCCATCGGCTCGTCGTCGGCCAGTCGCAGCCGGCGGACGTGCAGCACCGGAGTGCCCGGTGACACCTCCAGCAGGGCCGCCAGCATGACCCCGGCAGGTGCCCGGCTGCTCGAGAGGGTGCAGCTGCCCGGCCGCATTCCGCGGGCGCGCATGTCGGCGGAGAAGGAGTTCGCCGAGAGCCGGTGGGCCACCTTCGCCGGTGCGACGAACGTGCCCGCACCCTGCCGTCGGACCAGCAGTGCGTCGGCCACCATCCCGTCCACGGCGCGGCGCAGCGTCATCCGGGCGACCCCGAGGTCGCGGGCGAGGTCACGTTCGGCCGGCAGCGGCTCGCCCGGCGACATGGACGCGATCAGCTCGTCGAGACGCGCACGCAAGCGCCGCTGCTTGTCGGTCTCCGTTGGCGGCGCGCTCATAGCCCATTGGTACACCAATGGTCCCGGCTGCGGCCATCGCCACACCTCGACCGGGTTGACGAAACCATCTGTCAGGATGATCCTGACAGGATGGACGACTGGGTGAGCGCGGCCCTGACGGCGGATGTGACCGCCGCAGCCGCTGCTGTGCAGGTGGCCGCCGTGACGGAAGCGGGGCGGCAGGCCGACGCACTGCTCGGCGAGCCACCCGTCCCCGGCAGCGTGGAGTGGCACGCGGAGGAGGGCACCGACATACCCCTTCGCCGCGAACGGGCGTGGCAGCTGCTGCAGCTGCGGATCGGGCTCGGGGCGGGGTTGGACCCGCTGCCGGTGCTGATCGGACTGCGCCGGCACGGCTCCACGTGGGAGGAGATCGCTCGCGCCGCAGGCATCACCCGGCAGTCCGCGCACGAGCGCTGGGCCGCCCGGGTCGCCGACGTGCTCGACCGCTACGGCGACGCCGGCGGTTGATCGTCAGGCCTTCGGCCCTCGTGCGCGGATACGAGGGCCCCGGCACTCGTATCCGCGCACGGGCCCGGACGGTTCGCGAGCCGCGTCGGATCGACGGGACGGTCACCCTGCACTTGTGGACGGACTGCCGGGGACGCCGGTCGAGATGGGCCGCTCGGTCATCGAGGTCGTCCGGCGCACCGACACGCACGCCCTCCGGATGCGCAACCCCGCGGTCGGCGTGGTGTGTTTCGAGCTCGACGGACAGGAGCACGAGCTCGTCGCGCTGCCGGGCAAGACCGGTGGGCTGTCGCTGCACTCCCGCGACGCCACGTCCGGCGACTCCACCTACCCGGGCGGCCGGATCGTGCGGACCACCGAACCTGCACCGGACGGCAGGCTGACCCTCGACCTCAACCGAGTGGTCAACCTGCCGTGCGGGTTCACCGACTTCGCCACCTGCCTGCTGCCGCCCGCTGAGAACGTGCTCCCGGTGGCCGTCGAGGCAGGGGAACGGACCCCGCTGCGGCCCGACCACCGCTAGGGCGCTACGACCAGGCCCCGCCCGACATCGCGGCGGAGCGGGTGCGGAACCCGGCGGTGCCCGCGACGATGTCACGGCGGATCTCGGCCTTGGTGCGTCCGGTGGTCGCGACCGTCGGGCCGAGTGCCCTGGCAATCTGGCGTAGCACCGGGACGGTGAACCGGGAGTCGTGCTGGTGCAGGTAGTCGTCCACCTCGCCCGGGGTGCCCAGCCGGTTGATCTCCGCGACGTCGGCCGTGATGTCGACCTCGACGCGGGGCCGGCGCGTCGGAGTGGTGGAGCGCGCGTTGGCGGTGTGGGGAGCGGGCCGGAAGACGAGCTGGCCGCGCCCGGCGACGAGGTCGTCCAGCTGCTGCTGGGTGAGTGTCTCGAGCACGGCCGTGGCCTGCTGCAGCGCGGCGGTGAGCGGAGCGGACCCTGTCGGAGCGGTCACGCGGCGCTCCCCGCGAGCCTGCCGGAGAGCTCGGACACCATGTCCCGCAGCTCCCGGGTCTGGGCCCGGCCCGTGCCGCCGAGGATCACCGGCACCCCGTGCTCCGGGGCCGGCCCGTACACAGACTTGCTGTCCCTGATCGTCGTGGAGAACGTCGGCACCTCCCGCGCCACGATTCGGCTGATGACGCTGCGCTGGGCCTCGATGGGCGCTCCGTCGTGGTTCTGGACCATCGTGAAGACGACCGCGGCGGCCGGCCGCTGGACCGGCACCGGCGAGTACTCGTTGTACTCCTCGATGAACGACCTGATCTTCAGTCCGAGCGAGTCGATCCCGTTGGTCGACAAATAGTCCGGCTTGGTGGGGATCAGCAGCAGGTCGCTCGCCGCTACGGCGTTCTTCGCGATGAGTCCGAAGTTGGGCGCGCAGTCGATCAGGACGGTGTCGTAGTCGGCCAACGCCGGGTGGGCGAGGCCGTCCCGCAGCCGCCCGTGCAGCTCCCCGAAGCGGTCCGGGTTGCCCAGGAGGAGTTCGGCGGCGAGCGACGTCTCGACGTCGGAGAGGTCGCGGTGCGCGGCGATGAGGCCGAGCGTGCCGCGGCTGCGGGCGAGCTTGTCGTGAACCCGCGGTGGCGACGAGACGAGCGGAGCGGGGTCCTGCATCGCCTCCGCCGTGCCAAGGCCGTCGAACCAGTGCTTGATGGTTTTGCTCGGGAGCAGATCCGCCGTCCACTCGCTCTGTGTGAAGAACGAGACAGTCAGGCTGGCCTGCGCATCGAGATCGACGAGTAAGACCTTTTGACCCCTGGCCGCCAGTCCGGCTCCGAGGTTGGCGGTGAGGGTGGTCTTCCCCACGCCGCCTTTGTGGTTGATGATCGAAATGACCTTCACCGTTCTCCTCCCCGCGTCACGCGGCGGGAACGATGCCATATGGCTCGACGGGGCTTGCCCTTAGGTCACTCCGTGTCGTGTCGCCCGTTCGGTGGGCGACGACAGGTGCTCGAGGTCGCCCCCGCTGTGCCAGCCGTCGTCTCCGGGCTCGCCGAGGTGCGGGAAGCGGACGGAGAAGGTGCCCAGGCGCCCGCGGCGCACCCACCGCCTCGCCCCGACGAGTGGTCCGACGCGCGGTGCAGGGGTGCGATGTCCGGTGCGGCGCGGGAGCGGCAATTGCGAAAAGTCACCCGGTCGGATGACGCTGCGTCCACGAGGTGGGATCGTCGGGGTCCTAACCGGGGGCCGTCTCGCCGGGGGTCACCTCGGCTCGTCGTCGTACTCCGGGACCACCTGGCGCTGCTCGGCGACGTCGGCGGGGTCGGCCTCCAGCGGGAGTTCGCTCGGGTCTTCCACCGGGACCACCTGGCGCTGCTCGGCGACGTCGGCCGGGTCGGCCTCCAGCGGGAGTCCGCTCGGGTCTTCAACCGCGTCGTCGTCGTCCTCGATCGGGGTCAGCTGCTCGACCACGTCCGCGTCGGGATCCTCGATGCCCATCCGTCCACCTTCCATGCGGTTGTCGTGCGGGCGCGCGGGAGTGCCCGACCACCGAGTGGCGTACACATCGTCGCCAGAGGCATCAGGCCGGAGCGGCCGTGTGGGTCGTCTGCGTCAGGATTGCCGCGGCGAGCGGCGAGGTCACCGTGCGGTTGATGGTGTGGCCCATCCCGGGGATCCGCACCATCCGAGCATGGCCGATGGTGCGGACCAGGTGACCCGAGTTCGGCGGCGGGTAGGCAGGGTCCTCCGGCGCCTCGATCACGAGCGTCGGCACCGTCACGGCGGCGAGCTCGGCGCCCCGCTCGAGGCCGCTGGTGTCCATGTGGGCATGGGCGACGACCGGATCGTGCCGACCCGTGTGTGCGATCACCCGCTCCTCGAGGGCGCGGAACTCGTGGTCGTCGAAGAGGGTCCCGGATCCGTTGAGGAGACGCCAGTGCTCCACCCGCCACCGGAGCTCACCCTCGAGGTCGCGCGGGTCGTCCAGCTCGCCCCACAAACGCAGGAGCGCCTGGTCGGGGCCGGGGAGCTCGGGCGCGCCGGGAAGCGGAAGGGCGCCCGTGCAGAAGAGGGTGGCCGAGGCGAGGCGCTCGGGATGGTCGAGCAGCATCAGCTGCACGAGCATGCCGCCCATCGACATGCCCACGACGTGCGCCCTGGGAACGTCGAACGCGTCCAGGACGGCGAGCGCGTCGCCCGCGAGATCGGTGATCCCGTACGGATGCTCGTCGAAGGCGGCGGTGGAGCGGCCGGTGTCGCGATGGTCGTACCGGATGACCCGATGCCGTTCCGCGAGCAGGCCGAGCAGCGCGTCCGGCCACACCAGGCCGGACGACCCGGCACCCATCACCAGCAGCAGCGGTTCACCGGGGCGTGGCCCGGTGGGAGCGATGTCCTCTGCCCAGAGCCGGACTCCCGGGGCGACATCGACGTAGCGTTCCACGGGGCCAGCCTGCCGGTCGGCGGTGGCGCGTGTCGAACCGGTACCGCAACACGCGCCGGATCACCCGCTGTCGGTCCCGGCGCGAGCGCCGGGACCGGTGCAACGGGTGTGCCGTCAGGCGTGCTTCTGGCCCGCAGGAGGGCCTACTTCAGGGCGTCGAGCAGCGCCTGGCGCTGGCGGTCGCCGAGCCCGGCGGCGCGCCGGGAGGCGTCGATACCGGTCTGCTCCAGCAGCGCGGAGACCTTGGCCGGGCCGTAGCCCGGAAGGCTCTTGAGCAGGTCGGCCACCTTCGTCTTGCCGACGATGGTGTCGGACTTGGCGCGGTCGAGCACCGCGGGGATGGTCTGCTCCCCGCGGGCGATCGAGTCGCGCAGTTCCTTGCGAGCGGTGCGGGCAGCGGCTGCCTTCTTGAGGGCCTCGGCGCGCTGCTCGGGA
>DASRSC010000056.1:0-3943 GCA_035695525.1 Pseudonocardia sp. | reverse complement strand
GCGCACCTCGGCCGACGCCTACGTGGGGCGCGTCTCGCTGGTGCGGGTGTTCTCCGGGACACTGCGCCCGGAGTCGACCGTCCACGTCAGCGGGCACCACGTGTTCATCCCGGCCCAGCGGCGTGAGGAGCCCGACGGTGGAGGGCCCGACGGCCACGACGCCGACGAGCGCCTCGCCCACATCTACGCCCCGCTCGGCGCGACGTTGCGCGAGGTGGACGCGTGCGTGGCGGGCGATATCTGCGCCCTGACCAAGCTCGGGACCGCCGAGACCGGCGACACCGTGTCCGACACCGAGCACCCGTTGCTGCTCTCCTGCTGGGACCTGCCCCAGCCGCTACTGCCCGTCGCGGTGGTCGCCCGGACGCGGGGTGACGAGGACGCCCTGGTCAAGACACTCGGCAAGATCGTCGCCGCCGACCCCACACTCCGCCTGGAGCGCAACCAGGAAACCCACCAGACGGTGCTGTGGTGCATGGGTGAGGCCCACGCCGACGTCGTGCTGTCGCGGCTACGTTCCGGCGGGGCCGACGTCGACACCGAGCCGGTACGGGTGCCGATGCGCGAGACGATCGCCGCCCCGGCGCGCGTCACCGGCAGGCACGTCAAGCAATCGGGCGGCCACGGCCAATACGCGGTGTGCCACGTCGAGTTCGAGCCCCTGTCGCGCGGAGCGGGCTTCGAGTTCGTCTCGAAGGTGGTGGGAGGCGCAGTGCCCACGCAATTCATCCCGAGCGTGGAGAAAGGCATCCGCGCCCAGCTCGAACGCGGCCTCACCGAGGCGCGCCATCCTGCCGTCGACCTGCGTGCCACGCTCGTGGACGGCAAGGCACACAGCGTCGACTCCTCCGACGCCGCGTTCCAGACCGCGGGTGCGCTGGCGCTGCGGGAGGCGGCGACGGTCTGCGGCACGATCCTGCTCGAACCGTTCGACGAGGTGACGGTGCGGGTGCCGGACGAGCACCTGGGGGCCGTGCTCGGTGACCTGTCTGGGCGGCGTGGGCGGGTGCTCGGCACCGACATCGCGGGCCCGGGGCGGACGCTGGTGCGGGCCGAGGTGCCGTGCGCCGAGCTGCGGCGCTACGCCGTCGACGTGCGGGCGATGACGAGTGGCGCAGCGACGTTCACCCGCCGCTTCGCACGTTACGACACAGCGCCGACCTGACCCTGCCTCGTCGGTAGATGCAGGTCAGGGCACGCCGAGGTACCGCAGCCCCGAGGTGGTGCCCGCGGCCAGGACGACGACCAGCACGAACGGGACTTTTCGCCAGGCCGCGAGCGCCCCGACGGCGACGCCCGCGGGCCGTGCCCAACCGGCGAAACCGGTGCCATCGGTGAGCGCGGCGGTGGCCACCAGCGCAACCAGCAGCGCGGTCGCCCCGAGGTCGACGTAGCGCTCCACCCGGCCGGGAAGACGAACGCGGTCCCGCAGGACGATGCCCGTCACCCGCAGCAGGTAGGTGCCTGCCGCGAGAGCCAGCACCGCCGGCCAGTTCACGGATCCCTCCGGGCGTCGGCAGGCAACCTCGCCGCGAACAGCCCGAGCAGGCCGGCGAGCACCGGCAACCCGGCCGGCAGCAATGGTGTCGCCAGCAGCGCGACCGCCGCTGCCGCCAGACCCACCCGCCGGGCGTCGGCCCGACGCAGCGCCGGCAACAGCAGCGCCAGCAGGGCGGCGGGGAACGCGGCGTCCACTCCGAAGGTGTCCGTGTCGGGGACCGAAGAGCCGGCCAGCACCCCGACGACCGTTCCGACGTTCCAGAAGACGAACAGCAGCGTGCCGCACATCCAGTATGCGACGCGGGCCCGCCTGCCACTGCCCCGTGCCCGGGAGAACGCCACTCCCTCGTCGATCATGATGTGGGCGCCGAGCAGCCGGGTGCTCCAGCGGTCGGCGATGTTGCCGCCGACGGCCAGCCCGAACGGCACGTGTCGAACGTTGATCAACAGGCCGGCTGCCACGGCGGCGATTGGGCTCCCCCCCGCGGCCAGGACGGCGACGGCGAGGAACTGCGAGCCGCCGGCGAACACCAGCAGTGACAGCGCCATCGCGAGTGACATCGGCACGCCGGCCGCCGCGGCCAGTGCACCGAAGGACGCCCCGACCACGCCGACCGCGGCCGCGAGAGCGAGGGCGTCACGGAGGTCGTCCCGGTCTATCGTTCGATGTAGCGAACGCATGTCCTCTAGAGTGAACGGACACCGAAGTGTTCGTCAAGTCGAACGAGGAGTCCGATGAAACGAACGGGGCCGTTACCGAGGATCGCGGTCGCGCTCCGCAGGGAGCGAGAGCGTCACAACATCTCCCTCGCCGAGCTCGCCCGACGCGCCGGCATCGCGAAGTCGACGCTCTCCCAGCTCGAGGCGGGCGCCGGCAACCCCAGCGTCGAGACCCTGTGGGCCCTCGCGGTGGCGCTCGATGTGCCGTTCAGTCGCCTGGTCGACCCCCCGGATGCGCCCGTCCAAGTGCTGCGCGCCGGCGAGGGCATCACCATCCGGTCCGAGCACGCCCCGTTCACGGGCACGTTGCTCGCCGCGTGCCCGCCCGGGGCCCGGCGCGACCTGCACCTCATCACGGCCGAGCCCGGTCCGGCCCGCGCGGCCCAGGCCCACATCCCCGGCACCACCGAACACATGCTCGTGACGACGGGACGGTGGCGCGCCGGCCCGGTCGGGGCGGAGGTCGACCTCGACGTGGGCGACTACGCCCGCTTCCCGGGCGACCGACCGCACGGGTACGAAGCCCTCGTGCCCGGCTCCGCGGCGGTGCTGGTGATGGAGTACGTGTAGCAGCGACGGCCCAGCGGTGGCCTCGCTCAGCCACCCGGTGCGGGCACCGGCCGGTCGGCCGGTGCGCGAGGGGGCGGAACCGGATCCGGGGTGCCCTCCGTGAGCGAGCGGATCACGCCCCGGGCCGGGGCGGGTGCTGGGCCGTCCCGGAGGTCGTTCACCGCTGCGCCCGCGACGTCCCCGATCCCGCCGACGACGCGTCCGGCATCCCTGACCTCCTCGACGACCCGGCCGACATCCCCGATCCCGTCGACGGCGCGGCCGGCGTCCCCGACCTCGTCGACGGTGCGCTCGACGTCATCGACCACCTCCCCCATGTCGAGGGAGTACTGCTTGACCCAGTCGACGTACATGTAGGACTCCTGCACGTCGCCACCGTCCGGGAACCAGTCGAGCTGGATGCACAGGTGCATCGGGCCGGGCGGCAGGATGTCCACGTCCGTGGTCCGCCACCACTCCCGGCCGTCGACGAACGCGGCCACATGCGTCGGTGTCCACTCGACGGCCCAGTTGTGCCATTGGGTCGCGTCGATCCTGACCTCGCCCTCGACCTGGTCGTTGTTCTCTCCGTAGTGCAGGAAGATGTTGGTCGTCTGGCGGGTGTGGTCCATCATCTCCATGAAGTCGATCTCCCCACCCACTGGGAAGTTCTCCGCGTCGGGCCAGAGCAGCAGCAGCGCGTTGTACGACTCGTCCGAAGCCGGAGCCCTGACCCTGCCCTCCCAGCGGCCGTACTTCTGACCCGGGTTCCAGGCCATTCCGGCCGTGTTGCCCGCGGAGTCGCCGGTGATGGTCAGGATGCCGTCCTGCACGCTGACCGCGTCCGGTGTACGCCTCCCGTTTCCTGCGTGCCCCGGGCCGTCGTAGACGCTCCAGTTCTCGCCGAGGCTCCCCTCGAACTCGTCCACCCGGTTCGGCTCACCCCACCCGAACGCGGCGGCGGCACTGGTCTCGTGACCCGCGGAGGTTCCCGGACCACAGTCGTCGGCAGGCGGCGGGGTGGGTACCGGAGCCGGGGTCGGGGTCGGCACCGGAATCGGGGTCGGGGTTGGGGTCGGGGTCGGGGTAGGCACCGGGGCAGGAAACAAGGGGGCCGGGGCCGGGGCCGGGGCCGGAGTCGGAGTCGGAGTCGGAGTCGGAGTCGGAGTCGGAC
>DASRSC010000055.1:0-6356 GCA_035695525.1 Pseudonocardia sp. | reverse complement strand
CCGCAGCGCCGCAGCTTCAGCGCATCCACCCCCACGAGCGGAGAACCGCAGACCCGGCAGCGCGGCTTGGCCCCGCCGCGTTCGCCGAGGGCGATGCGCGACGCCGGGTGGTGCTCGGGCACGAGCCCGTAGAGGAAGCGGCTGCGCCGCCTCCGCCGCGGGCCACCCGGCTGGCGGGACAGCGCCCAGGACAGGGCGAGCCGGCGTCGGGCCCGGGTGATGCCCACGTAGAGCAGCCTGCGCTCCTCCTCGATCGCCTCATCGTCACCGTCGGCGTGCTGGATCGGCAGCGTGCCGTCGACGAGCCCGACGAGGAACACGACGTCCCATTCCAGTCCCTTCGCAGCGTGCAGGGACGCGAGCGTGACGCCCTGGACGGTGGGCGGGTGCGCGGCGTCGGCCCTGGTGTCCAGCTCGGCGGCGAACCGGCGCAGGTCGGCATCGGGCTCGACCGCCACGAGCTCCTCGGCGAGCTCGACGATCGCGAGCAGCGACTCCCACTGGGCCCGCTGCGCGGCGCCGCCGGGCGGCTCCGGGGTGAGTCCGACGGGAGCCAGCACGGCGCGGACGGTGTCGACCACCGCGGTGTCGTGATCGGGCGTCCGCAGTGCGGCGGCGCGCAGGACCGTCATGGCACGCCGCACCTCGGGCCGGGAGAAGAAGCGCTCGCCCCCACGGACCTGGTAGGGCACGCCCACGTCGGTGAGCGCCTGCTCGTAGACCTCGGACTGCGCATTGATCCGGAAAAGAACAGCGATCTCGCTCGCCGGGGTGCCCTCGGCGACCAGCCGCTTGATCTGCGCAGCCACGGCTGCTGCCTCGGCGGGCTCGTCGTCGTGCTCGGCGAAGTCGGGCTCCCGGCCCGGCGGGAGCTGCCCGACCAGCTGCAGCCGGGTGCCCGCGACCCGTCCGCGGGCGGAACTGATCAGCGTGTTGGCCGCAGACACGACCTGCGGGGTGGACCGGTAGTCACGTTGCAGGCGCACGACGACCGCCTCCGGGAAGCGGCGTGGGAAGTCGAGCAGATGGCGCGGCGTGGCGCCGGCGAACGTGTAGATCGTCTGGTTGGCGTCGCCGACGACCGTGAGATCGTCGCGGTCGCCGAGCCAGGCGTCGAGCACGCGCTGCTGCAGGGGCGTGACGTCCTGGTACTCGTCGACGACGAAGCAGCGGTAGCGGTCGCGGAACTCCTCCGCGACCGCGCCGTGCTCCTCCAGCGCCGCCGCGGTGTGCAGCAGCAGGTCATCGAAGTCGAGCAGCTCCGCGCGGTTCTTGAGCGCCTCGTAACCCGCGTAGACCGCGGACACCTGTTCTGCGGGTGCGGGGATGTCCCGGCGCAGCTTCGCGACCGCCGCCGCGTACCCCTCCGGTGTGACGAGGCTTGCCTTGGCCCACTCGATCTCGCCGGCGAGATCGCGCAGCGACGCTGCGTCCGTGCCGGCCTTCGCCCGTGTGGCCGCCTGCCCGACGATCCGCAGCTTGCCCTCGAGCAGCTGCCACTGGTCACCGCCGACAACGCGTGGCCAGAAGTAGCGCAACTGCCGCAGCGCGGCGGCGTGGAACGTGCGGGCCTGAACGCCTGCCACCCCGAGCGTCCGCAGCCTCGTGCGCATCTCGCCCGCCGCGCGAGCCGTGAACGTGACGGCGAGGACCTGACCCGGCGCAACATGGCCCGTGCGGACGAGATGGGCGATGCGGCGGGTGATCGTGCGGGTCTTGCCGGTGCCCGCCCCCGCGAGCACGCACACGGGGCCGCGCGGAGCCGTGACCGCGGCAAGCTGCTCGTCGTCGAGGCCGGATTCCGGAACGTCGGGGACGAGGCGAGCGGTCACCCGACCATCCTGACACCAGGGGAAGACAGTACGGGCGCCGGTGGTTGAACCCGATATGGCTGATTTGACGATGTACTCGACGATCTGGTGCGGTTACTGCCGTCGGCTGAAGCTGCAGATGGACCAGGCAGGCATCGCCTACAGCGAGGTCGACATCGAGCGCGATCCCGACGCAGCGCGCTTCGTCGAGAGCGTCAACGGCGGCAACCAGACGGTCCCCACTGTCGTGTTCGCCGACGGTACCGCGATGACGAACCCGCCGTTCGCGGTCGTCGCCGAGAAGGTCGCCGACCTGGCGGCGTAGGCGCACCGCACCCACCTCCTGGCCACCGTGCACACGTCATGACGTGTGCACGGTGGCCAGCTGGTGTGTGCGGTCAGTCGAGCGCGGCCCAGGACTCCAGCATCGAGCGCGCGATCGACACCCGGCCGGGCAGCAGCAGCGGACGCGCATCCTGCTGCCCGTCGGCGGCCCAGTCACCGTGCTCGAGGGCTGCTCGGAGCTCGGCTCTGGTCACCCACATCGCCTCGGCGATCTCGCCGTCGGCGGGCACCAACGGGACGTCGGGGTCGGCCTCGGCGTGGAAGCCGACCATGAGCGACCGCGGGAACGGCCAGGCCTGGCTGCCGAGGTAGCGGACGTCACGAACGGTGGCGCCGACCTCCTCGTGGATCTCCCGCAGCACGCACGCCTCGAGGGACTCCCCCGCCTCGACGAACCCGGCGAGCACCGAGTACCGCCCCTCCGGCCACGTCGGCTGGCGGGCGAGCAGGACGCGGTCGCGACCGTCGTGCACCAGGCAGATGACGGCGGGATCGGTGCGCGGGTACTCCTCGTGCCCGTGGGCCTCGCAGTGCCGGTGCCATCCGGCGTTGCTCGGGTGGGTCGGGGAGCCGTCGCGAGAGCAGAACTGGGCCGTGTCGTGCCAGTTGAGGACGGCGACCGCCGTGGTCAGCAGGCCCGCCCCGAGCGAGTCGAGCGCGGCCCCCGCCATCCGCAGATCCAGCCACTCGCCCGGATCCTCGCCCGCAGCCAGGTCGGGCTCGCCGCGCACCGCCCAGTAGGCGATGCCCGCGCCCTCCCCGAGCAGCACAGCACCATCCGATGGCGTATCTCCCGTGGTCGGACGGGTGCGCAGCCGCGCGCCCCCGCCGGTCACCGCGTCCCAGCCGCCCTGCGGAGGTCCGCCCTCCCAGTCGACGAGCGTGCGCCCCCTGGCATCCACCACGACGAGCCGCGCCTGGGGCCAGCCCGCGATCTGCCGCTCGGTGTTGGTGCGCAGCGGCTCGTCGCGCTCCACGGCCGAGCGGGACAGCACCGGCGGCCCGAGCAGCGTGAAGTCGATGCCGGACCCGATCGTGCACGGCTCGCTCATGGCCCGGTGATCCCGCCGAGCGCGCGCACTCCGGGCCCGATCACATCGGCGTCGCCCACGACGACTCCGGTGAACGCGGTGGGAGCGAAGAACTCCAGTGCCACCTCGGCGACCTGCTCGGGCGTGACGGCTTCCAGCCGCGCCGGATGCCCACGCAACCACTCGATCCCGAGCCCATCCGCGGCCAGCGCGGACAGCATCGACGCCATACCGCCCTGGTTGTCCAGGGAGATGAGCAAGGAGCCCACCGCGTAGCTGCGTGCGGCCTCGACCTCGGCCTCGGTCGGGGGGACCGCGGTGAGCCTGCCCAGCTCGTAGCGGGTCTCGAGCAGCGCCGCGGCGGTGACGTCGCTCGCCACGTCGGTCTCGACGCCCAGCACCGCGCCTCCGGGGATGAACTCGATCCCCGAGTGGGCGCCGTAGGTGTAGCCCTTGTCCTCGCGGATGTTCTCCATCAGCCGCGAGGAGAAGTAGCCGCCGAACACGAGGTTGGCCAGCTGGAACGCGGCGTAGCGCGGGTCGTGGCGGCGCAGCGCGGGCGCCGACAGGCGCAGCTGCGACTGCACGGATCCTGGACGGTGCACCAACTGCAGGTCGGCGGCGGGAGGAGCGGGGGGCGGGGACAGCTCGCGGGCCGCCGCGTCCGACGTCCAGCCTGCGAGTGCCTTCTCGACCTGCCCGATCGCCATGGCGGTGTCGATGTCGCCGACCAGGGTGAGAATCGAACCCCGCGGCACCAGCGATGCGGCCTGGAGTGCCCGCACCTGATCTGCCGTGACGATGGCGACATCCTCCCCGGCGGGCATCTCCCGGCTGATCGGGTGGTCGCCGAACCGCTTGCGCTGCAGGGCCTCCCGGGCGATCGTGCGCGGCTGCGCGCGGGCCACCGAGATCCGCTCGACGAGGCGGTCGCGCTCACGCGCGACCTCGGTGTCGGGGTGGGTGGCCGAGGTGAGGACGTCGGCCAGCACCGCGAGCAGGTCGGGCAGTCCGTCGGCCAGCCCGGAGCCGCCGATCTGGAGCCGCTCCGGATCCACACTCACGCCGAGGCTGGCACCCACGGCGGCCAGCTCGTCGTCGATGCCGACGCGGTCGCGGCTCGCTGTTCCGGCGAGCAACGTGGACGAGAGCAGCTCGCTCACCGCAGCGTGCTCGGGCGCGTCGTCGGCGAACGGGACCCGCAACCGCAGCTCCACCATGGGCACCCCGGGACGGTGTGCGGCCAGCACCCGCAGCCCGGAGTCGAGCGTGCGCTCCTCCACGTCCGGGAGCGGGACGGCGCGGGTGAGCCCGAGCGGCGGCAGTGCGCGCGGCCCGGCGTCCGTCCGGCCGATCTCCGCGGCGCTGCGGTGAGCGGGGTTCTCCCCGGGGACGGCGTGGCCGGTGGTCTCCGGTGCTGTGGTGGTCATTCCGTGCCTTCCTGAGCAGCGGTCGGCTCGACGAGCAGGACCCCGCGCCCGGACGAGCGCAGGGCATCCGCAGCCGCCCGTACCTGCTCGGGGGTGACGGCGGCGAGCCGATCCGGCAGCTCGACGGCGATCTCCGCGCGGCCGTACAACAGCTCGCGCGCGCCGAGGCCGAGCATCCGGTACATCACGCGGTCGTTCTCCTGGTGCAATGCTGCCGACCAGCGCGCCACCTGCCGGGCGATCTCGTCGACGCTCGGACCCTCGGCGGCGAGCTTGTCGAGCTCCTCGTCGACGGCAGCGAGCACGCGGTCGGGGTCGACGGCGGACGGGTGCACGGCCGTGATCGTGAACGTGTCCGGGTCGCGGGCATCGAGCGGGCCCATCAGTCCGGCGCTCGCGGAGATGTCGGTGACGAGGCCGTCGACGTGCACGAGCCGTCGCTGCAGCCGGGCTGCCTCGCCGTCGCCGAGCACGGAGCCCAGGAGCGCGTGGCCGAGGTAGCCGTCCAGGTCGGTGGCGGGGTCGGGGAGCCGGTAGCCGACGGCGAGCGCGGGCAGGGGGGCGTGGGCGTCGGTGGCGACCTGGCGGCGCTCACCGCCCGGCCGCGGCTCCGCGAACGACGGACGGACGGGGGCTGGCCGGGCCGGGATGTCGCCGAAGTGCTTCTCCACCAGCCGGAGCGTCTCGTCGACGTCGAGATAGCCGGCCACGGTGATCTGCGCATTGGCCGGCGAGTAGTAGGTGTCGAAGAAGGCGGCTGCGTCGTCGAGCGATGCCTGCTCCAGCTCGGAGAAGTCGCCGTAGCCGTTGTGCGCGTTGGGGAACGTGTCGTAGAGGACCGGCGGCAGCAGGATCCACGGGAACCCACCGTAGGGCCGGTTCAGGACGTTGAGCCGGATCTCCTCTTTGACGACGTCCACCTGGTTGCGCAGGTTCTCAGCCGTCAGCTTCGGCGCACGGAGCCGGTCGGCCTCCAGGAACAGCGCCCGCTCCAGCGCGGCGGCAGGCAGCACCTCGAAATAGTCGGTGTAGTCCTGGTGGGTGGAGCCGTTGAACACCCCACCCGAGCCCTGGACGTGCCGGAAGTGCGCAAGCTTCTCCAGGCTCTCACTGCCCTGGAACATCAGGTGCTCGAACAGGTGGGCGAAGCCGGTGCGCCCCTCCGGTTCCGAGCGGAAACCGACGTCGACGTGCAGTGCGACGCCGACGACCGGGGTGGCTGGGTCGGGGACGATGAGGACTCGCAGCCCGTTGGGCAGCGTCGTCCTGTGCAGTTCGACCCCGGGAAGGTCGATGTTGGGCAGTTTTGCGGCAGGCACGCGCCCGAATCTAGCCCGAGGTGGTCGCCGCCCGCTCGGAGCAGGCGGGCTCACCGACGGTGATGGGGTTGGGAAGCATCAGCGCAGCCAGCGACCAACCGAGCAGGCCCGCGATGATCGGCATACCGGTCCAGAACTCGACGATGGCGGGGAGCGCGCCCTCGGCGGCGGAGGCGACCCCGAGGTACACGGCCCAGGTGACCACCGGCGCTGCGGCGCCGAAGGCCCAGTAAGCCGCGCGACGATCGGCGCGGGGACGCAGCCACCGGGCCAGTAGGTCGACGAGGATGCCAGCGGCCACGAGCGCCAGCGGGACGGCGAGCCGCTCGAAGCCGGTGAGGGTCGCAGAGATCAGCGCCGCGACGGCATAGCCGATCGTCGCCGCGCCTGCAGGCAGGTGCCAACGGCGGGCGATCAGCA
>DASRSC010000054.1:0-2101 GCA_035695525.1 Pseudonocardia sp. | reverse complement strand
GGGAGGGTCCGCCGACGGCATGGCTGATGCTGGTGGGGGAGCAGCCGGGGGACAAGGAGGACATCGCGGGCGAGCCGTTCGTCGGTCCGGCCGGCCGGATCCTCGACACGGCGCTGGAGCGCGCCGGTATCGAGCGAGCCGAGGTGTACCTCACCAACGCGGTGAAGCACTTCCGGTTCGAGCGCCGGGGCAACCGGCGGTTGCACAAGACGCCAGGCGTCACCCACATCCGAGCCTGCCGGCCGTGGCTGGACGGCGAGCTCCGCGCGGTGCGGCCCGCCGCCGTGGCCACCCTCGGCGCCATCGCCGCCAAGGCGCTCCTCGGTCCCAAGTTCCGGATCACGAGCCAGCGCGGGAAGGTGCTCGACTGGGAGGGCCACCGGCTGGTGGCGACCGTGCACCCGTCGGCGATCCTGCGGGGTCCGGTGGAGGCCCGGGACGAGGCACTGGCCGCCCTGGTGGCCGACCTGCAGGTGGTGGCGGCGCTGCGTCCCTGAGGACGCGCCCTTGGCGGTCAGGAGACGCTGGCCGGCTCGCCGCCGACCTCGAGGTCGAACTCGCCGTCGCGGGCGTCCACCCGCACGTGGCTGCCCGGCGCCAGCTTGCCCGCCAGCAGGAGGCCCGACAGCCGGTTGTCCACCTCGCGCTGGATGGTGCGCCGCAGGGGCCGTGCCCCGAACTCCGGCTGATACCCGAGCTCTGCCAGCCGCCGTACTGCCGCGGGCGTGAACTCGATCGTCACGTCCTGCGCGCCGAGCCGGCGCCGCGTCTCCTCCAGCAGCAGGTCGGTGACCGTGGCGAGCTGCTCGGAGTCGAGCCTGCGGAACACGATGATCTCGTCGATGCGGTTGAGGAACTCCGGGCGGAACACCTCCCGCAGCCTGGGCATCAGCCGGTCGCGGAGCGCGGCGTCATCCTGCTCGGCCGTATCGGCCGCGCTCCCGAAGCCCAGCGTCGCGCCGCGGCTGGTGATCAGCTCCGAACCCACGTTACTGGTCATGATGATCACGGTGTTACGGAAGTCGACCGTGCGGCCCTGCCCGTCCGTCAGCCGCCCGTCGTCGAGCACCTGGAGCAGCACGTTGAACACATCCGGGTGCGCCTTCTCGATCTCATCGAGCAGCAGCACCGAGTACGGCCTGCGCCGGACGGCCTCGGTGAGCTGGCCCGCTTCCCCGTAGCCGACGTAGCCGGGCGGCGCCCCGATCATCCGCGCCACGGTGTGCCGCTCGCCGTACTCGCTCATGTCCAGGCGGACCATCCGGTCCTCCTCGCCGAACAGCGCGACCGCGAGCGCCCTGGCCAGCTCGGTCTTGCCGACCCCGGTCGGGCCGAGGAACAGGAAGCTGCCGACCGGACGGTCCTCGTCGCCCAGTCCGGCCCGCGAGCGGCGGATCGCCTCGGCCACGGCGGTCACGGCCTCGTCCTGGCCCACCAGCCGGATGTGCAGCTCCTGCTCCAACCGCAGCAGCCGGTCGCGTTCGGACTCCGTGAGCTGGGCCACCGGCACGCCGGTCTGACGCGAGACGACGTCGGCGATCTCCGTGACCCCGACCTCAGGGACGCAGTCGTCCGCACTGTCGGCCGAGGTGAGCCTCTTGCGCAGCTCGGCGATCTGGTCGCGCAGCTCGGTGGCACGCTCGTACTGCTCGTCGGTCACGGCCTGGTCCTTGTCCCGCTCGAGCTGTTCGAGGCGCTGCTCCAGCCCACGCAGGTCGTTCGACGGCGTGCCGGTGCGCAGCCGCACCCTGGCACCGGCCTGGTCCATCAGGTCGATGGCCTTGTCCGGCAGGAACCGCTCGGTGACGTAACGCTCGGACAGCTCCACGGCGGCGCGCAGTGCGTCCTCGGTGTAGCGCACCTGATGGTGGGCCTCGTAGCGGTCGCGCAGCCCGTTCAGGATCTCGACGGCGTCCTCGCAGCTCGGTTCGGGCACCATGACCGGCTGGAACCGGCGGGCGAGCGCAGCGTCGGACTCGATGTGCCTGCGGTACTCGTCGTGGGTGGTGGCGCCGATGACGTGCAGCTCGCCGCGTGCGAGGGCGGGCTTGAGCATGTTGCCCGCATCCATCGAGCCACCGGTCTCGCCGCCGCCGCCCGC
>DASRSC010000053.1:0-6580 GCA_035695525.1 Pseudonocardia sp. | reverse complement strand
GGTCGACCGCGGGGAGAACCCGCTGTTCCAGTCGCACATGTGGGACGGGTCGGCCACCGAGCTGCACGAGAACCTGCGGATCGCCGCGGAGCTGCTCGACCAGGCCGTCAAGGCGAAGATCATCCTCGAGGTCGAGATCGGCGTGGTGGGCGGCGAGGAGGACGGCGTCGCCAACGACATCAACGAGAAGCTGTACACCGCGCCGGGCGACTACGAGGCCACGGTGGAGGCGCTGGGCGGCGGCGAGAAGGGTCGCTACCTGCTGGCTGCCACGTTCGGCAACGTGCACGGCGTCTACAAGCCGGGCAACGTGAAGCTGCGCCCGGAGATCCTCAAGCAGGGCCAGGAGGTGGCCACCGCGAAGCTCGGGCTTCCCGAGAACTCGAAGCCGCTCGACCTGGTCTTCCACGGCGGTTCGGGCTCGCTGCTCGAGGAGATCCACGAGGCGCTGAGCTACGGCGTCGTCAAGATGAACGTCGACACGGACACGCAGTACGCCTTCACGCGGCCGATCGCGGACCACATGTTCAGGAACTACGACGGCGTGCTCAAGGTCGACGGCGAGGTCGGCAACAAGAAGGCCTACGACCCCCGCACGTACCTCAAGGCGGCCGAGGTCGGGATGGCCGAGCGGGTCACCCTCGCCTGCGAGAACCTGCGGTCGACGGGCACCACTCTGCGCTGACGCGCTCGTGCGCGGATACGGGTGCTGCGGCACTCGTTTCCGCGCACGACCTGGAGGACGGCAAGATGCTGGCATGACCCTGCACGGCAATCTGCTCGGACCGGAGCCCACCCTGCTGCCGGTCGACCCGGCCGCGGCCGAGCTCGACCGCGGCGTCCAGCCCGAGGAGGTCGCGGCGGCGCACCCGACGTCGTCCCTGGCGTGGGCGGTGCTCGCCGAGCGGGCTCTCGAGGACGCCCTGACGATCACCGCATACGCCTATGCGCGCACCGGCTACCACCGCGGCCTCGACCAGCTGCGCCGCTCGGGCTGGAAGGGATTCGGCCCGGTTCCGTGGTCGCACGAGCCCAACCGGGGCTTCCTGCGGGCACTGGGCGCGCTCCAGCGCGCCGCGGCCCTCATCGGCGAGACCGACGAGGCGGAGCGCTGCCGCGTGTTCCTCGCCGAGTCCGACCCGGCCGCGCCCGCTGCCCTCGGCCTGGACTGACTCGTTGCCTGCGGTCCGGGCGGACCGGCTGCGCGCCCAGCTCCAACAAGGCGCTCGTCGGGTCAGGCTGTCCGCGCTTCCGATCGCACAGTGCGCCGTGGCGGCGGGCCTCGCCTGGTTCGTCGCCCACGACCTGGTCGGTCACCAACGGCCGTTCTTCGCCCCGATTGCGGCGGTGATCAGCCTCGGCGTCTCGCTGGGCAACAGGCTGCGCCGCGTGGTCGAGCTGGTGGTCGGGGTGAGCCTCGGCGTACTCGTCGCCGACCTGCTGATCGCCCGGATCGGGAGCGGAGCCTGGCAGATCATCCTGGTCGTCGCGCTCGCGATGGCCATCGCGGTGTTCGCCGACGGTGGCACCCTGCTCGTCGCGCAGGCCGGGTCGTCCGCGGTGCTGGTGGCGACCCTGCTGCCGCCCGGCCAGGCCGGCGGGCTCGACCGCTGCGTCGACGCCCTGATCGGCGGCGCGATCGGGGTGCTGGTTGCGGCCATCCTGCCGACGGACCCGGTAGGGCCGGTGCGCCGCCAGGCGCGCGTCCTGCTCGAGGAGCTCGCCGCCGTGCTCGCCAGTCTCGCCGACGCGCTGCGCAACCGTGACGCCGATGCCGCCGCAGAGGCGCTGCAGCGGGCCCGCGCCAGCCAGCCGCTGATCGACGAGCTGAGGGCGGCGCTGCGCGGCGGTCATGAGGTCACGACGCTCTCGCCGTTGCACCGCCGCCGTCGCCGCGTCCTCGGTCGCTACGCGGAGCTCGCCGAGCGCGCCGACTACGCGATGCGCAACGCCCGCGTCCTCGCCCGCCGCGCCTACACCGCCCTGGAGAACGGCGAACCTGTCGCGCCGGAGCTCGCAGACCTCCTGGGGGAGCTGGGCCGGGCGGTCCGGGTGCTCACCGACCAGCTAGGGCGCGATGGCGACCGGGAACGGGCCCGCGAACCGGTGCTCGACGTCGTCCGGCATTCGGTCGCGCTGTCGGACGAGTGGGAAGGGGGGCCGTCGGAGCAGGTGATGGTCGCGCAGCTGCGCTCGATCGCGCTGGACCTGCTGCAGGCGACCGGCATGACCCGCGCCGAGGCCCTGGCGGCGATGCGGCGGCAACCCTCCTGATGCGGTCAGGCCGGGCGGCCGTCCGCCAGGCGCAGCTCGCGACCCGCCCAGCGCCGGCGCAGCCACCGGTCGTGGCTCGCGATCACCACCGCGCCCCGGCTCGAGTCCAGTGCCTCCTCCACCTCTTCGACGAGCGCGGGTGAGAGGTGGTTGGTCGGCTCGTCGAGGAGGATCAGCTGCGGCGCATCGGCCACCAGCAGAGCGAGCTCCAGCCGTCGCCGCTGCCCGACCGAGAGCTCCACGACAGGCCGGTCGACGTCCTTCGGCGCGAGCAGCCCGAGCGTCGCGAGCGGGGTGGCGGCCGCCCGCTCCGCGCCGAGGCGGTCGGCGTACACCGCGCGTGCCGTACGAGTCGGCTGCTCGATCGCGATGTCCTGGGCCAACAGGCCGACGCGCAGCCCGCGCCGTCGGTGCACCACGCCGTCCGCCGGGTCCAGGCGGCCGGCCAGCACCGCGAGCAGTGTGGACTTCCCTGCCCCGTTGGGCCCGGTGACGAGCAGCCGGTCGTTCGCGGCGATGTCGAGATGGTCGAGGACCAGCCTGTCCCGGACGTGCACGCGGCGCAGCGCCGCGACGGGCCCGCTCGCCGGAGTTCCGACCGTGGCGGCGAACCGCAGTGGCTCCGGCGGCCGCCGCACCTGCTCGCGGGTGAGCTCGTCGAGCCGTCGCTCGGCATTGCGCACCCGTCGGGACAGCTGCCTCTGCACCCGTCCGCCAAAGAAGTCGTAGGCCATCTTGTCGTTGTCGCGAGGCGCCCGGTCGTGAGCGACTCGGCGCGCGGTGACCGCCACCGCGTGCCGCAGCACCTGCAGCTCGTCCTGCTCCGCGGCGTAGCGCTGCTCCCACCGGGCCCGCCCCGCCCGGCGGGCGTCCAGGTAATCGGTGAACCCGCCGCCGTGACGCGTCGGCCCGCAGAGTGCCGGATCGAGGTCGACCACGTCCGTGCACACCGCATCCAGGAACGTCCGGTCGTGGCTCGCTGCGACCACTACCCCGGGCAGTCGCCGGAGCTGGTCCTCCAGGAATCCGGCCGCGTCGTCGTCGAGGTGGTTGGTCGGCTCGTCGAGCAGTAGCGCGCCGGGACGGCGTACGAGCAGCGCGGCGAGCGCGAGTCGGCCCCGCTGCCCGCCGGACAACGTGTCCAGCCGCCGGTCCGTGCCGACCGCGGCGAGGCCGAGCCCGGCCAGCACCAGCACGGCGCGGCGGTCGGCGTCCCACGCGTCGTGGTCGTGGCACCACTCGAGGCAGTCTCCGTAGTGGCGCAGTGCGTCGGGGTCGTCGGGATGATCCGCGAGCGTCGCGGACAGGGCGTCCAGCGCGCGAACGGCGGAACGGGACTCCCGTAGCGCGTCGTCGAGCACATCCGCGATCCGCGCGTGCCCCGAATACGGCAGCTCCTGGTGGCCGTACCCGAGGTCGGGCGGACGCGAGACGGTGCCGGAGTCGGGCTCCTCCACGCCTGCGAGCAGTCGCAGCAGCGTCGACTTGCCGGCTCCGTTCTCACCGATGAGCCCGATCCGGCTCCCGGGCGCCGCTGTTAGCGACACGCCGTCGAGGACAGTGCGGTCGCGGTAGGTCTTGACGAGGTCGTGGGCGAGAAGTGCTGCGGGCACGCGGAACCACCGAGGGGTCGACGGGACACCCACCGGGCGATGCCTCGGACGTGGATGTGCTGGCGCACCTAGATCCGCATGACACCGCCAGAATGCCGCCATCCGGGTGGTCCTGCAACAAGGTTTCCCCGTGCGGGAACCGGCTGGGGATCACCAGCGTTCTTGCGCCGTGCATCTGCTGGTTCGCTGCCTCCTCGCGCCATTCGCCCGGTTCGTCTATCGGCCTGTGGTGGACGGCGCGCACCGGGTGCCCCGCAGCGGGCCGGTGATCATCGCGGCGAACCATCGCGCGGCCGTCGACACGGCGGTGATCGCATTGACGGCCGGTCGTCCTGTCTCGTTCCTCGGCAAGGCCGAGTACTTCAGTCGCTCCGGCCTCCGCGGGCGCGCGCTCGCGTCGTTCCTCTCGGCGCTGGGCTACGTCCCCGTCCAGCGGGGCAACGCCAAGGCCGGGCTCGACGCCCTGCACGCCGCGCGCACCGTGCTGGATGCCGGCGGCGCATTCGCCATCTACCCGGAGGGCACCCGCTCGCTCGACGGGCGGCTGCACCGTGGGCACACCGGGGTCGCCACCCTCGCGCTGCGCACTGGCGCGCCTGTGGTCCCGGTGGCGCTGATCGGTACCGAGCGGGTGCAGCCCGTCGGGGCCCGGTTCCCTCGCCTGCGCCGCGTGACGGTGCGCTTCGGCGAGCCGCTCGACTTCGGCCGCTACGAGGGGCTGGAGAACTCGAGCATGATCCGCCGCGCGGTCACCGACGAGGTCATGGACGCGATCGCGAGCCTCTCCCAGCAGGAGTACGTGGACACGTATCACGAGCGCCCCGCCGCCTGACTGGCCAAGAACGCTCGCTGAACAACTCGGCCCTACTGCGCGGCACCCAGGCGGCACCCAGGCGGCACCCTCGCGGCGTTGTCGTCGGGCGTACCGGCGGACAGTGAGCTGCCACACCATCCGCTGACCACGGGAGGCGCCCGGAGCGGCTCAGGGGGCCGCCGTGGTCAGCGTCGTAGCCGTCCAGCCGGGGTGACCGGCGATCGCCCGTGCGAGGCCCCGGCCCGTCGTGACAGCGTCCGCTCCCACGGCCGAGGCGAGGGATCCACGCCCGGCGAGCGGGGTGAGCGACCACCAAGCACCGGCCAGACCCGTGCTCGGGTCCTCGCCCCACACCAGCACCTCCGTGCCCAGCACGCGGCGCCCGGCGAGGTGCGCGGCGGAGTCGTGCAGTGTCTGGTCGCCCAGCTCCTGTGCCTGCACGAGCAGGGGTCTCCCCGCTGCGGCGTCGACCACGCGGATGTGCCCCCGAAAGCGCCCCGAGGTCTCCACGTTCCGGCCGGCGACGAGCACCTCCCGGCAGCGCAACCGCGCGCCTGCTCCCAGCTCGGCATGGAGCTCGGCGTGGTGGTTGGCGCGGCGGGTGATCACTGTCGGCTCCGGCAGGTACTGGAGCCCGCCACCGTCGCCGATCCGGAGCCGGACGACGAGCCGGCTGGTGGGCTCGCCCTGCCCTGGCAGGGCGAGCGTGGCGGCCACCCCGGTGAGCACGAGGTCCGCGCCCGGCCCGACGACGACCTCGAGCTCCACGTCGTCGCCGCCCAGTGGAGTGGTGGCCGAGCCGACCATGTGCACCGTGGCGATCGGCGAGCGGGACGCGGCCGTGCCCCGCTGGGGCAGCAGCGACAGCGGCGGCTGCGACCGCAGCTCCCGCACCACGCTGCGTCCGCCGTCCCACTCGACGACGATGCGGCTCCTGGCCCGCACGCGTCGTCAGGCGGCCGGGGCGCGCACGGCGACGAGCTGGGCGAGCACCCACTCGGCGACGTCGGTGGCGGCCGGGTCCGTTACCAGGGACTGCGTGATGACCGGCAGCCCTCGGCGCATCCGGTGCGCGTCGGAGGTCATCACGTCGAGGTCCGCGCCGACGTACGGGGCGAGGTCCACCTTGTTGATCACCAGCAGGTCGGCGGTGGTGACGCCAGGACCGCCCTTGCGCGGCACCTTGTCCCCGCCCGCCACGTCGACGACGAAGATCTGCCGGTCGATCAGCCCGCGGCTGAACACGGCCGTCAGGTTGTCGCCGCCGCTCTCCACGAGCACCAGGTCGAGGTCACCGAACCGCTCCTCCAACAGCTCGACGGCGTCGAGGTTGGCCGTGATGTCGTCGCGGATCGCGGTGTGCGGGCAGCAGCCGGTCTGGACGGCCTCGATGCGGTCCGGGGTGAGCACGCCTGCCCGGCGTAGGAAGTCGGCGTCCTCGGTGGTGTAGATGTCGTTGGTCACCACCCCGAGCCGCAACTGCGACCCGAGCGCGCGGGCGAGCGCCGCGACCAGTGCCGTCTTCCCGCTCCCGACCGGGCCCCCGATGCCGATCCGCACTGCCCGCCCCGACGAGGTGAGCGGGACGTGCGGGTCGGGCTCCGTGGCCGTGGGGTCGAGCGAGTAGCCGTGGCCGTGGCCGTGGCCATCTGCGTGGTCAGTGCTCATGGTCACTGCGCCTGCTCCGTTCGGCGTTGATGGTCACTGCGCCTGCTCCGTTCGGCGTTGATGGTCACTCCGCGAGCTCCGTTCAGGAGACAAAGAGACGCACCTCTTCCCGGTGGTGGTGGACGTGGGCCTGAGCCATGAGGTCGAGGACGGGAGCGCCGGGTGCGGGCAGCCGGTCCGGCGGAAGCGCAGCGGCGCAAGCGGCCTGCGC
>DASRSC010000052.1:0-4643 GCA_035695525.1 Pseudonocardia sp. | reverse complement strand
GCTCATCCTGACGACGTTCATCTCTCGTCCCCCCAGACATCGATCATCTTCTTGATCTGCTCGGTGTCGTTGCCGAGCTAGCGGGCCTCTGCCAGCAGCGGGCCCAGGTACTGCCGCGCGAAGTCCTCGCGGCGGCGCTCCAGCAGCTGCGCGCGGGCCCCGGTCGCGACGAACATCCCGATCCCCCGTCTCTTGTAGAGCACCCCGTCGGCCACGAGCTGGTTGACGCCCTTCGCCGCAGTGGCGGGATTGATGCGGTGGAAGGCAGCCAGCTCGTTGGTCGAGGGCACCTGCGTCTCCTCGGCCAGTGATCCGTCGACGATCGAGCTCTCGATCTGTTCGGCGATCTGCGCGAACAGCGGGCGCCCGTCGTCCTTCACACCGACCACCGATCGCGTCGGTTCGTCGGTTCATTACTCATGTAGCTAACCATGAAGGCAACGGAGCCGAGTGTCAAGCGACAAGGGACGGGACCCGTCAGCGGCGGCGCTCGACCACCCACGCGACAACGGCGGCCCCTGCCGCCAAGACGAGGCCCAGCGCAGCCGCGACCATCGGCGGCGGCCCGACGGTCGTGAGCGCACGCACGGCGACGCCCACCGGCGGCAGCCACGGCTGGACGGCCGTCACGACGACGATCGCTACACCGAGGCAGAACGACCAGCCGATCCTCTCGACCAGCGGGCGCGCACACAGGAGCCCGACCGCAGTGCCTGCGGCGGCGCAAGCGAGATGCGCGACACCGCCGAGCAGCAGCACCGACGGCGGGTAGAGCTTGGAGCGGCAGCAGGTACCGCTGCGAGCGGGACACGTCCGCGGCCAGGAACCGGGCAACGGCCAGCGTGCGGGCGGGGCCTCCGCTCATCGCGCCTCGCTCACCGGGCATCCTCACGCCACACGCCACACGCCACACGCCGAGCACCGAGCACCGAGCAGCCTGCCGCGAGCGTCGCCGCGAGCAGGGCGTCGCCGCGCTCCGCCGGCACCCGAACGGTCAACTGCCCCCGGCCGGTCCAGGACTCCCCGGCGGGCGCAAGCGCGCGCAGGGCGTCGGCACTATCGCCGGGACAGCGCAGCTCGACGACGGTGTGCGCCCCGTCCACCGGCTGGCCCACCGCGACGGGAGTGAGCACACCGTCCACCAGGCGCAGCACCGTCACTCCGGGCAGTGTGCCCGCCCGCCCGGTGTGGTCGGCGACGAGCATCCCGGCGCCGCGGGCGCTCTCGGCCGCGAGTCGGGCGTCCAGTGCCGCGGCCGACGTCGCATCCAGACCCGACCACGGCTCGTCCAGCACCAGGAGGTCCGCCCGGCAGCTCAACGCCTGCGCGAGGCCCACCTTCTGCGCGTTCCCCGTCGAGAGCAGGGCGACCGGGGCGTTCGGGTCGCCGGTGAACCCAGGGCGTCGAGCAGGTTGTCGGCGTCACGCACGGCGTCCGCGGGCGGCACGCCGTGCAGCGCGGCCAGGTGGCGCAGGTAGGCCCGCACGGGCATCCGCGTCGAGGCCGGAAATCGGCCGGGCAGGAAACCGACGACCCGCGGCAGCCCTGAGACCGTGCCGGCCGTCGGGGCCGCGCACCCGGCCGCGATCCGCAGGAGCGTGGACTTGCCGGTCCCGTTCCGGCCGACCACGGCCACGGCCACGGGACAGCCCGGCAGGACTTCGAGGTCCACGCCGGCGAGGACCTCGCCGTGGCCGCGGTAGCGCTTGCGCACCGCCGCGAGCCGGATCACCTCGGTCCGCAGCACTGGGGCATGGTGCCGCAACCGGCTGCGGGCGCCGCGGCGCCGGTTCAGATGTCGGCGCGCCGCTCGACGAGTGTCTGAGCCACCTTCGACAGCTTGATGTTGAGCGCTTGTGACGCCGCGCGCAGTGTGTCGAACGCCTCGCCTGCGGAGACCTTCCGGCGCTCCATGAGGATGCCCTTCGCCTGACCGATGACGTCACGGCTGCTCAGAGCCTGGCGCAGCTGGGCCGACTCCAGCTCGGCCGCCGTGCTCGCCATGGTGGCGGAGAGCGCGGTGGACGCGTGCGCCGCCAGCACGAACGCGATGTCACGGTCCAGCTCGTTGAGGCCGTCGACCTTGCGCGAGTAGACGTTCAAGGCGCCCATCCGCGGCGTGTCGCCACCGTGTGGAAACAGACCGACGGCGAGCACGCTGCCGACACCCAGATGAGCGGCGGCCGGGCCGAACCGGGGGTACTCGAGGCCGGCACCGAGGTCGGCGCTGAACGTCATGCCGAGTCCCGCTGTGCGGGTGGCCTCGACGCATGGGCCCTCGTCCAGCTCGTACTGCACCTCGTCCAGCCGCGTTGCGAGCGCGTCGGTCTCGACCGGGGTGTAGTACCCCCCTGGCGTGCGCAGTGTGACGCTCACGACGTCAGCGCCCGGCACCGCGGCGCGGGCGGCGTCCACGACCCGCTGCAGCACGCCCCGCACCGTCGACTCGCCCGCGAGCATCTCGGCCAGGCGCACGAACTCGTACGCCAGCGGACCGATCGCCCCTGCTAGCTCCGAGGGGTGGTCGGACCCTGGCCCGAAGGCGAAGTGCAACCGGTCCTCGGACCATTCCTGTTCCGTCGCCACATCCACCTCGATACTCCTCTTCAACCGGCGCGGAAGCTTGACCCAGATCGCGCCGTCGAGCAAGCCGCCAGCACGTTTCGACGGCAACCGGGGGAAGCCCGGCCGCCGAACGGGGGATCCGCGGGTTCAGACGGTGACGGAGCGCGAGCGCAGCCTGCGGGCCACGAGGATCACCAACCCGACGACGACGAGCCCGATCACCACGTAGCTGACCGGTCCGAGCCAGCCTTGGACGCTGTCCCAGTTCTCGCCGAGGACCCACCCGAGCGCGATGAACGCCGCGTTCCAGACGCCGCTGCCGATCGCGGTGAGCACGGCGAACCGGACCAGGGGCATCCGCGCGATGCCCGCCGGGATCGACACGACGCTCCGCAGAAAGGGCACACAGCGCGCGAGCAGCACCACCTTGCCTCCGTGCCGGTCGAACATCTCCCGGCCGCGTTCGAGGTCCTTCTGGCTGGCGAACACGAACCAGCGGCGACCGGCCAGGCGACGCAACCGCTCGTAGCCGAGCCACGCCCCGAGGCCGTAGAGCAGCAGCGCCCCCAGGAGCGAACCGGCGGTGGCAGCGACCCACACGGCGACGACGTCCAACGTTCCGGTGCGGGCCCGGAACCCCGCGAGCGGCAGGATCACCTCGGACGGGATCGGCGGGATCAGGTTCTCCAAGAGGATGAGCAGGCCGACACCCACTGCTCCGAGACGGTCGACGATCGCGAACACCCAGTCGGCCACGGGTCCAGAGTGCCCGAGACATCCGAAATCGAACCGCTTGCGCTCGCCGCCATACTCCTGTGGGTGGCGGTACGGACGGTGGGCGTCGAGGAGGAGTTCCTGCTGGTCGACCCCGCGACTGGTCGACCGAGGGCGGTGGGCCACGCGGTGCTCGCCACCTCCGCGGCCGAGGACGCGGAGGACGACCTGGCCGCCGAGCTACACCGGGAGCAGCTGGAGACCGGCACGAAGCCCTGCCACACGCTCGACGAGCTCAGCGCCGAGCTGCGCTCGGCGCGGGCGACGGCAGCAGCGGCAGCCGGCGACGTGGGCGTGGCGCTCGCTCCGCTGGCCACGTCCCCGCTGGCCGTCGAGCCGACCGTGTCGCCGTCGCGCCGCTACGAGGAGATGGCCCGCCGTTTCGGGCGCACGGTGTCCGAGCAGCTCACCTGCGGCTGCCACGTGCACGTGGCGATCGACTCCGCCGAGGAGGGGGTCGCTGTCCTGGACCGCATCCGGCCGTGGCTGGCTCCCCTCGCGGCGCTCAGCACCAACTCGCCGTTCTGGCTGGGAGAGGACTCCGGCTACGCCAGCTTCCGCAGCCAGGTGTGGCAGCGGTGGCCGTCAGCGGGGCCGTACGGGCCCTTCGGATCGATCGAGCGCTACCGGGCGTTCGTCGACTCCGTGCTCGACACCGGGACTGTGCTGGACGAGGGGATGGTCTACCTCGACGCCCGGCTGTCGCGCCAGTACCCGACGGTCGAGGTGCGTGTCGCGGACGTGTGCCGGGAACCCGACGACGCCGTGCTGATCGCGGCGCTCACCCGCGCACTCGTCCAGACCGCCGTGGACGCGTGGCGCGCGGGCGACCAGCCCGACCCGGTGCGGACCGAGGTGCTCCGGCTCGCGGCCTGGCGGGCGGGCCGTTCCGGGCTGGAGGGCGACCTGCTCGACCCAGGGAGCTGGCGGCCCACCCCGGCCGCCGAGGTCGTGGCACGGCTGGTCGAACACGTCCGGCCCGCCCTGGAGGTGGCGGGCGACGTACACACCGTCCGCGACCTGCTGGCCGCGGTCGAGGCGCGCGGCACAGGCACCAGACGGCAACGGAAGGTGTACGCGAAGACGGGCACGTTAGCCGCGGTGGTGCGTGACGCGACGGACGGCACTCTCGTCCACTAGTCATCGTGCTCGTCAACAACCGCGGCGGGATCGGCCCGATGCTCGGGGTGCGCGGCCGCAGCTTCGCCCGCAACTACCTGCCGCACCGCAGGATGAAGCCAACCTATGGCGGAACTGCGTAGGGCCGTGCGCCCGATCTCCTTCGCGGCGCACGGCCCGGATTC
>DASRSC010000051.1:0-15694 GCA_035695525.1 Pseudonocardia sp. | reverse complement strand
CGGTGGACGTGGTCGGCTACTCGGCGGGCGGGGTGGTGGCCGGGCTCTGGGTCGCCCGCGACGACGGCGCCTTGAAGGCCCGCCGGGTGGTGACCCTGGGTGCGCCACTCGCCGGCACGACGCTCGCGGCGGCGGCGTCGGCGAGCGCGCCGGACGCCTGCCCGGCCGCGTGCCGGCAGCTGGCTCCAGGCAGCGCGGAGCTGGCCGAGCTGGCCAGGGCGAGGGTCGGAACAGCGTTGCCGTGGCTCTCGATCTGGACCACCGACGACGAGACCGTCACCCCGCCGGACTCGGCCCGGCTGGCGGGTGCAGTGAACGTTCCCGTGCAGTCGGTCTGTCCCGGCGCGCGCGTGAGCCACTCCGGGCTGCCGACCGACGCGGCCGTCACGGGGCTGGTGCTGGAGGCGATCTCGCGGGCCGCCCTCGTCGCCGGCGGGGACTGCACGACCCTGCGGGCCGCGGGAGCGGGCTGAGGGGTCCCGCCGCGGACGGGTGGGTGGATGGGTGGGAAAGCCCTACCTCGGGCTCGATCCCGCCCGGACCGGTTACCCATGCCCGAGGACGCACCGTCGTTCTACCCCGCGCTGGTGGCACACATCGGTTCGGCCCGATCGCGCTGCTGACGGCGTCGCTGCAGGGCTGGCCGTGGCTGCGGCGTACCTACCCCGCCGTGCCCGGCTGGAGCGGCCGGGCCTACCTCGCCCTCGGCGTATTGCCCGGTGGGGTGGCCGTGCTGGCCGTCGCGCCCTTCGGCGTGCCGGGCGGCCTCACCGGGCGCGTCGCGAACACGATGCTCGCGGTCCTGTGGCTGGGCACGGCGCTGGCCGGCTATCGGGCCGCACGGGCCCGGCAGGCCTGCCCGCCCCGCGGTGCGCGACGCGGACCGGCGACCGGTGCCCGTCACCTCGTGAGGTCAGGCCGTGAGGTCAGGCGGCGGTTGCGAGGAACACGTACCGGTTGAGGCTGAACAGGTAGTCGCCCTCGTCGGCTCGAGCGCGCAGGTCGGCCAGCCAGGCCGCGGCGTCCTCGGCGGTGAGGCCCTGCCGGCCCGTGACGAACTCCGCGATCAGCTCCATCGTGTTCGCGCTGTACGTCTCGGCGTGCAGCTGCGGGTTGAACAGCACCACCACTCGCTGCTCGGGCACCGTGAAGCCGGCGCGGCGCAGCAGGCCGGCCAGCCTCCGCGGCAGGCGGGGGTGGACGAGGTGCTCCTCCCACGCCGCGACGACCCGCTGGTGCAGCGCCCGGTCTTCGGTGTGCCACACCAGCGAGTCCCAGTCGGTGTCCAGGACCACCGCCCGCCCACCTGACCGCAGCACCCGCCGCAGCTCGGCGAGCGCGCGCGGCAGATCGGCCACGTACTCGTACACCTGCGTCGACACGGCGGCGTCGAACGAGCCGTCGGGGAAGGGCAGGGCGACCGCGTCCCCGTCCTGGATGTGGACCCAGGGCCGGCTCGTGCAGCGGGCCTTGGCGAGCGCATTCATCGCCTCGCTCGGATCGAGCCCGTGCACCGCGCCCGTCGGGCCCACGGCGTCGGCGATCGACTCGGCCAGGTAGCCCGGACCGGACCCGATGTCGAGCACACGTTCACCCGCCTGCGGCGCGAGCAGCGCCAGCACCTGCGCCCGCTGCGCGACGACGTCGGGGGTCGCGTAGGTGCGCTCGACCTGGCGGGCGCCCTCCTCGCCGAACTCCAACGTCGCCATCCCTGCAGGTTAGGCCCGCCCGCTCAGCTCGTGATGTCCTTCGTGGCGAAGTTGGCCCACGCTGCCCCGAACGCGACAAGCACGTACGACACCTGGACCTCCGCACCCTGCCGGACAGCAGTCCAGAGGATGGGGGCGCGGTAGAGGTCGATCCAGGCCAGCCAGTGCGTCGTCGGAAGGTAGAACCGGACGGCGGCGGCCGCGTCCAGCGGCAGCAGCGCCGCACTCGTGACCACGACGGCGAGCACCCCGAGCGCCGCGGCCAGCGGGGAGTCGGTGAGCGTGGAGAAGAACAGCCCGATCGCGCCCAGCGCGAGCATGCAGAGCGCGAGATACCCGACGACTGCCGCGGTGCGCGCGGCCAGCTCGGTCGGACTGATCACCGCTCCGGACAGCGACGTGATCCCCCCGGCCCCGCCGAGCGAGGCTCCTGGCCCGAAGCCGAACGCGGCCACCCCGACGACGTAGCTGGTGAGCGTCACCAGCAGCACGGCGAGGAGCACGAACGCCGCCACCGACACGAGCTTGGCCACCAGCAGCCGCAGCCGTCCCACCGGGCGGACCAGCAGGTAGCGCAGCATCCCGGTGCTCGCCTCGCCGGCGATCGCGTCCCCGGCCACGACGGCCACGGTGATCGGCAGGAACACCGGCAGCACCAGCGCCAGTGCGGCCGCCGGGAACAGCTGCCCGTTGCTGACGACGGCGGACAGGAATGCCGGGCCCTGCCCGGGCGCTGGGGCCAGCCGGGTGGTCGCAAGAAGCACCGCGACGAGCGCGGGCAGCGCGCAGAGCAGCACCCAGCACAGCCACACCCGGCGGCGGCGCAGCATCAGCCGCAGCTCGACGCCGATCACGTCGACTCCTCGCGGGCGCTCGTCGTCGCCGTGCCGGCCGATGCTGTGCTGAATGGTGATCTCGCAGGCTCGATCACGAACCCCTCCCGTCCACCCGGTCCGAGCCGGCTCCCGTCAGCCCCAGCACCACCTGCTCCAGTGTCCGGCGCTGCGCGGCCAGCTCGGTGACGCGGATCCCGGCAGCCACCAGCCGGGCGTTCAGCGCGGCTGGATCGGCGTCGCGCACGACCACGACCTGGCCATTGCGCTCCACCACCTGCCCGTCGAGCAACCCGACGACCGCAGCCGGGTCCGGGGTGCGCAGCAGTACCCGGCCGGTCGGGACGCGCAGCGCGTCGAGGTCCTCGGTCAGGACGAGCCGTCCCGCGTCCATCACGCCGACGCGGGTGCACAGCGCCTCGACCTCGGTGAGGAGGTGGCTGGACAGCACGACCGTCGTACCACCCTCGTTGAGCGCCACCAGCAGCTCCCGCATCTCGCCGATGCCACGCGGGTCGAGGCCGTTCGTCGGCTCGTCGAGCAGCAGCAGCTCCGGCCCGCGCAGCAGCGCTGCGGCGATGCCGAGGCGCTGCCGCATGCCGAGGGAGTAGGCGCGCACCGGGCGGCGGTCGACGCCACCGAGCCCGACGCGCTGCAGCGCCTCCTCCACGCGGGCGCGGCGGTCCCGGCGCCTGCCTCGCCGTCCGGCTGCGTCCAGGAGCCGCAGGTTGGCGCGTCCGGAGAGGTGCGGCCATGCGGCGGGACCCTCGACGAGTGCGCCGACGCGGGGGAGCACGGTGGCGGCGTGGCGGGGTATCGCGCGCCCCAGCAGCTCAACCGAGCCCGACGTCGGGTGCACCAGGCCGAGCAACATGCGCACCAGCGTGGTCTTGCCCGAGCCGTTGGGTCCGAGCAGACCGAAGCGCGCGCCCGCGGGCACCTGCAGGTCGACGTCATCGACTGCGGTCACGCGGCCGTACCGCTTGGTGAGCCCGGCTGTGCTGATCACGTTGCCGATCTCGGCGGCGGGGGAATCGGCCATCAGGCGCGCCTCCGGCCGGGGAGCTCCCGCACGGCCTGCTCCAGCAGCTCGGGAGCGACCGTTCCGACGAGCAGCACCCCGTTGCGCCTGCTGGCCAGGACGACGACCGACACCAGTGGCGTGGCCAGCCGGACCGCCCGGCCGACCGGCACCTGCACTGCGGTGCCGCCGGCCGCGGCCGCGCCGTCCACTACGCGACGGGCGAGGTCACCGGTCGCCGGGACCAGCGCGAACGCCGCCAGGCCCGTCCCGTAGATCCCGACGCCCGGCAGCTGGGCGTCCGGGGTGCCCGAGAGCGGCGCCCGTTCACGGCCCGCGAGACGATCGGGAGGCGGCGGGGCGTCGAGGCTGCGCAGGGCACCGCTGACGTCGGCCGCCGAGGTCGCCACCGCTCCCGCGCCCGGCGGAACGGTGGGCGTCAGCTCCGCGGGTTCTGGGCTGCGGTCCACGACCTCGATCCACTCGGTGCGAAGCAGCGGAGGCCCGCCGCGCGGCGCGACCTCGACCCGCAGCGGCAGCGCGGTTGCCGGGTCGGCCCAGATGTCCACGCTGCCGACGGTGGTGGCCGGGTCGGACGGCGTGAGCCGCAGCCCGACGGCGGTCCGGCCCGCGACGCGCCGGGCCGGCAGCGGGGCCACGGGATCGGCCGGGGCGAGCCGCAGCAGCCGGCGCGCGAGGTCGGGCGGGAGCAGGTCGGCCGCACGGGGAAGCCGCAACGGTGTCTGTCCGACCACTCGCGTGAGCTGATCCGCCCCGAAGTCCCAGAGGTACTCGGTCCCGTCGAGGTGGTAGGTGTCACGCTCCCCGACCGGCGTCAGCTCGTCGACGCGCCAGCGGTCCGCCGCTGCGACGAACGCGCGAATGCGGGTGGTGGAACCGAGCAGCGAGCCGGTCGACTCCAGCTGCGGGATCTGCGGCAGCCCGAGCCGGCCCGTGCTCTCGGCGTAGCCGACGTGCGGCGGCACCCCGGCGAGGATCCGACCGCGCAGCGCGGCGGCGTCGACCTCCACCGCGGCGGCGGGCCGCGGCACAGCGCCCGCGGCGACCAGACCCGCGGCGCCGGCCGCGACCAGGAGCCAGCGCCGGCTGAAGCGTTGCGCGGCCACGTCGTGCCACCCTGCCACTGTGGTTGTGAACCCCGGGTGGGCGCCCCGGGTAGGCGCCCCCGGAGGCGTCAGCCGCGGAAGGCCCGTCCACGGGGGGAGAGCCGGTAGCCGACCTCGAGACTCTCGGTGAGGCCGAGCTCCTTGAGCTTGCGCACGTCGCGCTTGAACGGCAGCGTCTCCCGGCCAAGCTGCCCGGCGAGGTCCGGCGCCCGGGTGCCGGGGTTCGCGGCGATCAGGTCCAGCACCGCTGCGGTCCACGGCCCGCTCCGCGACGCCCGGTCCAGGCGGTCCAGCCGACGGGCCAGCTCCGTGCGCTCCTCGGCGCTCAGCGTGGCCTGCGAACGCAGCTCCACCCGTGGGTCCGGACCGGCCAGCCGCAACCGGACCCGATAGAGCTGCCCCTCGCCCGCTTGGGCCTGCCGCAGTGCCGGAAGGTCGGCGAAGCCCGCGGCGCTGGCGTCCTCCGAGGTGAGGTCGAACACGTCGACCGGCTCGACCGCGGTAAACTTCAGCACCCCGACGGACGTGCGCTGCGTCCCGCCCGGTCGCACCCGGGGGCGGTCCCAGCGGCGGAACACGACCGTGACGGTTCCAGCCGCGATCGCGTCCAGGGTCGTGCGCCGCATCAGCACGTCGAACAGTGTGGCCCAGCCGGGCTGCTCCCCAGCCGTCACCGACCACCTGACCAGGCGACGCTCATCCACCATGATCATGCAGACACGACGACCGCTCCCCTCCGCGCGGAGAACACCTAGACTGGGCGGAACACCACGAATCGGGGAGGAGCGCCGCGTGAACGCCGACGAGCGTCGCTTCGCGGTCCTGCGGGCGATCGTCGCCGACTATGTGTCGACCCACGAGCCGGTCGGCTCGAAGATGATCGTCGAGCGGCACAACCTGGGCGTGTCGAGCGCCACGGTCCGCAACGACATGGCCGTGCTGGAGGAGGACGGGCTCATCGCCCAGCCCCACACCAGCGCGGGCCGGGTGCCCACCGACAAGGGCTACCGCCTGTTCGTCGACCGATTGGCGCAGGTCAAGCCGCTCTCAGCGGCCGAGCGGCGGGCACTGCAGGCGTTCCTCGACGGCGCCGTCGACCTCGACGACGTCCTGCGGCGCAGCGTCCGGCTGCTGGCGCAGCTCACCCGCCAGGTCGCCGTCGTCCAGTACCCGACGCTCACCCGCTCCACGGTGCGCCACTGCGAGATCGTGGCACTCACCCCGGCGCGCCTGATGCTGGTGCTCATCACCGACAGCGGACGCGTGGACCAGCGGGTCGTGGACCTCGGCGAGGTGCTCTCCGACGACCAGGTCGCCCAGCTCCGCGCCCTGGTCAACGGGTCGCTCGCGGGCCGGCCTCTCGCGGCCGCGTCCGTGGCGGTGGCCGACCTGCCCGACACCGTGCCCTCCGACCTGCGTGACGTGGTGATCACACTCTCCACCGTGCTCATCGAGACCCTTGTCGAGCACCCCGAGGAGCGCCTGCTGCTCGGTGGCACCGCCAACCTCACCCGCAACGCCGCCGACTTCCCGGGGTCGCTGCGGCAGGTCCTCGAAGCGCTCGAGGAGCAGGTGGTGGTCCTCAAGCTGCTCGCCTCCGCGCAGGACCCGGGCACCGTCACCGTGCGGATCGGGGAGGAGAACGAGGCCCAGGAGATGCGCGACACGTCCGTACTGTCGATCGGTTACGGGCCTGGCACCGTACTGGGCGGGATGGGAGTCGTCGGGCCCACCCGGATGGACTACCCGGGCTCGATCGCGGCGGTCCATGCGGTCGCCCGGTACGTGGGTGAGATCCTGGCGGGGCGCTAGCGGAGCTCGCGGAGCGCAGAATTGACGATGATGTGCCGGCTCGACCGGCGTTGCACGACCTGAGTGGGCACGACCTGAGTGGGCACGACCTGACTGACACTGTCGGACCCGGGCAACCTCGGATCCGGGCACGACCGAGTTGATGAACGGCTGAGCGAGAAGGACCATGGGGAACGCCAGGGTGGCACGGGACTACTACGGGATCCTGGGCGTCGACACCGACGCTGGGCCCGACGAGATCAAGCGGGCCTACCGGAGGCTCGCGCGCGAGCTGCACCCCGACGTCAACCCCGACGCGGCGGCGCAGGAGCGGTTCCGCGAGGTGAGCGCGGCTTACGAGGTGCTGTCCGACCCGGAGAAGCGCCGGATCGTCGACCTCGGCGGCGACCCGCTGGGCAACGGCGCCGGCTCCGGTGGGGGCGGCGGCGACCCGTTCAGCGCCTTCGGCTTCGGCGACATCATGGACGCGTTCTTCGGCGGGCAGGGCGGCGGTCGCGGGCGCGGTCCGCGCAGCCGCGTGCAGCCCGGCGCCGACGCGCTGATCCGCATGCACCTCACACTGGAGGAGTGCGCCACCGGGGTCATGCGTGACCTCACCGTCGACACCGCCGTGCTCTGTGCGGAATGCACCGGCTCGGGCTGCGCGCCCGGCAGTGCACCCACGATGTGTGACATCTGCAACGGCCGCGGTGAGGTGCAGAGCGTGCAGCGCTCGTTCCTCGGCCAGGTTGTCACGTCCCGGCCGTGCCCCAGCTGCCGCGGTTTCGGTGAGGTCATCCCCGAGCCCTGCCGGCAGTGCGGGGGCGACGGCCGGGTCCGCTCGCGCCGTTCGGTCGGGGTGCGGATCCCGGCGGGCGTGGCCGACGGCATGCGCGTCCGGCTGGCCGGGCAAGGTGAGGTCGGGCCCGGTGGCGGCGCGGCGGGCGACCTGTACGTGGAGGTCGAGGAGGAGCCGCACGAGCTGTTCACGCGTGACGGCGCCGACCTCCACTGCACCGTGCAGCTGCCGATGACCGCGGCCGCCCTCGGCACGACCCTGCCGTTGCCCACCCTCGACGGCACCGATGAGCTGCACGTCGAGCCGGGCACGCAGGCCGGCACGGTGCGCACCCTGCGTGGCAAGGGGATGCCGCGGCTGCGATCCAGTGGCCGGGTGGACGGGCACGGTGACCTCATGGTGCACGTCGACGTCGTGGTGCCGACCAAGCTCGACGCCAAGCAGACCGAGCTGCTGCGCCAGCTCGCCGAGCTGCGTGGGGAGGAGCAGCCCGACCTCGCAGGCGGCAACCGCAACGGGCACGGCATCTTCTCCCGCCTGCGCGACTCGTTCGGCCGCTGAGCGCCGGGCGCACTCCCCGGGGGATTGACTCGTGAGCACCGCGCCCCTGTTCCTCGTCGACGCGCTGCCGGCGGGGGACCGCGCGGTGCTGGACGGTCCCGAGGGGCGGCACGCGGCGACCGTGAAGCGGCTGCGCGCCGGGGAGGCCGTGCTGCTGGCCGACGGCCGAGGCGGGCTGGCGCACGCCGAGGTCGACGCGGCCGGCCGCGACACCGTCGCGCTGACGATCGGTGATCGCAGCGTCCTCGCTCCGCCTGCCCCGCGCGTGCTGCTCGCCCAGGCGCTGGTGAAGGGCGACCGCGGCGAGCTCGCCGTCGAGATGGCCACCGAGGCCGGGGTGGACGGGATCCTGCCGTGGCGTGCGTCGCGGTGCGTGGTGCGGTGGGACGACGGGCCGCGCGGGGACAAGGCGCTGGCCCGCTGGCGCAGCACGGTCCGCGAGGCGACCAAACAGGCCCGTCGCCCGTGGCTGCCGGTCGTCGAGGAGCCTGTGACGACGGAGGCACTGGCACGGCGGGTGGCCGGCGCCGCGGGTGCACTGGTGCTCCACGAGGGGGCCACGGTGCCACTGGCGGAGCTCGCGGGCGAGCTGCCGGCCGCCGGGGACCTCCTGCTCGTCGTCGGTCCGGAAGGCGGCGTCAGCGACGTCGAGATCGAGATGCTCACAGCCGCGGGAGCGCGGCCGGTGCGGCTCGGCCATGAGGTGCTGCGCGCCTCGACGGCGGGCGCCGTCGCCCTCGGGGCTCTCGGCGTGCTGACCGGTCGCTGGCACTGACGCCACCAGCGTCGGGCTCGCTACTGGCGGCCCGCACGGCCCATCCGGGGTACCGGCCGTAGATGGAGTTGTCGCCCGAGCGGCCGGACTCCCTCGTCATCCGGGTGAGGTGGCAGCCCGTCCGCGGTGGGCCGGGCTATCGTCTGACGCTCCGGTCGCTGCAGATGACCGGCCAGGCCGCGGGTGTTCGCACCCACGGGGCCGCCGGGGAGTCCCCCTCAGCCGGCGGAGCCACGCCGCGGTGGGTGTCCCCCCACGTCCACCGCGGCGTGGCAACCTGGCGCCGTGACTGCTTCTCGCGCATCAGGCTCCGGGCCACCAATGCGGTTCGACTACGGCAGCCACCCGAGTCAGTTCGGTGAGCTGACCCTGCCGGCGGACGAAGCGCCCGTGCGCGGGGTGGTCGTCGTCGTGCACGGTGGGTTCTGGCGGCAGGCGTACGGGCTGGAGCTGGGCCGGCCGCTGGCCGCCGACCTCGCACGCGCCGGGCTCGCGGCGTGGAACATCGAGTACCGGCGCGTGCCTCCGGACGGTGCTGCCCGCACACCGTCCACCACCGGGGACGCGGGCGGCTGGACGGCTACTTTCGACGACGTCGCAGCCGCGCTGGACCTGCTCGCCGGTCCGCTGCAGGAAGCAGCAGGCGGTCGGCTCCCACTGGGCAATGTCGTGGCCATCGGGCACTCCGCCGGCGGTCACCTGGCCACCTGGCTCGCCGCCCGTCCCGGACTCCAGGATCGCGCGCCCGGCGCGGCCCCTGCCGTGCTGCTGCGCGGAGCCGTCAGCCAGGCCGGCGTGCTGGACCTCGTCGACGCCGCTGAGCGCGGGGTCGGCAACGGCGCCGTGGAGCGCCTGCTCGGTGGGACGCCCTCCGCCGTTCCGGACCGGTACGCGCTCGCCTCACCGGTCGCCCGCCTCCCGATCGGCGTGCCTGTGGTGTGCGTGCACGGCACGTCGGACGTCAATGTTCCGATCCGGCAGAGCGAGCGCTTCGTGGCGGCGGCGGGAAACGCGGCGGAGCTGATCACGCTGCCGGGCGTGGACCACATGGCGATGATCGACGTGTCGAGCGACGCGTGGCGCGCCGGCCGCGACGCACTGGAGCGCCTGTTGCCAAACCAGATGTAGTGACCCGTGACGTTGTCGACCTCAGTGGCCGCGTGACTGCTCCAGGAGATCAGTGCACAGCGCCGCCCCATCACCGCGCAGTACCGACACACGTTCCGAGAGGTGCGTAGAACATCCTGGTGAGGTTCGGCGACCACTGCGGATCAGCGGGCGCGAGATCTGTCAGGTCAAGGAAACTTGCGTTTGGCAAGTATCATGTCGGCGAACTCGCGGAAAGCGCCGTGTCCGCCAAGTGCTCGGCAGTGGTAGGCAGCGCTGCCATGTGCGGCGGGCATGGCATCGGCTGGGCATCCGGCCAAGCCGACAGCAGTCAGCAGTGCGACGTCGTGTACGTCGTCGCCGATGAATGCCACCTCGTCCAGAGTGAGTCCCCAGCGCGCGCACAGCTCGCGGGCGTCGGCGAGCTTGTCCTGTGTGCCTGCGTAGACCGCATCGACTTGTAGCTTCGTTGCTCGTGCGCGGATATGTGGGCCGTCCTCGCTGGTCAGGATCGCGGTGCGCAGGCCGGCGAGCCGCAGCAGCTCGAAGCCCTTGCCGTCGCGCGCGCTGTAGGTCTTGGACTCGGTGCCGTCGCTGGCGTAGGTCATGCCGTTGTCGGTCAGGACGCCGTCGACGTCGGTGAGCACGAGCCGGATCCGGGCGGCGGCGACGAGCGGGGCCGGCGGGGCTTCGCGGCGGCGCAGCAGGGCGTCGACGACGGTGAGGTCGGCTGGATGGTCCACCTCGGTGTAGCTCTCCTCGGGCATCTCGTAGAGCCCGATGCGCCCGCTGATCCGCACGCCGGTGCGGACGAGCGCTTCCCGGCTGGTTAGGTAGAGCGCACCGTTCTCGACCAGGTAGCCGGCGAGCTCTTGGCGGCGGGGCCGGGCGGCGGGGTCGTAGTCCGCGTGACTCGCCCCGTCGGGCCCGCGGCCCCAGCGGAAGCGGCGCTGCCGCACCACCGACAGCACGCTGTCGTAACCCGCGCGGAGCATGGCGTGTGCCCCGTCGAGATCGGCCGCGAGCAGCAGCGGGCTCGTGGCCTGCACCAGCCCGACCTCGGTGATCCCGACCGCCTCGGCGGTGCCGAGCACGTCGAGCAGGACGCTCTCGGTGGTGGCGGTGTCTGATGCTGTGGCGGGGGAGCGGACGGGTAGCCCGACGCGCCCCGGCCATGTGGCCCGAACGTGGGCGCGCACTGCCGGGTCGTCGGTGGATACGAGCACCCGGTCGACGCACGTCGCGCGGAGGGCGGCCTCGACCGTCCAATCAAGTAGCGGCCGGCCGGCGACCAGCGCCAGGTTCTTGCCGGGTATTCCCTTGCTGCCCGCGCGGCACGGGATCACGACGGCGAGGGTCACGGGCGCCACTTCAACTTGGCGCGCTGTGGCTCCTCGATCGGCAGCACGTCCGCAGGCTTGAGGGTGAGCGCCTTGGCGACGTTGCGCAGGTCGCGGGTGAGCTTGCGCAGCCCGTCGGGTTCGAGCGACGCGGCGTGGTCGGTGCCCTTGCTGGTGCGGTCGAGCGTGAAGTGCCGCTCCACGTACTGCGCGCCGAGCGCGAGCGCGGCGATGTCCGCCGCGATGCCAAGGTGGTGGCCGGAGAACCCGACGGCGTGCACCTGCCCGCCGTAGGTGTCGCGCAGTCGCTGCACCTCCAGCAGGCAGATGTCCTCGAACGGCACCGGGTAGCCCGAGGTGCACGCGTAGAGCACCAGGTCGCCGAGGCGGCCGTGGCGGCGGAACAGCTCGAGGATCCGCTGCTCCTCCTCGCGCGTCGTCATGCCCAGTGACAGGTGGATGACGCCGCCGAAGTCCGAGCAGAGGAGCTCCAGCAGCTCGGTGTGCAGGTTCGTGGCCGACGGGACCTTGATGAACTCCGGCTCCAACCCGATGATGGCCTTCGCCGAGGGCACATCCCACACGCTCGTGCTGTAGGTGACGCCGCACTCGCCCGCGTGCGCCACCAGCTCGGCGTGCTGGGCGATGTCGAACTCCAGGACTTCGCGGTGCTCGCCGTAGGTCGCGCCGAACGCGTGGCGCGGCTCCGGGTGCGGCGCGCGGTACTGCTCGGGCGCGAGCAGCGTCGCCGGTTCGCGCTTCTGGAACTTCACCGCGTCGACATCGCAGAACGTGGCGGCCACCGTGATCATGCGCTTGGCGAGGTCCAGGTTGCCACCGTGGTTGCAGCCGATCTCGGCGACGACGCGTGGCGCTTGGGGAGCATTCACGCGCCGATTCTGACGGGCTGCTCCCGCCACCCACACCCGGGGCCAGGAAGCGCTCCATCGTCGTTTAGTTTGATGCGCGTGATGATCACGGTGCCTGCGCAGTCCGAGCAGCGCCGGGTGCTCGCGAGGCTTTTGTGCACTTATGCCCGGTCCGTCCCGCCCCGTACCGTCACCGTCGTCGGGAACGGCCCGCTCAGCGACAGCGCCGAGCGGGCTGCGACGATCGACGACAGCGATCTTGTCGTACGGATGACCACATTCGCGCTCGACACGCGACACGGCCCTGCCCGTCGTGGTCGGCGCGCCGACATCGTGGTTCTGCACCGCGCCGTCGTGCCGGGGCCAGGAACGTTCGCCGATCATTCATCTCGGCTCTATCTGCTCGTCGAGCCCGGGCGGCTGTACTGGGAACGGGAGGACCGACCCGACTGGTGGCCGGTACACCCGGTTTCGGTGCCTAACGCCGAGTTCACCGTTCCGCTCAAAGCTTTGATGGGCCTGGCCCAAGAAGACGCTTCCTGGCCCACTACTGGCACCCTGGTGACCTACATGATGACGGAACTGTTCCCCGACGCGGTGACTCGATTGGCCGGGACAACCATCGTCGAACAGTCCGAGCAGACGAGCTTCACGCACGACTGGGGGCCAGCAGTGAAGGTCACCGGAGAACATCGGCTCGTCGTCGAGTCGGCTCTGCTACGGTCCTGGGTCGAACAGGGCCGGATTGAGCTGCTCCGATGAAACTGCGCCTGCGCAACATTTTACGGACAGCCGTCGTGGTCCCAGCTCGGCCCGTCTGGCGAGGCGTACTGGCTCGCATCGAGCAGAGAGTGGCGAGCTCAGAGCAGCTGCAGGAGAACCGCCTTCAGGAGGCCACTCGACAGCTCAAGGACGAGTCACGCGCGCGTGAAGCGGACGTGACGCACTTGAACCAGCGAACTCAGGACCTCCAACGCGACATAGATGAATTCAGCGACCAGCTGCGTCGGATCAGTGCCCAGCTCGTGGCGGCCGAGCAACGCATAGCAGACCTTGAACGCACTCCTGTCGTAGTCCCCGGCTCGGACACCGAACATCATGAGGCGCGCACACTGATTCACGAGGTGCGCACAGAACACAGCAGAGCTCGAGCCGAACTCGCTGCCGTCGCCTTCTACGAGGAACGTATCGCGCGGCTTGAGCGGGCCGCTGAGGCTGGGCGACGTCGGGAAGAGCAGCGCTGAGGAAGCCGAGCGACCTCGGCCAGCAAAACGCCACCGGCGTACGACAACCAGCGACTAGTGCGTTGAGGCTTGCATCGCCGTTTCGGTTGGGATGGCTGGCCGATGTTCCTGCTGCTGCCGATCGCGGCGGTGCTCCGGGCGGCTCCGGCACCGACGAACGGTTCGTCCGGTGCGCGCGCTGGGCGGAGCCGACCCGTTGCGACACGATTGGTCGGTCTTCGAAGAACCCCGCCGAACCCCGAGGAGCCCGCCATGTCGGTGCTGCAGGACCTGCTCGACGCGTTGCGCGCCCGCACCGTGGAGGTCGTTGACCTCACCGCTCCGCTGCACAGCGGCACCCCGATCCTGCAGTTGCCGCCACCGTTCGCCAACGCGTCGCCGTTCGGGCTCACCGAGATCAGCCGCTACGACGAGCGCGGCCCCGCCTGGTACTGGAACGACATCCAGACCTCCGAGCACTCCGGCACGCACTTCGATGCCCCGGTGCACTGGGTGACCGGGAAGGACGGCGAGGACATCGCGCAGGTGCCGCCCGCGCGGCTGCTGGCCCCGGCAGCGGTGCTGGACTTCTCCGCCGAGAGCGTGAAAGACCCCGACTTCCTGCTCGAGGTCGAGCACGTCCGTGCCTGGGAAGCCGAGCACGGTCCGCTCCCGGATGGCGGTTGGCTGCTCTACCGGACGGGTTGGGATGCCCGCAGCGAGGACGCCGGGGCCTTCCTGAACGCCGACGACACCGGTGCGCACACGCCCGGCATCTCGGTCGAGTGCGCGAAGTGGCTCGCCGAGGAGGCGCCGGTGCTCGGCCTCGGCGTCGAGACGGTGGGTACGGACGCGGGCGGCGCGCACTCGTTCGACCCGCCGTTCCCGTGCCATTCCTACCTGCTCGGGGCGGGCAAGTACGGGCTGACCCAGCTGCAGAACCTGGCCCGTCTCCCCGCCACCGGCGCGGTGGTGATCGCCGGGCCGTTGCCGATCGTCGGCGGCTCGGGCAGTCCGGCGCGGGTACTGGCGTTGGTCGAGTCGTGATGCAGGAGATCGCGCCGGGCCGCGCGGTGCCGCCGAGCAGGTGTGAGGCAGGCCGGTGATCGTCGCGGAGGAGGTCGGCCGCGCGCTCGCCGAACTCGGAGTCGGGCACGCGTTCGGGGTGGTGGGCAGCGGCAACTTCCACGTGACCAACGCGCTGCGCGCGGGCGGCGTCCCGTTCGTCGCGGCGCGGCACGAGGGCGGAGCCGCGACGATGGCCGACGCCTACGCGCGGACGAGCGGGCGGGTCGGCGTGCTGTCGGTGCACCAGGGCTGCGGGCTCACCAACGCGATGACCGGGATCACGGAGGCGGCGAAGAGCCGTACCCCGATGCTCGTGCTGGCGGCCGACACCGCTGCCGCCGCCGTGCGGTCGAACTTTCGCATCGATCAGGACGCGCTGGTCGAGGCGGTCGGCGCGGTGGCGGAGCGCGTGCACTCGCCCGTGTCGGCGCTTGCCGACACCGTCCGGGCCTACCGCACCGCCGTCGAGCAGCGGCGCACCGTGGTGCTCAACCTGCCGCTCGACGTGCAGGCGGCCGAGGTGCCCGAGGGCCGGCAGGTGCCGGACGTGCCCGCGCTGGCCCCGGTGCGGCCGTCCGCGACGGCGGTGGCGGAGCTCGCCGCACTGCTCGCGGCGGCGCAGCGCCCGGTGTTCGTGGCGGGCCGGGGTGCACGGGGAGCGCGGGAGGAGCTGCTGGCGCTGGCCGAGGCTTGCGGTGCGCTGCTGGCCACGTCGGCCGTCGCGAACGGGCTGCTCCACGACGACCCCTGGTCGCTGGGCATCTCGGGTGGGTTCGCCTCGCCGCTGGCCGCCGAGCTGATCACGGGGGCCGACCTCGTGGTCGGCTGGGGCTGCACGCTGAACATGTGGACCATGCGCCATGGTGCCCTGATCGGGCCGGGCGCCCGGGTGGTGCAGGTGGACCTGGACGCCGACGCGATAGGTGCGAACCGGCCGGTGGACCTCGGGGTGTTGGGTGCGGTGGCCGCGACGGCGGTCGACGTACTGGCAGTGCTCGGCGAGCACCGCCGCGGCTACCGCACCGCCGAGGTGAGGGCGGCGATCGACGACCGCGGTCGCTGGCACACCGTCGCCTACGACGATCTCACCGGGGCGGACGAAATCGACCCCAGGACGCTGTCGATCGCGCTGGACGAGCTGCTGCCCACAGAGCGGACGGTGGCCGTCGACTCCGGCAACTTCATGGGCTATCCGAGTGCCTATCTCCGGGTGCCCGACGAGCACGGGTTCTGTTTCACGCAGGGGTTCCAGTCGATCGGGTTGGGGCTGTCCACGGCGATCGGGGCCGCGCTCGCCCGCCCCGACCGGCTCGCCGTCGCAGCGCTGGGCGACGGCGGTGCGCTGATGGCGGCCGCGGAGCTGGAGACCGTGGCGCGGCTCGGGCTACCGATGGTCGTGGTGGTCTACGACGACCACGGCTACGGCGCCGAGGTGCACCATTTTGCGGGCCATGACCATGCCACCGTGGTG
>DASRSC010000050.1:0-2088 GCA_035695525.1 Pseudonocardia sp. | reverse complement strand
CGAGCCGGGCGACACGGTGGCGGTGCACTTCGTGTCCATGACCCCCGCGCGGGACTGGGCGGCGTCGACCACGGTGCCGCTGTTCGGCGCGCTGACCGGGACGCACCTGACCGCATTGCTGCACGAGCCGCTGGAAGAGCTCATGTGGATCTGGGAGCTCGACCGCGACAAGGGGCTGTGCCGGTTCACCGCGAAGAAGTCGGACTTCACCGCCGACCTGCCGATGGACCCGATGCACGGCACGGTCGGCGTGGCCCCGGCCGGGGGCGAGGTGCGCTCCGCGCTCGTGCCCGACGCGTTCGGCGGGAACATGGACACGCCGGAGATGCGCGCGGGTACCACGTGCTACCTCGGCGTCAACGTGCCAGGGGCGCTGCTGTCGCTCGGCGACGGGCACGCGCGCCAGGGCGAGGGCGAGACCTGCGGGGTCGCGGTCGAGTGCGCGATGAACACGGTGCTCATCGTGGACCTGATCAAGGGCACCGGCTCGGGGCTCCCGGTGACTCCGTGGCCGCGCCTCGAGAGCGACGCGTACGTGATGTCCGCCGGGTCCGCCCGGCCGCTCGAAGACGCGTTCCGCATCGCGCAGCACGACATGGTGACCTGGGTGGCGGCGCTGTGCGGGCTCGACCCGATCGACGCCTACCAGTTCGTCACGCAGGCCGTGGAATCGCCGCTCGCCAACGTGTGTGACACGAACTACACGTCGATCGCCAAGATGCCCAAGCGCTACCTGCCAGGGCAGGCATACGACGGGATCCACGCCCACCTCAGGGAGCTCGCGGCATCGCTTTAGGCGGAAAACGTTGTTGGCCGGTCGGTGCCCACTTGCGTACCGGGGATCGTAGTGTGGAATGGTCGCTCCCAACTCCCCGGAACGGACGCATGGAACCTGAACCGCTACTGGACAGCCTGCGTAACGCGGTGAACGCGATGCCAGAGGACGTGCCGCTGCGCCTCCACCTCGCGACGATGCTGCTGCGCGCGGGACAGCGCGACGAGGCGGTGCGGCACCTCGGTGCCGTCCTGCAGCGCGATCCGGGGAACGCCCAGGCCATGAGAATGCTCACCTCTCCCGCCGAGGTCCCCGGTCCGCCGGCGTCACCGCCGGCCGACGTCGACACTTCCGCCGAACGGGGGCGTGGTTCCTCCTCTCCCCCCACCGGCCCCTCTCCGGTGCAGGACGTGCCTGGCGGAGGGGCCAAGTCCAGTGGTGCCGGTGATGCCAGTGGTGCGGGTGATGCCAGTGGTGCCAGGGCCGGCGGTGCGAGTGGCGCCGGCGGGCCGGACGGCTACGACTGGACGCAGGCCGAGGATGAGCTGCGCGACGTGCTTCCCGCGATGTTCGTCGGCGAGGCGGGGTCGGTGTCCACCGGGGTCGACGAGGCCCGCGCCTACGACGCCGAGCACACCGGCCTCACGCTGGCTGACGTGGCCGGCCTCGACGAGGTCAAGAAGCGGCTTGAGGCCGCGTTCCTCGCGCCGATGCGCAATCCCGAGCTGCGCAAGCTCTACGGCAAGTCCCTGCGCGGCGGGCTGCTGCTGTACGGCCCGCCCGGGTGCGGCAAGACGTTCATCGCCCGGGCGGTGGCAGGCGAGCTTGGCGCGCGGTTCATCACGGTGTCGTTCGCCGACCTGATCGACATGTTCGTGGGCCGCTCCGAGCGCAACATTCACGAGCTCTTCGAGGTCGCCAGGCGCAACGCGCCCTGCGTGGTCTTCCTCGACGAGGTCGACGCCATCGGGCAGAAGCGGTCGCAGCTGCGGAACACGCCGATGCGCTCGGCCGTCAACCAGCTGCTGCTCGAGCTGGACGACGTGGCGTCGGACAATACCGGGGTGTTCCTGCTCGCGGCGACCAATCATCCCTGGGACGTTGACTCCGCTTTGCGGCGCCCGGGGCGCTTCGACCGCACGCTGCTCGTGCTGCCGCCCGACGGGCCTGCCCGCGAGGGCGTGTTCCGCTACCACCTGCGGGGCCGCCCGGTCGCCGGGATCGACCTGGCCAAGCTGGCTAAGCTCACCGACGGGTACTCGGGCGCGGACATCGCGCACATCTGCGAGACCGCCGCCGAGCGGGCGCTGCTC
>DASRSC010000049.1:0-14603 GCA_035695525.1 Pseudonocardia sp. | reverse complement strand
CCACATCGCCGCGGCCTACCTGCTGTACCTGACGTTCGCGGCGCACCTGGCCGGCGTGCTGTTGCACACCATCGTGATCAGAGACAGCGTGCTGGACAGGATGGCGTTCTGGCATGCACCGAAACCCTCCCGCAGGGCGATGGCGGAGGGCACAATCGGTCCCGAACGACCGTGACAGCGCGAACACCAACGTGCGAGGCAGCCTCTGACTTTCCGTCGTCGTCGAATATGATCTGATCGCAGAGTTCAATTACCGGTCTCGCCTCGCCTGACTCCGATGGTGACCGGATAATGCTGCGAGTGCGGGCACGGCTTTCTTCCGACGATCATCTGGCCTCGAGAGCCATCGTGATCATCGGGTCGTGCCCGCCCTACTCCACCAGCATCCTCGGCGTGTCGCTCACCCGCAGGTCACACCACCACCCCGAGTAGCGGGCGGGCAGCGCGAGCACGGCGTCGACCGCAACGATCGCCGAGCACCGCCCAGTCCTGGGGACGCAACGCGCCTCTGGAGAGGAATCCAGCCACGTCAGCGAGCAGGCACACCGCGGCGACGAGCAAGGACTGGCGCGCCAATGAACTGCTCAGGTCGCGCACCTCGCCTCTCGTGTTTCGATCGCGGATCGAGGCGGTAGCGGAATTCCACACCTTCGATGATCCGGCGCGGGATCGGCGGGTCCCCCGCACGGGGGACCCCCGGGCCCTCGCCACCGGCGACGATCTCCGGCGCCGGAATTCCTGGCGTTGACCACGATGCTCACCACGACGGCGGGGACAGCGGACAGAAGTTCGACGCGCGCGACGATGATCTGCTTGACCGCGGCATCGGCGACCGTCACGTCCATGTTGTAGGGGGCTTCCCGCAGGTGCCGGCTTGGGAGTTGAGATAGGCACTGGTCCAGACCGTGAACTCCGGCGCTGGTGCGCAGCCGGGCCGCGACCTCGGGGGGCTTGCGTCGGTGAAATGCGCGGCGGGGCGTCAGAGACGCGCCAGCGCTGGCTATGAGACGGCGACCTGTAGTTTGGTGAAGCCGCGCAGGATGTTGTGCAGCGCGCGTTCGGTGTCGCCCAGGTCGAAGCGGCGCACTCGGCGAGCGAGCGCGGTGAACAGGGACGTCATTTCCAGCCGGGCCAGGTACAGACCCAGGCATACGTGCGGTCCAGTACCGAACGCCATGTGGTTCGTCGGGCTGCGGCGCACGTCGAAACGGTCGGGGTCCGGGTACTGGCGCTCGTCGCGGTTGGCCGCACCGTAGAACACGATCGCCCGAGAATCGGGCGGGATCGTAACTCCGTCCATGTCGAATTCTTTGACGGTATAGCGGGAGAAGTCCTGGATCGGCGCCTCCATCCGCAGCACTTCGTTCACCGCGCTCGGGATCAGCTTCGGGTTCTCGCGCACCAGGTCCCACTGATCAGGGTGCTGGGCGAACAGCCACACCGCGCTAGTGATTGCGAAGATCGTGGTGTCCAAGCTGGGACCCATATAGTCGACCATCATCACCGGAACCGCCTCTAGGGGTACCTCGCCACGGTCGGCCGCGTCGTGCAGCGCTTCACCCCAACTGCCCGGCTTGAGCTTGCCGCGTACCGCCTGGGTGGTTGCATAATCGACCATCTCTTGTACTATGGGGAACGCCGAGATAGCGCGCTCGTTGAGCGGGCCTATACAGTTGAACAAAGCTGAGGCCCACTCCAACAATCGTTCGCGGCCCTCCTCCGGTAGCCCGACCAGCTTCGACACGATCGTCAACGGCAGGTGATGTGCCAAGTCCGTCGCCGCGTCGAAACTTCCCTGTTTCACCACCCGTTCCACCAGTTCATCGGCCTCCCGGCTGATCTCTTCGGTGAGCTCGGTGATCGCTTGCGGGCGCAGCGGTTTGATCACCACCCGGCGCAGCACGTCGTGGTCGGCGCCGTCGCTGCACAGCGTGTTGCCGCGCAGTACCTGATTCATGGGATCGTTCATCATCACCCCGTAAGCGGAGGCGAACGTGCTCCAGTCCCGCAGCGCATCACCAACCGAAGCGTGCCGGGTGAGCGCGAACATCTCGTATTTGGGCAACCAAACCGCCGGCCCCGCGTCCCGCAGATCCCGATAGCCGGGCCACGGATTCAACAGCGCGGCGTCGGTATACGGGTCGTAGTCGGATTCTGGTGCCTTCAGGGTGGTCGGGGCGGTCATGGCTGCTCCTCCCGGGCCAGTACCAGGTCGAACCGCACTTGTGTCCACCGTCGAGTGGTGCCGTTTGGTGCGGTGCGGCCCTGGTGTTCGGTGAACTCGGCGATGAGGCTGTCCTTGACGCCGAACACGGCGTCGTTGTGCAGGTACTCGTCGCCGGCCACGAACACGTGGGTGATCAGCGTGCGGTGACCGGGGGCGGTGACCTTGAAGTGCAGGTGGGCCGGGCGCATCGGGTCACGGCCGGCGGCGGCGATCAGCTCGCCCACCGGTCCGTCGTCGGGGATGGGGTAGTGGGTGGGCAGCACCGACCAAAAGCGGTACTCGCCGTGCTCCCCGGTGACCTGCCAGCCGCGCCCGGCGGTGCGGTTGCCCTCGTACTGGGTGTCGTACAGGCCGTCCTCGTCGGCCTCCCAGGCGTCGATGCGCACCCCGGCCAGCGGCGTGCCGTCGGTGGAGCGCACCTGCCCGGAGACCCAGCACGGGGTGCCCTTGGCACCCAGGGCGATGTCACCGCCGAGCGGCACCTCCGGGGCATCGTCGACGAAGAACGGGCCGAACACGGTGGACTCGGTCGCCCCCCGCGCGGCCGGCGCGTTGATGCCGACGGTCAGCATGGACAGCCCGAGCACGTCGGAGAGCATGATGAACTCCTGACGCCGGCCGTTGGAGATCTGCCCGGTACGGGTGAGGAAGTCCACCGCGGTCTCCCACTCGGCGTGAGTCAGCCGCACATCGCGGGCGAACCCGTGCAGGTGTCGGACCAGGCTGGTCATCACCTCCCGGAAGCGGTCGGAGGTGCTGGTGGCGAAGCTGGCCACCACCTCATCGGTGACCGCCTGCTCGCGGGCCTGCTGTTCGGCCGCGTCGGGCTGGTGTGGCGCGGTTTGGGTCACGGTCACTCCTTGATGCGTTCTCGTGGTGTTTCACGCTTGCGGTGTCAGGTGAAGTCGGAGGTTCAGCTTTTGGCGGCGACGGGCACGCCCGCCCGAGACGGCATCCGGCTGGTGGGACCGACCGCTGACGATTCCGACAACCGACGGCGAAGAAGCCTGGCCGGCGAGGCGGCGATCCGGGAGATCATCCGCGTAGCCATGGGCGTCGGGGACGGCCAGGTCGCCGGTGTCTTGTCGTACCACCCCTGGTCGTGCTCGGCCGGCACGACGCTGTCACGGGTGTCGCGGTTCACGGTGGCCCGGCACAAGCTGGAGCCGTGCGCGTAGAGCCGCAGGCGGGTCGACGCGCATCTGCCCGTCGCTCCGGACGATTTCCAGGTCGGCCCGCGGTGCTCGGTGGCTGCGGGGCGGCAGGTCGACCGGGTCCGTGAGCCGGGTTCGGGTGCCGCCGATGACTTCGGACATGCCCCGTGTCGACTGCGGGGTCACGCCGAACCAGTCGGCCAGTTCGGTGATCAGTCCGTCCGGGATGGTGGCGCCGGTGACGATCCGTCGGACGGCCGGGAGCCTTTCCGATTGCTTCCTGGCCTCCGCGACCAGGCCGGACAGGAAGCCCGGAGCGGCGAGGACGACCGTGGCTCCGGTACGGACTAGCAGGTCGAGCGCCGCCTCGGGCTCCCACGTGTCCAGCACCACCGAGCGGGCGCCCACCAGCAGCGGCAGCAGGATCCCGGTTCGCAGTCCCCACCCGTGGGTTAATGGATGGGGAGTGAACAGTCGGTCGTCCGGTCCGAGCTCGTCCTTGGCGGCGATCGGTGAGTAGCCGGCGTAGAAGGTGTTGAACGTGTGCAGCACGGCCTTCGGCGAGCCGGTACTACCGGAGGTGAACGTGACCACTGAGACCTGATCGGGATCCTCGCCGGGGTCGTCGAGGCTGATACCGTGCCGTTTCTCCCACGGCATGTACTCGAAATGGAGGGCGAAGTCCACCTCGCCGGTTCGCACGTGTTCGCCCAGCACGACCCGGTGCCGCAGGTGCGGCAGGCGAGTCGCGATATCGGCCAATGCCGCCGAATGTTCGAAGTCGGCCCACCGGTCGACGGTCACGCACACCGACGCCCGGAGCACGGCAAGCATGGATTCCAGCTCATGGGGGCGAATAGTGGTGGTGACCGGCGCTATCACCGCCCCGAGCCGGGCACAGGCCAGGACCAAGGCGCTGGTCTGCCACCAGTTGGGTAGTTGGATCGCGACGACCTGCCCGGGTCCGACGCCGAGCTCGTGGAGGGCACCCGTCAACCGTTCGACATACTGCGCGTATTCCTCGTAGGTGATGTGGCGGGTACGGCCGTCGGCACGACCGGCGGTGATCGCAACCGAGCCCGGAATGTCCCGCCGCCACCGCCGCAGGTCAGCAACTGCGGTCACGTCCCGCCATATACCCTGCGCGCGGTAAGTCCGGATCTGATGCCCAGTCGGCCGCAACCCCAGTGGCGGAACCAAGTCCCGACCGGCGCGTCCCAGCCCGTCGACCGATCGAAGGCATCGATCCACCCGATTGACTCCTGCCGCCCCATTGTCCATTTCCTACCTTTTCCGTTGGCCCATAGCTGTCCCCCGACCATGCCATTGCAGCAAGTAGCGATCGCGAGATCGACGTTCCTGTGCACGGGTTGGCGAGAACCGGTGCCGACCGTGGAGAGTCGTCAATCCGCCGAGTCCTAGAATTTGTTGCGACGCTCGGAATCCGGTTCATCTTCGAATTCGTCACGGTCGGGATGTCGTGCCGTGTGAGGTGCCCGGCGAGCGCCGGGGTGACGCCGACTTCTCCGGCAGTCCCGGACCGATCACTGCCCCAGCTGGACCCCGCGACCGGCTCGACCGACGTCACGGCGCCGCTCCGCCGGAACCACCATCCGAGCCCCAGCCGCTTGCGGACCAGACCCGGGAGGTCGTCGATGGTGGCCATTCGCGGTGACGACCTCGCCTGGTCGGGCCGCAGCGCCCGCATGGCATTGTCCTTGAGGATCTTCGGGCGGACCCCGAGCGCGAACACCCCAACCGCCACCCGCTTATACCGTCCGGGTGGTGGCCTACCGGCGCCTGGCCAGTGGGACGACACCATGCTCCTCGCGCACCATCGTGCCCTGGACCACCGAATGGCTTTTCCACTACGAGCTCTGGCTCATCACCGGATCATGGGCAGGCGGGGGGCAGCCCATAGCATCTGAGCTCCGCGGCCAGCAGCCAGGCCCACCAGTGCGTCACCCCCCAGCCGGGCTGGCGGCCGACCCCTGACGGGCCGTGCCCTGCAGGTTCGCTGCGCAGCCGTGCCACACCGCGCCCTCGCGCAAGCCCATGGGTGCCTGATATTCGACCACCGACCGTGACCCGACAGCGTGGTGTCGGTTCCTCCGGGCCCGCCGGCGCAGCGGAGCGGCCGTATAGGCCCGCGGCGCGTCCGGCGCTGGATGCACCATTTCTACACGGAGGCTACGTCGGTCGGCGAGATGCCCCGGGATACCCGTGGTCCCAGGCGTCGGTCCAGGTTCTGGCGCGTCTTGTTTACCGTTCCGTTTACGCTTGCGGGGTCACTTTCCTCACTGCGGAGGGACCCAACTCGGCGAGGTCGTTGAGTGCGGCAACCACTACATTCCACGCGATGAGCACTGTGCCGTTTGCCAGCAAGTAAACCACCCCGCCGGGCGACACATGATCAGATTCAGCAGACGCTACGCGAGCCAACCCGACGATCATGCCGCGCGGCGCCGAGGCGAACCAGCGGATCACAGCCGTGACGGAGATTCTGGCACCCGCAGGCGAAGGAAATCACGGCGTTGGCCCCGGCCTCGCTCAGCTCCAGCAGCGAGGTCGACGCACTCACCTTCGCCGCACCGGCCAGCAACCCGGCCACGGCGGTGGCGGTGCGGCCGCCCGGCTCGGGTGCGGCGACGATGCCGAGCACGTTCAGGCCGGTGATCCGTTCTCCTCCTGCGGGCAGCCGTCGGGTCGGGTCAGACCGTAGCGGCCCCGGTGGAACAGCAGCGGCGACCGGGAGGCGTCGGCGGCGAGGTCGCGGACCTGCCCGACGACGATCGTGTGGTCACCCCCGTCGTACTCGCGCCAGAACGTGCAGCCGATCCACGCGCAGGCCCCGCCGAGAAGCGGCGCGTCGTCGGGCCCCCGCCGCCAGTCCACGCCCGCGAACTTGTCGACGCCGGAGCGGGCGAAGCCGGCGCTGAGCGCCTCCTGGTCGTCGGCAAGCACATTCACGCAGAACACGCCGGCCTCGCGGATCCGCGGCCACGTCGACGACGTCCGCGCCGGGGCGAACGAGACCAGCGGGGGATCCAGCGACAGCGACGCGAACGACTGGCAGGTGAACCCGAGCCGCCCGTCCGGCCCCGCTGCCGTCACCACGACGACGCCTGACGCGAAGTGCCCGAGGACGTCCCGCATCGCCGCGGGGTCGACCGTGATGTCGGTCGGGTTCACGGCGCGAGGTCGGGCCGCGGCGGCGTCCGCTCCCCTGCCTCGACGGCAGCTGTCAGCCGGTTCCCCGCCGGCGGGAGGGGGCAGGTGGCGTGTGCTGTGAACGCGCACGGCAGGTTGAGCGTGCGATTGAAGTCCACGGTCACGCGGCCGTCGGCGTCCGGGTCGTCGAGCCGCAGCGTGCGCCCGCCGCCGTAAGTGCTCTGCCCGGAGGTGGCGTCGTGGAAGTGCAGCGACAGGCCGCCGCCCTTGCCGGGAAAGGCCACGAGCGCGTGCTCGGCGCCGTCGAGCGTGAAGCGGACGACGCCAACGGCCGTCGGGAAGTGCTGCAGCCCGTCCACGACAGCGCCGACGGTGAGGCGCTGCGGCTCGGCGTAGGGCTCGAACCGGCCCTTGACGACCCAGCGCTCGTCCGCGGGGAACGCCGGCGCCCCGGTGAACGCGGTGCGGGTGATCGCCTGCGGGTGGCGCACGCGCAGCGCGTAGCTGTCGGTGCGCCGGATGACCTCGATCTTCCGCTCGCCGACCGTCACGAGCACGCCCGGCTGCCCGTCGACCGGCTCCAGGCGCACAGTGCCGGTCACCGGAGCGCCGTCGAGCACCGCGTCACCGTCGGCGGCCAGCTCGACGCCCCCGTCGCCGCTCGCCCGCCACGTGCCGGGCAGGCCCTCGTAGGCGCGCGCGGTCCCGTCGAGCCAGTGGAGGGCGGTGAGGCTCAGCCAGCCGTGCGGGGCGGCGAGCTGCTCCTCGCGGTCGGCGTGCCAGACCGCCCAGTCCTGCGCGAACATGGCTGCGGTGCCGGGAACGGTGCTGGTCATGCGCTCTCCTGTGCTGTCAGCGGTGCGTGCGGGTGGCGCAGGCCGAGGTGGTCGCGCAGCGTCGGGCCGGGGTAGGCGGTGCGGTAGCTGCCGCGGTCCTGCAGCTCGGGCACGACGTCGGTGACGAACCGGTCGAGCCCGCCGGGGGTCAGGTGCGGCACGAGGATGAAACCGTCGCAGGCGTTCCTCTGGACGAACAGGTCCATCTGGTCGGCCACCGTCCTCGGCGAGCCGATGAACGACTGGCGGCCGGTCTTCTCGATGACGACCTCACGGATCGACAACCCGCCGCCCGCGGCGGCGAAGTCGCGCCACTCCTGCGCGACAGCACGCGGGTCCTTGGCGTGCCGCACGCGGCCGCGGGTGATCGAGACGTTGTCGACGTCCGGGTCGACGTCGGGCAGCGGTCCGTCCGGGTCGTACCCCGTCAGGTCGAGCCCCCAGATCTGCTCGAGGAATGCGATCGCGGTGGGCGGCGAGACCTGCTGCCGGCGGATGTGGTCGGCCGCCGCCTGCGCCTCCGCGTCGGTGTCCCCGAGCACGAACGTCACACCCGGCAGCACCTTGAGGTCGTGCTCGCTGCGCCCGTGCCTGCGGAGCCTGCCCTTCACGTCCGCGTAAAACGCCTGCCCGGCCTCCAACGTTCCGTGCAGCGTGAAGATCGCGTCGGCGGTGGCGGCGGCGAAGTCGCGACCCTCGGCGGAGTCGCCCGCCTGGATCAGCACCGGGTGCCCCTGCGGTCCCGGCGGCAGCGGGAAGCGGCCGCTCACGTCGAACTGCGGGCCGTGGTGTTCGACCGGCTCGCCGCGGAAGTCCCACAGAGATCTCGTCACGGCGACGACCTCGGCCGCCCGCTCGTAGCGCTGGGCGCGGTCCAGGAAACCGCCGCGGCGGAAGTTCTCGCCTGTGAACACGTCGGACGTGGTGACCATGTTCCACGCCGCCCGGCCCCCGGAGAGGTGGTCGAGCGAGGCGAACTGCTTCGCGAGCTCGTAGGGCTCGTTGAACGTGGTGTTGATCGTGCCGGCGAGGCCGAGGTGGGTTGTGACGGCGGCGATCGCGTTGAGCACCGTGAACGTGTCCGGGCGCCCGACGACGTCGAGGTCGTGGATGAGCCCGCGGTGCTCGCGCAGCCGCAGCCCCTCCGCGAGGAACACGAAGTCCATCAGGCCGCGCTCGGCGTTCTGCGCGAAGTGGACGAACGACACGAAGTCGGTCTGGCTGCCGGCCTGGGGGGTCGCTCCAGACCGTGGTGTTGTTGACGCCCGGAAAGTGCGCGCCGAAGTGGATCTGTTTCTTGCTCACGACTGTGACTCCGCGAACTGGTTGGCCGGGCGGCTCAGGCCGAAGCGTGAGCGCAGCGAACCGCCGGACCGTCCGGTGCGGAACAGGCCCCGACCGGCCAGCAGCGGCACGGCCTGGTCGGCCAGGGCGCCCAGGTCGGCGGGTAGCACGAGCGGCACGAACGTGACGCCGTCCGCCGCCCCCAGTCGGACGGCCCTGCCGAGCAGGTCGGCGAGGTCGGTCGCGGTGCCGGTGACCCGCACCGACGACGGTTCCAGCGCGGCGCGCGCGTCCAGCTCGGCGACGTCCGCGCGGGCGCGGGGGGCGTCGGCGGCCAGGTGCACCTCGACGTCGAGCAGCACCGTGACATCGTCCGGGTCGCGCCCGGCGGCCGCCGCCGCGGCCCGCACCTGCTCCCGGGCGGCGCCCGCCGCGTCCAGGTCGGGCGCCGCGATCCGCACGACGTCCGCCCACCGGGCGGCCACCGGCAGCGCATGCTCCTCGTCGGCGCGCAGCACGACCAGCGGGTGCCCCTGCGGGGGCCGCGGGGTGATCGACGGGCCCTTCACGGCGAAGAACTCGCTGGTGAAGTCGACGTAGTGCAGCTTGTCGCGGTCGACGTAGCGGCCGGTGGTGGCGTCGCGGATCACGGCGTCGTCCTCCCAGGAGTCCCACAGCCGCACCACCACCTCGACGGCGTCGGCGGCCTCGCGCCATAGGACGTCCGGCGGCGCGGCCGGCTTGCGCCCGAACAGCGCAGCCTCTGCCGGCGTCCTGGAGACCACGGGCTCCCACCCGGCCCGCCCGCCGGAGACGATGTCGAGGGTCGCGATCGCCTTGGACAGGTGGAACGGCTCGGTGTGCGTGACCGTCGCCGTGGGCACGAGCCCGATCCCCGGCACGACCGGCGCCACCCGCGCGGCGATGGCCACGGCGTCGAGCACGGGCTCGTCGTCGGCGAACGTGTCCGGGAGCAGCGCGAGGTCGAGGCCCCGGCGGGCCGCCGCGCGGACCAGCGAGACGTAGTAGGGCGCGGTGAGCAGCGACGCCCGGTCGAGCCCGGCCCACCGCGCCGCCGCCGGGTGCCGCCCGGCCCCTTGAAGCTCCACGGCCAGGTGCATCCGCGCCTCCGTGAACGGGCTCATGTTCAACTCCTCGCTTGCGCTCGTCGCCGGCATTCGCCCGGACGCTGTGCCGATGATTCGCTCGCAAGCTCGCTCATGTCGTCCTTCTCTCGGCCCACGCCTGCGCGAGCAGCTCGGTGCTGCGCACGCGGTCGGCGTGTTCGGTGGTGACGGTCGTGACCAGCAGCTCGTCGGCCCCGGTCACGCCGGCGAGGGTCTCCAGGCGTTCGACCACCGTGGCCGGCGAGCCGACGAACTGAGTGCCCACCCGGTCGGCGACGGCGGCGCGTTCCTGCTCGGTCCACACACGCGCCCGCGCCTCCTCGGGCGTGACGTAGGGCTGCGCGCCGCGTCCGGAGCGGATGTCGAGTACCCACTGCCCGTACGGCGCGGCCAGCTCGGCGGCCCGCTCGTCGGTCTCGGCCACGACGACGTCGGCGGAGACCATCACATGCGGCGCGGCCAGCCGCTCGGACGGCCGGAACGCGTCCCGGTAGGCCGCGACCGTCTCCAGCACCGTGCTCGGCACGGTGTGGTAGCTCGCCGCGAACGGCAGCCCGCGCGCCGCGGCCACCTGCGCGCTCGCGCCCGGGCTCGAGCCGAGCACCCACACGTCGAGGTCGGTGCCCTCCGCGGGCAGCACGGTGACCGGCTCCCCGTCGGTGCGCTTCGCGGTGCCCGCGAAGTAGTCGAGGATCGCGCCGACCTGCTCGTCGTAGTCCGGGGGCGGGTCGTCGGCGCTGAACCCGAGCAGCGCGCCCAGGTACCCGAACATCGACGGGTCGCCTGCGAACCGGGCGGGCGAGGGGATGAGCAGCCCGTCGACGACCCTCGGTAGCGGCGGTGGCGGCGGCGCCCCCGGCTTGCCCGAACCGGCCTCCTGCGAGGCGCGGATCAGCGTGAGCACCTTGTGCAGGTCGAGCCGGCCGAGCCCGAGGTCGATCCGGCCAGGGTGCACCGCGGCGACCGTGCCGAACTGTTCGGCCACCTGCAGCGGCCGGGTGTTGGGCAGCTGCACCGCCCCCGACCCGACGCGGATGCGCTCGGTGGCCGAGGCGATCAGCGCCACCAGCACGGGAGTGGACGACGAGGCCACTCCAGGCACGAGGTGGTGCTCGGCGACCCAGTAGCGGAGGTAGCCGGCGCGCTCGGCGACGCGGGCGAGGTCGATCGAGTTGTGCAGCGCCTCGGCCGCCGTACCCCGGCGGGGTACTGGCGCGAGGTCGAGGATCGACAGCGGCGGCGTCACGGTGAATCCCCCTCGGACGGCCGGGCGTCGTCCGGGTCCGGGGGCACGGGAGCCGTGAGCGGACGGCTCGGCACCGCGGCGCGGAGCGCGGGCGCGACGTCGGACTGGAACTGCTCCAGCATCTCCCGCTGCCGCCGCGGAGTGAGCCCGTCGCCGTCGAGGTGCAGGTGCATGGCCTCGTGGCCGAACACCCCGTGGTAGCGCAGCACCTTGTCGACGATCTGCTCCGGGCTGCCGATCAGCGCGGAGCTGCGCTCGACGAAGTCCTCGACCGTCGGGAACACCACCGGCAGCCCGAACCGCTCCGCCAGCGCGAGCCGATGCGCGAACGCCGGGCGGAACTCCTCGACCGCGTGCTGCGACGTCTTCGCCAGGTGGAAGCCCGCCGTGCCCGCGCCGACCAGCGCGTCAACCGGGTCGTGCCCGTAGGCCACCCAGCGCTCCCGGTAGTGGGCGATCAGCTCGGCGTACGGCTCGATCGGGTTGGTGACGTTCGCCGAGAACAGCGGGTCGCCGTAGCGGGCGGCCAGCTCCACGGAGTCCTTGCTGGTCGCGCTGCCGTGCCAGACCCGGATCTGCTGCTGCCGGGGCGGTGGCCACGTCTCGGCGTCGGCGAGCGACGGGCGGAACGGCCCCTCCCAGGTGGTGCGCTCCTCGCGCCAGAGCCGCCGGAACAGCTCGTAGCCCTCGGCGTTGCGGTCCCACTGGTCCTCAGGCGTGACGTGGAACAGCTGCGCCTGCGCGGCACCGTTGCCCTTGCCGATGATCAGCTCCAGGCGGCCGTCGGCGAGGTGGTCGAGGGTGGCGTAGTCCTCGTAGGCGCGCACCGGGTCGAGCAGCGAGAGCGTCGTGACGCCGGTGAACAGCGTGATCCGCGACGTGCGGGCGGCGATGTGGGAGAGCACCACGGGCGGCGCCGAGGAGAAGAACGGGCGCTCGTGCCGCTCACCCACCGCGTAGCCGTCGAAGCCCAGCTCCTCGGCCTGCACCGCGTTCTCGACGACCCGGTGCAGGCGCGCGTTCGGCGAGGGGGTCCGGCCGGTGACCGGGTCAGGCCCGTTCGAGATCAGCGTGAGGACGAGGAACTTCATGCGGGCTCCTTCGCTGCGCAGGACAGGGACGGGCGCCGCTGCCCCGCGATGGCGGCGAGCAGCTCCCGAGTGTATTCGTGCCCCGGCGCGTCCAAGAGCTGCTCGGTGGGCCGGGCTGCGTCGACCCCCCGAATCGACGCGGGGGCGCGGCGCCACCGCCGCAGGCCGTCAGCAATACGGCGGCGGCGGCGAACAGACCTGCTCGGAAGGGGAATGTGGTCATGGGGGGTCCTTCTACGGGCCACCGCACCGTCGTCGACGGTGCGCGCTCTGGGTTCGGGGGATCGTCAGGCCGGACAGAGGGCCGCGCTGGTGCGGCACAGGTCGACGTGGTGGCGCCAGGCGTGCCACGTCGTGTGCAGCGGGGTGCTCCCCGGACCCGGCACGGCGACCTCCATCGCTCCCGGCGGTAGCACCCGCACCCACTCGCGCGGGGGGTTGCTGCGGCGTCGTCGAGCCAGGTCTCTCAGCCGCTCTGGATGGTGGCGGCCAGAGCCCGGCCGCGATCCGACGGTACGGATCTGACGAGCCGATTTACAAGCGTTTTCCGGGGAAGTGTGTCGTGCGCCATTCGCGGGCTGGCTGAAATGGCCGGACAGTTCCGCTCGCAAATGTCCGACGCGGCCTCCGAGTGGGCATTCCTTGACAGCAGCGGCAGGAATCTGCCTACTGTTGTCCGCCCATCCAGAGCGGCCGAGAGACCCGGCTCCGGGACGCCGCAGCAACCCCGCAGGCAGGGTGCTTCAGCCGGGATCGATGGAGGATTCACATGGCCTGTCCGGCCGCACTCGCCGACGCACCTCCCGCTGCCCCGACCGGACCGCCCGTCGTGGTCGACGTCGCCGTTGTGGGGGCAGGAGCTCTCGGCGCCGCAGTCGCGTGGCACCTTGCTCGCCGGGGTGCGCAGGTGGCGCTGCTCGAACGGTGCGGCGCCGGTGACGTCTGGCGGGCTGCGGGCCGCGCCGTGTGGGGTGAGGCCGACGCGCAGCCGCGGCTCGTGGACGAGGCGGGAGTGCTCTGGCGTGAGATCGAGCGCGAGACGGGCGCGTCGTTGCTGCACACGGGGTGCGCCGGCCGCCAGATCCGGGCCGGTCACGCCGTCGCCGCCCTCACCGCCGCCGCCGCGGCGTGGGGGGCGGTGCTGCGACACCGCGAGCCGGTGCGGTCCATCGAGCTGCAGGGCGGCCCCGGCGCCCGCCTGCGCACCCGCACCGGCACCCTCCACGCGTGGCGGGTGGTGCTGGCGGGTGCCCGACCGGCGGAGCTCGTCCCGCCCCGCCACCGGACGCGCGGCCCGGTCGTGACGGCGGCAGCCGCCGGCTCGTTCGTCGTGCCCGCGCTCGGGCGGGTGCTTGCCGATTCCGCGGAATGCCGCTGAACCGGCACACCACCAGCCGGAGGGGTTGCCGGACGAAGTTCGGCGCGATTCACTACCAGCGTGATGCGCATGGTCCTGGAGCAGTTCTGGCCGGGCCGACGAGGTGAGCAGTTCGACCAGTTCTGCGGCCCGGCCGCGTCCCGGCCTCGGGCCCTAGCCTCGTAGCGTCGGGCGCGGCCATCCACCACGTGGCAAATCCTCACCGACCCCGGCATCGACCCCACCCGGCCGCTGTCGAGTACTTGGGACCCGTTCCTGCGCACCCAAGCCGAGGCGCTGATTGCCCGCGATTTCAAGGGTCAGCACGTCCAGGACACCGGCCCGGAACCGCTCCTCGGCGCCCGGCCAAGGTCGAAGTCGAGCGCCTCATTCTTCTCCCGGACCAGCCGTCGCGCTTCCTCCTCGGTAGCGCCGTAGGTGGCGTGGAACGAGCTGAAGATCAGCGGCAACCCGTCAGGGCGCCCGCGCCGCGCAGCCTGGCTCCGGATCCTCCGGGTGAAGTCGAGCGCGATGTCCAACGTCGGCAAGGAGGTGAAGACGATCTCGGCGAAACGCGCGCCCAGCGCCATCCCTGCCTCGGACTGCCCCGCCTGGATCTGCACCGGACGACGCTGCGGAAGCGGCGGGATGTTCAGTGGCCCAGCCACCGTGAAGAACCGGCCTGAGTGGTTGATGGGATGCACCTTGCTGGGGTCAAGCACGGCGTTGCCGCTCCCGTCGAGAGTCAGCGCGCCGGGCTCCCAGCTGTCCCACAGCGCGTTGACCACCTCGAGCGACTCCCCCGCCCCGCACCCCGCAGTTCCCGCCGCCGGCCACCAAATCGAAGGTGGCGAAGCGCCCCACGATCTTCGTCGGCAACGCGGCGTTCCTGCTCGGCATCGGCGTTGGGTGGGCGCGCAACGTTCTCCAACCCCGGCTGTGAGACCTTCGTGAAGGTGGGCTGACGACCGACCTACGCCCCCGGAGCCTCACGACGAGGTTGCAGGGGCGTAGTCGTGCTCGGGGGTAGGCGAATACTACCGGTGCCCGTACTGGGTGCCACGCGACTCGGGCGATGGCGATCAAGCCCTCATCGAGGGCACGCTGTGG
>DASRSC010000048.1:0-40426 GCA_035695525.1 Pseudonocardia sp. | reverse complement strand
GCAGGCCGCCCGCAGGCACCGCAGCCTCTCGGCGCGGCACCCGGGTGGGACGGACCAGGACCGTCAACCGGTGGGCGGGACCACCGGCGGGACCGGCGGGGCCGGCGGGGCCGGCGGGACTGCCGACGGCACAGGTGAGGGCGGCACGGCCGGGGTGGCCGGCGGGGCCGCTGTAGTGCTGGCTGCGGAGGTCGGCTGCAGGGTGGCCGACGGCACTGCCACGAGCAGGGGCCCTGGCGGAATGGTCACGCAGTCGCCGGTGCGCGGGTCGTAGTCGGTCGTGCCGCGCGGGTAGGGGCGGGCCGCGCTCGCCGCCGACTCGCCGGACCGGAGATCGTCCTCGCAGGAGAAGCTGCCGGAGGTGTCGATCGCCCGCCCGTCCTGGTCGAACAGGTACACCCCGGTCAGCGGGTTGCCGGCGGCGTCGACGGGCCGGATGTCGAGGATCTGCCGGTCCGTGTCCTGCCACAGCCCCGGCTGGTGGAACTGGGCCGAGTAGCCGCTGGTCGGCGCGGAGTACCCCAGCACGCCCGATCCGGTCGAGAGCAGTGCGTCCAGCGCCAGCACCGCCGCGAGAGCGTTGAGCGGCACCACCGCCCAGAGCAGACGCCGGTCATGGCGCGTGCGATGGCCGAGCCAGACCGACGTCGGCACCGTCACCAGCGACAGCAGCACGACCAGGGCCGGGTCGGCGCTCACGAGCACGGCCAGCACCAGCGCCGCAGCGACGACGGCACGGATCACCCACCACGCCGGCTGCAGGCTCACCAGGAAGTCCGCGACGCCGCGCGCTGTCGTTCCCGGGGCGGGCCTGCTGCCGGTGAGCCGGCGCACCAGCGGCAGCGCGGCCACCGTGGGCACCCCCGGGTCGTCCCGGGTGAGCAGCGGAAGCCCGGCCAGCGCGACGAGCAGCCCGAGCACGACGGCCTCGGGCGCGGACGCGGCGGCACCGAGCGCCACCAGCAGGACCGACCCAACGAGCCCCGCGACCGCGAACCACGCCGCCGCCGACCGCGACCGCTCGCGTGCCGCGGCGGGGGCGGGAGCAGGCGGGTAGCCGGCGGCCGCCCGCAGCTCCCCCGCGTATGCCGCGGGGGTGCCCAGCCGCACAACGAGCCCCGCATGATTCGCCTCGCTGCCGAGCTCGGCGGTGAGGTCGGCCAGGTGCGCGCGGACGTCGTCGAGGATGTCGGCCAGCTCCGGCGCCGGCAGGTCCGCCAGCGCGGACCGGATCCCCGCGAGGTACTCCTCGGCCGGACCCTTCAGCAACCTCACGGTGGGCGCGCCGGTTCCGCCGGCGCCCGTCGCGCTGCGGCCCGTGCCCTCGTTGTCCCCGTTCATGCGGCCCCCACCAGCCCTTCCATCGTCTCCGCGAACGCACGCCACGTCTTGACCATCTCGCGCAGCCGTTCCCTGCCGGGGGCGTTCACGCTGTAGTACTTGCGGTGCGGCCCCTCCTCGCTGGGGACGACGTAGGAGGTCAGCAGCCCCGCGTTGTAGAGCCGGCGCAGGGTGCCGTAGACGGACGCGTCTCCCACCTCCTCCAGACCGGCCGCGCGCAGCCCGCGCACCACCTCGTAGCCGTAGCCGTCCGCGCGGTCCAGCACCGCGAGCACAGCCAGGTCGAGCACCCCCTTGAGCAGCTGGCTCGTGTCCACACCGCCCCCTCTCTCCGATCGCCCTGGCGCCTGTCCGCCTCATCTGCGTACCGCACGGTACTACGCAAGACACAGTAGTACGCCGTCCGCAGGACGGGGGCGTCAGGGGTCGGAACAGCTCCGTCAGGACAACGTCAACAGTCCGCGCGTGGGGCTCCGACCGCCGGATCGTTGTCGTTGTGCTCGCACCTCGACCCACTGCAGGCGACGCAAGCCCCGCCCGGCCCGTGCTGTCCGGCGCGGTCGGTGGGGTTCTCGGCCTGCCCGCCGGAGCCGTCGCCGCCATCGCGGCCTGGGCGTTCGACGGCAACCCGACGACCGGGATCGTGCTGGCCGCGGCGGCGGCGATGGCCCTCGCGGCACTCACCACCACAACCGGCGCCGTCGTTGCCGGCGCCCTGTCCTGGGCCTGTTACGACGGCTTCGTGCTCCACCGCTTCGGCACGCTTGAAGGCGGCCGCGCGGACGTCGTCGCGTTAGGCGTCGTGGTGGTGGCCGCCGTCGCCGCCCAGCTGGTCGGAGCCGTGGTGCGACATGCAGGCTGGGCGCGACGTCCACGGGCGGTGAGCCCGCCCCTCAGCCGCCCTGACGTCGCCCAAGGTCGGGCAGTGGGTGCGGATCGTCAGTGCTCGGTTCCTGCACCGTCGGGTCGCCGACGGCCGCGGGCGGTCTGGGCACGAGCCACGCTACGGCGATGAGCCCGAGAACTGCGAGCCCGTGGTGACCAGGAACGCGACCGAGTACCCGTACGCTGACGCGCCCCTCGCCGGGAGCAGGTAGCCCGCCGGGGACGGGTCGAACAGCTGGGGATGTAGACCGGTCTGCTCGGCGGTCCGGAGGTCGGCCCACAGCATGGCGCCTGCGATGTCCACCCACCCGCGTTCCCCGCCGTCCGCGACGTGTGACGCGCGGCGACCCGGCAGCCCTCCGACCTACGGCGATACCCTGCACAAGGTCACGGTGCCCCGCACCGGCGCACCCACGACGACCGCCGAGCGCGGCCCTCGGGCACGACAGGAGTCCGCATGTCCGTGATCGACAATGCGATCTACATCGACGGCAAGCGTGCCGCCGTCCCCACGTCGCTCGACCACACCTTCGAGGAGCTCCGCCAGTGCCCCGACCATGGCCGCAGCTTCTGCTGGATCGGCCTGCTGCGTCCCAGCCAGCAGGAGATCAAGGCCGTCGCCGAGGAGTTCGGCCTGCACAGCCTCGCCGTCGAGGACACCATCAACGCGCACCAGCGACCGAAGCTGGAGCGCTACGGCGACGTCCTGTTCGTGGTGCTGCGCCCGGCCCGCTACGTCGACCCGGTCGAGGTCGTCGAGATCGGCGAGGTGCACCTGTTCCTCGGTCCCGACTTCGTGATCACCGTCCGGCACGCGGAGGAACCGGACCTGGCCGAGGTCCGCAAGCGTCTGGAGAGCGATCCGGGGCTTCTCGACAACGGCCCGTACTCCGTGCTCTACGCAGTGCTGGACAAGATCGTCGACGACTACAGCCCGGTGCTCGACGGCCTGCAGGTCGACATCGACGAGATCGAGGTGCAGGTCTTCGGCGGCGACCCCGGGGTCTCGAAGCGGATCTACCAGCTCAGCCGCGAGGTGATCGAGTTCCAGCGCGCGGTCGAGCCGCTGCGCGACATCTTCGTCGAGCTGCGGGAGCGGCTGAAGGAGCACGCGAGCGAGTCCGACCTCGAGCTGCGCAGGGCCCTACGCGACGTGGCCGACCACGCCACTCGGGTGATGGAGCGGATCGAGGCCTTCCGGCAGCTGCTCAGCAGCATCCTCCAGGTCAACGCCGCGCTCGTCGCGCAGCGCCAGAATGAGGAGATGGCCCGGATGACCGAGGCGGGCTACCTCCAGAACGAGCAGGTCAAGCGCATCTCCTCGTGGGCGGCGATCCTGTTCGCTCCCACGCTGGTCGCCTCGATCTACGGGATGAACTTCACGCACATGCCCGAGCTGACCTGGCCTCTCGGCTACCCGTTCGCGGTGCTGCTGATGCTGCTGCTCGGCCTGGGCCTGTACGCGATCTTCAAGCGACGCGGCTGGCTCTAGACCGTACGAGGGCCGGCCCCCTCAGGACCGCGGCAGCACCAGCCCACGCTCGCCGCGGGTCTGCGGCACCGGAGACGTCTTCGGCCGCGGCAGCAGCCGGAACCGCAGCCGGCACACCACCGCCTGGCTGTGCCGCTCGGCGTAGCGACCCACCACGGCACCTCGCCGGTTGAACAGCACGCGCTGCCACCAGTGGTCGGGCTGGACCTCGCCGATCAGCAGCAGCACCCTCTCGGTACCCGGCTCGGCGAGGGTGCGCAGGTACGAAACGATCGCGGGGCCGAGTACGCGACTCGGCCTGCCCTGCTCGTCGACGGCCTCGAGCAGAACGAGCGTGACGTCCGGGCGCCACTCCGCCCAGCGCTGCTGCAGGAGGTCGGCAGCGGCGCGGTCGTCGTTCTCGCCACTGAGCACGACGTGCACGGCCACCACGCGGTCGCCCATCGACAGCGCTGCGGACAGGCTCTCCTCCGCAAGCCTGCTGATGCCGACCACCGGGACGACGACCACCGACGCCACGGGCCGCGGCCGCTGTGGGCGCTCGTCGACCTCGAGCACCTCCCCGATCCGGGTGTACGCGGTCCGGACACCGCTGAACACCAGCACCAGCACCGGGATCACCACCACGATCAGCCACGCACCCGCTGAGAACTTCTCCACGGCCAGCAGGAGCGCGGCCGCCCCGGTGAGTACCGCACCCAGGACGTTGAGCGCGGCGCGCGACTGCCACCGTGGGCCGCGGAGCACCCACCAGTGCCGCAGCATCCCGGCCTGGCAGAGCGCGAACCCGACGAACACACCGATCGCGAACAGCGGCACGAGCACGGCCACCTGCCCGCCGGAGACCAGCAGCAGGGCACCCGCGAGCACCGACAGCACCACGATCGAGGCCCGGTACACCTGTCGGTCCCCGCGCAGGCCGAACACGTGCGGTAGCGCACCGTCCGCGGCCAGCCGCGCGGCCAGCACCGGGAGCCCGCCGTAGGAGGTGTTCGCGGCCAGCCCGAGCAGCACGACGGTGGACAGCTGCACGACCACGTAGAACACCCCGGTGCCGACCGAGCCCTCGGCCAGCAGCGAGAGCAGGCTGCGACCCTCGACGGGGCCTGCGTCGAACAGCTGGACGAGCACTCCGAGCCCGATCAGGAGCGTGCCCAGCACGAGGCCGAGCCCGGCCTCGGCGCGGCGGGCCCGCACCCGGCGCGGAGCGCGGAACGACGGCGTGGCGTTGGCGATCGCCTCCACGCCGGTCAGTGCGGCACAGCCGTTGGCGAACGCGGCGAGGATCAGCAGCACCCCGACCGTCTGCGGGGTGACGACCACGTCCGAGGCCGGCAGGGGCGCCAGCGGCCCGCCGCGGACCAGCCCGACGACGATCAGCACCGCCATCGAACCGACGAACACCAGCGCCGGGAGCGCGAACAGCCTGCCGCCCGCCACGACGCCCCGCATGTTCACCGCAGCCACGAGCAGCATCACCGCGAGGCAGAGCTCGACGGTGTACGGCAGCAGCGTGGGAAACGCGGACGTGAGCGCCGCGACGCCGGCGGCGACGGAGACGGCAACGTTCAGCACGTAGTCGACCACCAGCGACGCCGCGGCGACGAGTCCGGCCCGGCGCCCGAGGTTGTCGCGAGCGACGGTGTACGTGCCGCCGCCGTCCGGGTAGAGGTTGATCACCTGGCGGTAGCAGACCACGAGCACCGCGAGCAGCCCGACGATCACCAGCGTGACCGGCACGGTGAAGCCGATACCCGCGGAGCCCGCGACGGCGAGCGCCAGCACGATCGATTCCGGGCCGTAGGCGCACCGTGCCAGGGCGTCCAGACCGAGTGCCACAAGGCCGGTGGAGGCGGTGAGCCGGTGTCGCTCCTCGGCCGCGCCCTGCGCCAGCGGAGCGCGCCTCAGCCGGCTGACGACGTCTGTCATCGGAATCCTGTTCCTCCCCCGGCCGTCGCCGCGCCTCGCCCCAGCACAGCGCAACCGCGCCGCGCGCGCCGCGAATCATCCGACGGCACGTGATCTTCCGCCAGCATCCTCACGCGTTCTTGACGTCAGGTCGTAGTCGCGCGGCGAGAGGCTCTGTGACCAGCACCACGCCTGACGTCACCACGGCGTCAGGACGTGGCCCCCTGCCGTCAACGGAGCGATGAGCAGCAGTGCGTGGTGGGGCTATGAGCGGGAGAACGGAACTCTCGGTGGCCCGTCGGCCGCCTATCGATTCCGGAGGACACGGTGACTCTCGCCGATCTCATCCCTACGTTGCGCACGTCGCTGTCGTGCCGCCTGGAACCCGGCCTCTGGCCGGAGACCACTCGGGCCACCTGTGACGGGCAACTGGTCGTGGGTGGAGTCGACCTGGCCCACCTGGCCGCGCGGTTCGGTACCCCGGTGCTCGCCATCGACGCCACGGACGTTCGCTCACGCTGCCGGGCCTACCGGGAGGCGCTCCCCGGAGTGGAGATCGCGTACGCGGCCAAGGCGTTCCTCTGCCGTGCCATGGCCCGGCTGGCCGACCAGGAGGGACTCGCCCTCGACGTCTGCTCCGGCGGCGAGGTCGCCGTGGCCGCGGCCGGAGGCTTTCCGGGACATCGGATGGTGCTGCACGGCAACGTGAAGTCCGACGAGGACCTGAAGACCGCGCTGGGCGTGGGGGTCGGCCGTATTGTGATCGACTCCATCGAGGAGATCCCGACCCTCGCGGCCCTCGTCCCGGCTCGGCAGCAGGTGCTCCTGCGGGTCGTCCCCGGGGTCGACGCCGGAACGCACGCCGGGCTCACGACCGGCACGGAGGACCAGAAGTTCGGGCTGTCGATCGCGACGGGAGCCGCAGCGGAGGCCGTGCGCCGCGTGCTCGCCCATCCCGAGCTGGAGCTGGTCGGGTTGCACTGCCACATCGGCTCCCAGGTGCGGTCGGTCACGCGGTACGTCGAGGCCGCGGAACGGATGGTCGCGTTCCTCGCCGAGATCTCCCGCGAGCACAGCATCGAGCTGCCCCAGCTCGACCTGGGCGGCGGCCACGCCGTGGCGTACGCGCCGGGTGAGCAGTCCGTCGACCTCGCCGCGTTCGCGCGCACCGTGCCGGCCGTCGTTGCCGCCGCGTGTCACCGGTTCGGCATCGCGGTGCCCCGGCTGACCGTGGAGCCGGGCCGGGCCCTCGTCGCCCGCGCCGGTGTCACCGTGTACCGGGTCGCCGCCATCAAGCACGGTGTGCGACGCACATTCGTCGCCGTCGACGGAGGGATGAGTGACAACCCGCGCCCCGCGCTCTACGGCGCCCGCTACCCGGTGCGGCGCTTCGGCAGGCCGGTAAGCGTCCCGTCCGCGCCGGTGACGATCGTCGGGCGGCACTGTGAGTCGTCGGACGTGCTGGCCGAGGACGTACTGCTCCCCGCCGACGTCGCCGCGGGTGACCTGCTCGCGGTGCCATGTAGCGGCGCCTACCACGTCTCCCTCTCCTCGACCTACAACCAGGTCGGACGGCCGCCCGTCGTCGCGGTGGCGAGCGGCGCAGCCGTGCCGATGCTGCGCAGGGAGACGATCGAGGACCTGTTGCGCCGCGACGCGGGTTGACTGGCGGTGCGACGGATCAGGGATGTGCGCGACGCGGTCGGGGCTGGCAGCGCGGGCAGCTGAACGAGCTGCGGTTCATGAACGGGTCGCGCCGGACGGGCGTGCCGCAGCGGCGGCACCCCCGGTCGGCCTGGCCGTACACGTCGAGCGAGCGGTCGAAGTAGCCCGACGCTCCGTTGACGTTCACGTACAGCGCGTCGAACGACGTGCCACCGGCCGCCAGCGCCTCCGCCATCACCTCGCTGGCCGCGGCCAGCACCTCGCGCCCCTGCTTGCGGGTGAGCGTCTCGGTGGGGCGGGCCCAGTGCAGCCGCGCCCGCCAGAGCGCCTCGTCGGCGTAGATGTTGCCGATACCCGACACGACCGTCTGGTCCAGCAGCGCGCGCTTGAGACCGGTGCGCCGGCGCCGGATCGCGGCGACGGCGGCGTCGAGGTCGAATGCGGGGTCCATCGGGTCGCGCGCGATGTGTGCGACGGGTTGGGGCAGCAGACCGCCCTCCGCCGCCGGCACCAGCGGGTGCACCGACAGGCCGCCGAACGTCCGCTGGTCGACGAACCGCAGCTCCGAGCCGCCGTCGACGAAGCGGAACCGGATCCGCAGGTGCTTCTCGTCGGGCCGCTCGGCATCGGCGACGAGCATCTGGCCGCTCATGCCGAGGTGGGCGAGCACGGCATCACCGGGCGGAGCCCATGCGGAGCCCGCATCTGCACCGGGCGGAGCGCATGCGGAGCCCGCATCTGCACCGGGAGGAGCGCATGCGGAGCCCGCATCTGCGCTGCCAGCTGCCCCGCCGTCCAGGTCGAGCCACAGGTACTTCCCGCGCCTGCGGGCGCCGGTGATCGTGCGGCCGGTCAGACGCGCGGCGAAGTCGTCACCGCCCGCTTCGTGCCGGCGCACCGCTCGGGGGTGGGCGACCGTCACCGCGGCGATCTTCCGCTCGAGGACGTGCTCGGCGAGGCCGCGGCGGACGACCTCGACCTCCGGGAGCTCAGGCACCGTGGACGCTCAGGCGGGGCCGGACGGAGCAGGCTGGCTGCCGGCACCGGCCTCGGCCGTCAGCGTGCGCCATGCGAGCTCGGCCGACTTCTGCTCGGCCTCCTTCTTCGTGCGCCCCTCACCCGAGCCGAGCTCCCGGCCCGCCACGACAGCGGTGGCGGTGAAGATCTTGAGGTGGTCCGGCCCGTCCTCGGTGATCCTGTACTCGGGAACGCCGAGGTCGGCCGCGGCCGTGAGCTCCTGCAGGCTCGTCTTCCAGTCCAGCCCGGCACCGAGCAGCGGGGCACCGCGCAGCAGCCCGTCGAAGAGGCGGTGGACCAGCCCACGAGCCGTCTCCAGCCCGTGCTCCAGGTACACCGCGCCGATCAGCGCCTCGGTGGCGTCGGCCAGGATGCTCGCCTTCGTCCTGCCACCCGTCAGCTCCTCACCGCGGCCCAGGTAGAGGTGCGTCCCGAGCCCGCCGTCGCCGAGGGTGGCGGCCACGCCGGCGAGGGCGTGCATGTTCACGACGCTCGCGCGCAGCTTGGCCAGCTGCCCCTCGGGCAGGTCCGGGTGATCGCGGTAGAGGCGCTCCGTGACCACGATGCTCAGCACCGAGTCGCCGAGGAACTCCAGCCGCTCGTTGGTGGGCAGGCCGCCGTTCTCGTACGCGTAGGACCGGTGGGTGAGCGCGAGGGTGAGCAGGTCGTGGGCCATCTCCACACCGAGGGATGCGAGAAGGGGCCCGCGGTCACCCGCGGGCCCCCGCGGGCCGCGCTCCACCACTACGTCGTCGCCGTTCCCGTGCTCCCGGCGATCAGGCCGGGCTGACGACCTGGCGGCCGTTGTAGGTGCCGCAGGTGGGGCAGGCCACGTGCGGAGGCTTGGTGGCCCGGCAGGCGCGGTTCGAGCAGGCGACGAGCGTGGGTGCAGTGGCCTTCCACTGCGACCGGCGCGAGCGCGTGTTCGACCGCGACATCCGGCGCTTCGGAACAGCCACGGTAGATCTCCTAGCAGTACTCGAGGGTGTCAGTCAGCAGATAGGCGCTCACGCAGAGCGGCCCATCGAGGATCCAGTGTCTCATGCCCGTGGTCGGGCGCGAGGTCGGCCCACTTCTCCCCACACTCCGGACAGAGGCCGGGGCAGTCGGGCCGGCACAGCGGGGCCAGCGGAAGGGCCAGGACGACGGCGTCGCGCACGGTCTGCTCGACGTCGACCATCTCGTCGACGACCCTCGGCACCTCGTCCTCGTCGGTGGTCTCCTCGGTGACGCTGTCGGGGTAGGCGAACAGCTCCGACACCTCGACGTCGACCGCGTCGGTAACCGCGTCGAGGCAGCGGGCGCACTCCCCCGCGAGAGACGCGTGCACGCTGCCCGAGACGTAGACGCCCTCGGTGACCGACTCCAGCCGGACGTCGAGCTCCACGGGCTCACCCGCGGGCACGGCGATCGTCTCCAGGCCGAGCGCCGGCTCGGCGGGGGCCGGAATGGTGCGTGTGTAGGTGCGCATGTTCCCCGGGCGCCTGCCGAGCTCGCGGGTGATGAAGACCCACGGGCTGGAGGGATCGGGGCGGCCGGGAGTGGGGTGGTGCTTACTCACGCGACCAGAGTAGGCCCGTGGAGCGGCCGTGCGCCTGCTCCGGCCCCGCGGTCGACCGCGCGGTCGTTGCGCCCAACCCTCAGCCGGGCGGGACGACCTGGAACCGGGCGCGGCCGGGACGATCCAGATGGCGCAGATGACCCAACCCCGGGTGGTTGCTGGCACCACCCGGAGTGCCCAGGGAAGCGCACCCGGGGTCGGCCGGGCAGCACCGTCGTCACCGCGTCAGCCGGCGCCCCGATGGCCGCTCTACCGCGCCAGCGGCACGGGCCCCGGCCCGGCGGATCGTCGTTCCCGGGCCCGCACCTGGCCCGCCGCACCGACTGACGGCGGCGCGTACCCCGAAGCTGGGCCGCCGCGCGCTGCGGCGCGAGCAGCTGGCGACCCTGGAGGCCCCGCACCGGCGCTACAGCCTGTTCGCACGCCTGCTGTTCGTCACGATGGACCTGCTCTATGGGCGCGCGCACACGCTGGAGAAGTTCCGGGTGCTCGAGATCGTCGCCCGGATCCCGTACCAGATCTGGGAGAACGCGGCTTACCGCACGCTCACCCGCCGGCACCGGGCCGCTGCCGACACCGGCTTGGCACACCGCATCCACCGGCGGATCGTCGAGACGCGCGAGCAGCAGGACAACGAGCAGTGGCATCTGCTGATCGTCGGCGAGCTGGTGGCCGCGCAGGGCCGGAGGCTGTCGCAGTTCCGGTTCGGCTTCCTGCCGAGAATGCTCGCGGCCGGCTATTACCGGCCGACCTACTATGCCAGATCGGCCACGACGAACGGATGCACAAAGTGGAGTCGGAGGCGTTCCTGGTCGCCGGGCCGTTGGCCTGACCACCGTCGGTGGTGCTAGCACCACTCCGGCGGTCGTAACAGCTTGCGGTTTCGTCGGCGGCTCTCCCGCGCAGGTCAGCGTCCTCCTAGGGTGTGCCGGTGGTGATCGGGAAAGCGACAACGGCACCGGCGGGTGGGACGGTGCCGGACAGCCGTCCGGACGCCCCGGATCTCGTCGTCCGCGGCCTGCGCAAGACCTACGAGGCCGAAACGGCACCGGTGCGGGCGCTGCGCGGCGTCGACCTCACCGTGCACCCGGGCGAGTTCGTCGGGCTGATGGGACCGTCGGGCTGCGGCAAGTCGACGCTGCTGCACCTGCTGGCCGGGCTCGACCGACCCGACGAGGGCACCATCTCGCTCGCCGGTATCCGGACCGAGGAGCTCAGCGAGGAGAAGCTCGCCCGGTTGCGCCGCCGGCACGTCGGCCTGGTCTTCCAGTTCTTCCACCTGATCGAGCACATGTCCGCGCTGGAGAACGTCGCTTTGGCCGCGCTGGTGGCCGGCGCCCGACCCGCGGAGGCGACCGCGGGGGCCCGCGACCTGCTCGACACCCTGGGCCTGCTGGACAAGTCCGGCGAGGTACCCGCGGCGTTGTCCGGTGGGCAGCGCCAGCGGGTGGCGATCGCCCGGGCACTGGCCAACCGGCCGACCCTGCTGCTGGCCGACGAGCCGACCGGGGCGCTGGACTCCGACGGCGCGGCCGAGGTGCTCGACCTGTTCCGCCGGCTGCACCTGGCCGGGCAGACGATCCTCATGGTCACCCACAGCGACGACGTCGCGGCTGGGGCGCAGCGGATCGTGCGGATGCGCGACGGTCGCATCCTCGACCCCGCGCCGGCCCACGCGACCGGACCGTGAGCGCAGCCCCCCGCCGCCGGGCCCGGCGGTCGCTCATCCTGTCCGGACTGATGGTCACCGTTGGCGTCACGGCGCTCGGCGTGTGCGTCGGGCTGCTCGGCGGTGGTCCATCGTGGCCGGTGACCGCCGCGCTGGCGCTCGGACCGCTGCTGCTCGGGATCGGCGCGGGTTTCAGCGCGCCGGCCCGCCGGGCGAGCACCCTCGTGCTCGTCGGCGCGTCCGCATGGGCCGGCCTCGCTGTGGCCGTGTGCGCCGGTCTGATCACGATGCTGCTGGTGTTCGGCCGACTGCCGATCGGTGCACAGCGGGTTCTGGTGAACCCGGCGTTGATCGCGATGCTGGTGGTGGCCACGCTCGCCGGGCCGCTCGGCCGCCGGGCCGGACACTCCGCGCGATCGGCGCTGAACGGTGGCCAGCGGTCGCCGGACGAACTGCTCGCCGACTTCGCGGAGCGGGCCGGCCGCGGCACGCCCGTGGACGACCTGCTGCGCCGGCTCGCCGAGTCGATGCGGCGGGACTGGCGGCTGTCCTCGGTGCAGATCTGGACGGGTGAGGCCGACGGCCCCGGCCTGGCCCGCACCCTGGTGGTCCCGCAGCCCCTGCACAGCCCGGCCCCCGAACCGGCGCCGCTGCAGGGCGACGAACTGTCCACGCTGGAGCGGGCGGGTGTCGCGGGCCCCGGATGGCTGCGGTTGTGGTTGCCGCGGCTGCTGCCCGGGCCGCTGGGGACGGGGCACGACACGCGCCAGCTCCGGTTGGCCCCGGCCGTGCACGGTGGCCGAGTACTCGCCCTGGTGATCATCGAGCGGGCACTGGACGCCGACACGTTCACCGCCGCCGACGAGCGAGCACTCGCGGAGGTGGCGCACCGGCTCGCGATCGTGCTGCGCAACCGCGCGCTCGACGAGGCCCTGCAGGCCACGCTCGCCGACCTGCGACGCAGCAACGCCGAGCTGCAGGCCTCCCGCACTCGCCTGGTGAACGCCGCTGACGCCGAACGCCGCCGGATCGAGCGCGACCTGCACGACGGGGCGCAGCAGCACCTCGTCGCGCTGGCCGTGGGGCTGCGGCTGGTGCGGGACGGGCTGCAGGATGTGGCCCCCGGCGGCGACACCGACGACGCGGCGCAGGGCGGCGACGGTTCGGCCGCCGAGGCGAACCTCGAGCTACTCGACGAGCTCGACCACGGGGTGCGCGAATCCATCCAGGCGCTGCGCGATCTCGCGCACGGCATCTACCCGCCGCTGCTGCGCGACGCCGGACTCGGCGAGGCGCTGCGGGCGGCGGCCATGCGCAGCCCGCTCGCGGTCTCGGTGCAGGTCGGCGGTTTGCGCCGACATCCCGAGCAGACGGAGGCTGCGGTGTACTTCTGCTGCCTCGAGGCACTGCAGAACTCCGCAAAGCATGCCGCCGGCTCGACGGTCACCGTGACCCTCGAGGAGACCGCTGAGGAGCTGCGGTTCGCGGTCGCCGACACCGGCCCCGGGTACGACGTCGGCGGCATGGCCGCCGGTGCCGGGTTGCAGAACATGGCCGACCGGCTCGGGGCCATCGGCGGCTCGATCGAGCTGCGCTCGGCCGCGGGCGAGGGTACGAGAGTCACCGGCCGGGTCCCGCTCGGCGCGGCCACGCTGCGCCCGTCGGCCGCGGTGACGGGCCTGGTGACCATTCCCGTGGACCCCCGCCGGGCGGGTGGTGCGGACAGCGCGTCCAACGGATCCACGATGGCGATCTGAGGTGGGCGGCCGGCTGGGGGCGGTGCGCGCCGTGGCGCGTGCCGAACTGCGCACGGGGTGGCGCGGGCTACTGGCGCTCGGGCTGCTGTTCGGTCTCGTCGGCGGGATGGTGCTGGGTGCGGTGGCGCTCGCGGAACGCACCGCCACCGCCTACCCGCGGCTGGTCCAGGCGGTGGGCCTGGACGATGCCCGCGTCCTCGTACCCACCGACCAGCCGGAGCTCGCCGCAGCCGTTCCGACGCTGCCGGGGGTGGCGCAGGCCCGGCTCGTCCACACCTGGGTCGCCCGGATCGAGGGGCCCGCCCTGCGGTTCGTCTCCGTCGGCGCGGGGCCCGCCGATCCGCCCGATCTCGTGCGGCCCGTCGTCGTCGAGGGCCGCGAGCCGGCCCCGGACTCGCTCGACGAACTGCTGCTCAGCGAGCCGATCGCCGCGATGACCGGTCTAGGTGTCGGCTCCGAGGTCACCGTGAAGATGCTGACCCTGCGCGAGATCTCGATGTTCGACGTCGGGTTCGGCGAGCCGGACGGGCCCGAGGTGCGGATGCGGGTCGTCGGCGTCGGGCGCATGCCGGAGTGGAGCGGCGCACTGTGCAACATGCTGACCAGTCCCGCGTTCGCGCAGCGCTACGCCGCCGACGCGGGTGCGATCGGCGCGTTCGTTCGGCTGCGCGACGAGCCCGGCGCCGCACAGTCGTTCACCGACGCCTTCGTGGCCGCCTCCACGGCGGCCGACGCCCGATCGCCCTCCATCGCCGCGCAGTACCTCAAGCCATTCGTCGACCTACCGTCCGCCACCATCGATCCCGCGGTCACCGCCGCGGAGAATGTGCTGGTCATCGGGTTGGTCGTGTTCGCCGCTGTGCTGGCGCTCGGCGGATTGCAGGTGGTGGGCCAGGGCCTGACACGCCTCCACGGGTCACGACGCAACACCCAGGAGGTCGAGTTCGCCCTGGGGATGGCAGCCGTGGAACGGGTCGGCTCCCGGGTCCTCGCGGCGCTCGGCGGCGCGGTGGCCGGAGGCGTGGTCGGTGGCGGGCTGGTGATCGCGGCGGGTTGGCTCGAACCACTGGGCAGTCAGGCCCGGTTCGAGCCCGCGATGGGGTTCCGGCCCCAGTGGGATCTGGCGGTCCTCGGCGGGAGCGTGCTCGTCGCCGTCTTCCTGCTGCTGGTCGCGATCGCGGTGGCGCTCGCCGGGAGCAGGAAGCGAAGGCGCCCCCAACCCGCCCGCCCGCCTGCCGCGGTGACGTGGGGCCGGCGCTGGCCCGCGCTGCTGGTCGGGGTGCGCCTCGCGCTGCACGGGCGCCGCGGCACCCAGGGGGTGCCGGCAGCCGCCGCCGTCGTCGCCGCGTCACTGGCGGTCGCCGGCGTTGTCGCCGCGCTGGCGTTCGGGGCAAGCCTGCAGCGCCTGGTCGATACCCCGGCGCGCTACGGGCAGGCGGCCGACCTGCAGCTCACCGACGCCCGCGAACCCGATCTCGCGCGGCTGGTGGCCGACCCGCGGGTGAGTGCGCTCGACGTCAGCGCGTCCGGTCACGTGCAGATCAGCGGCGGCCCGATGGTGGAGGCGACCGCGCGGGAACCCCGAAAGGGTGCGATCCCCGTGGCGACCCTCCAGGGGCACGAGCCGTTGCTGCGGGGCGAGATCGCCCTCGGTCCGCGACTCGCCGACCGGTTGCAGCTCATCCCCGGCGACTCGATCGAGTTCGATCGGCCGGCGGGCGGAACCGTCCGGCTCGTCGTCACCGGCATCATGGTCACCAGGTCGGAGGAGCGGGGTGGTCTCGGCGACGGCGTGGTGGTCACCCGCGACCAGCTGTCGGAGCTCGTGCAGGGACCGCCGCTCATCTATGCCGGCATCCAGGCAGTGCCCGGGCAGGCGGGGCTGCTGTTCGCGGAACTGTCCCGGGATCTGGAGATCTTCGAACGGGAGACCCCCGACGGCGTGCGCAACCTGGCCGACCTGCTGATGCTGCCGGAGCTGCTCGCACTGGTGCTGGCCGCCGTCGCCGGCTCCGGGATGATCCACTCACTGGTCACCGCGGCCCGGCGGCACGCCCGGGACGTGGCGGTGCTGTCCGTGCTGGGTGCGACCCCCGGACAGGTGCGGGCGACGCTGGCGGTGATGGCCGGTGCCACCGTGGTGCCCGCACTGGTGGTCGGGGTGCCGCTGGGGCTGGGCGCCGCACGGGTGCTGTGGTGGCAGGTGGCCACCGCGACCGGGGTGGCCGGGGACGTCGCGGTGCCGCCCCGGCTGCTGTGGATCGTGCCCGCGGTGCTGTTCGGGGCGCTGCTGCTGTCGGTGGTTCCCGCAGGCCGGGCGGCGCGCACGCCGCCGGCCGTCGCATTGCAGGGGCGCTGACGAGGGCGCTGACGGGGGCCTCAGCGAGCGGCGTCGGTCGGACCGGAGGCGGCAGGGGTCGACGACCTGCACCGCTCCCACAGCTCGCGGAGCACCGGCGCGCGCAATTCCTCCTTGTGCAGGTAGCCGGCGACGCCCGGCGCGTCGAGGGAGAACGGGAGGTCGTCGCGGGCGTAGGTGGAGCACAGGATCACCACGACCCCCGGTACCTCGGTCGCGACGAGTCCGGCCGCCTCGATCCCACTCATCCCGGGCAGCCGCACGTCCATGAGCACCAGGTCCGGGCGGAGGCTCGCGGCGGCGACCACCGCGTCCTCACCGGTGTCGGCCTTGCCGACGAGCTCGAAGCCCGGCATCCGGGCCAGCACCGCGGCCGCGGCGAACCGGAACGGCCGCTGGTCGTCCACGACCAGAACCCGGACGACCCGCTGCGTGCTCATGCCGCCCAGTGTGATGCTGATGGGGTCATCGCGCCGAGGAGGCTCGCAGGCACGCGCAGGGTGTTGCTGGCCCCACCCCCCTCGACCAGGAGACAACCCCGTGGCCGGGCAGAAGGGTGCTGAAAAGTTCCCCCGTAGCGAGCGGTGATCCAGCTGGTGGCGTCGCAAGGCGGAGGAGGCCGATACCGCTGTTGTATCGGGCCCGACGACAACGCGGCGAGGGCGCCGGCCGGGCGCCGCGCAGTAGGGCCGGGTTGTTCAGCGCGCTCCTAACGGTTCTGCAGGTAGACGAGGACCGCGCTGACCCGGCGGTTGAGGTCGCGCTCCTCCGACAGACCGAGCTTGGAGAAGATCGAGTTCGTGTGCTTCTCGATGGCGCGCTCCGATAGCACCAGCGCGGCGGCGATCGAGGCGTTGCTCTTGCCCTGCGCCATCTCGCCGAGCACCTCGAGCTCGCGGGGAGTCAGCGCATCGAGCTCGGACGGCGCGGCCCGGTTGGCGGCCACGAGGCCCTCGATCACGATCGGGTCGATGACCGAGCCGCCCTCGGCGACGCGTCGGATCGCGTCGGTGAGCTCGTCGCCGTCAGCCACCCGCTCCTTGAGCAGATAGCCCCGTCTCGCGGTGCCGTTGGCGAGCAATCTGAGCGCGTACGCGGCCTCGGCGTACTGGCTCAGCAGCAGTACGCCCGTCTGGGGACGGCTGGTCCGCAGCTGCGCGGCCAGCGCGATGCCCTCGTCGGTGTTCGTCGGGGGCATCCGGATGTCCGTCACGACGACGTCCGGGTCGTGCTTCTCGACCAGGTCCAGCAACGTGGGCAGGTCACCCGCGGAGCCGGCCAGCGTCAGGTCCGCATCGGCTTCGACGAGTCGGACGAGCCCGTGCCGGAGCAGCGCGTTGTCCTCGGCCAGTACGACACTGATCATCACGCGCACAGCGTAAACGGCACAATCGCACTGGCCGCACCTGTCGCCCGGGTGCTGGCCACACTGCGGATCGGCAAGGAAACACGGTCCTCTTCGAACCCCGTGCCGAGCAGAGTTCTCCTCATCGGACACCGGCCTCCCGCCGGGTCATCCACTCCGCGCCACCAGTGCCACCCCGCTCACCCGAGGAGAACACGAATGACCGCCACCGAGTTCGGCCCGAGCGCACCCGTCGCTGCGGCTGCCATCGACGGCACGGGCGTCCTCACCACCGCGCCCGCCACCCGGTTCCGCCGCCGGGCGATGGGGCTGGCCGCGGTGGCCGGCGGCGCGCTGACGGCCGCGGGCTTCGCGACGACGGTCTGGGAGGTCGGGCCCGAAAAGCTGGACTATCTGGACTCACTGGTCGTCGACCCGTTCCGCAGCCAGATCGCCGCGCTCCTGCTGCACTACGGCTACCTGGGCATCGTCCCGGCGCTGCTCGCGCTCGGGATCATGACCCGGCGGCGTTGGACGGTCAGCGGCAACATTGGGCTGGCCCTGTCGCTGGTGGGTGCGCTCGCTCTGCCCGGGCTGCTGGTGACCGACTTCTACGACATCGCCATCCGCCAGTCGCTGCCACCGGAGGACGCGGTCCGGGTCTCCGACGCCGCGCAGGCGCTGCCGCTGAGCTTCCTCATCGGCGGGCCCTTCATCCTCGCGATGTTCGTCGGCATGCTCGTCGCGGCGATCTCCGCCTGGCGGGCCGGGTTCTTCCACTGGCTCGGCGCCGTCCCGCTGGTGGTCGGCACCGTGCTCCCCATGGTCGTGCCCTTCGGCACCCTTCCCAACATCATCTCCGGGGCCGGTCTCGGGTTGTTCCTGATCCTGGTCGGCGTCGCGGCGCTGCGGATGACCGACGAGGAGTGGGTCAGCGGCCGGAAGGGCGCGGGCCGGGTGCGGTAGGGCGCGGAATCGTTTGTGGAGCCGTCCGGGATGGACCCGGGCGGCTCCACCGCTTCGTACGCTCCGGGCTCGTGCGATTCGTCGCCGACGCCGGGCCTACGCCGTCCGGTTGCGTCCGGCTCTCAGTCGGGCGGGACCACCTGGAAACGGGCGGCATCACCAGCGGCGTCGATCACCGAGATCTGATACGGACCGACCGCGGCCATCGAACCTTTCGTCACCGCCGTCTCTGCTCCGTCCGCGGAGAAGGACACTCCGCCGTCGCGAATCGCTGTGATCGCCACGAGTGGCCCCGTGCCGCACGAGAACGAGATCGAGCCTTGCGTGGACGATGCGCGGCCGCTGCCGGTCATGCTGAGCCGACCCGGACCCGATACGGACACCGTGCATCCGTCGGTCGGCGACACCGGTGCCGGTGACGGCGGCGCCACCCTCGGCGACGACGTCGGCGAGGGTGGCGCCGAAGCTCCGCCCGCCTGAGGCGCCGCCGAGCCGGGGACAGTCGCGCTGCACCCGGTGACCAGCAGCGCCGGTGCCGCCAGGGCAACGGTCAGGACGAGACGCGCTCGCGTCAGCAAGATCCTCACCCCGGGGATCGTGCCGTCGATGCGGCCGGAAGGCGAGGGGCGCTTCCCGGTGGTCCGGGACGGAAGATCGTCAGGGCAGTCGCGCGGCGGGCGAACTTCCGAACTCGTCGGCCACCAGCGCGGTCAGTTCGAGGATCGCGTCCGCGGTCGCGGGTCGCAGGGCGCCCATGTCGATCCGGCCTCCGGCGGCCAGATGCGGATCATGCGGAACATCCACCACCGCGCGGCACCGCACCGAGAAGTGCGAGCGCAGCCGCGCCGTGTCCAGCTCCTTGCTCGTCCGGTCGGCGGAGAGCACCACGACCGCACGGGAGACCAGGTCTCGATGCCCGTGGGCCACCAGCCAGTCCAGCGTCTTGCTGGCCCGGCTGGCGCTGTCGAGGGTCAGCGCACCCACCACCACCAGAGTGTCGGCCTCGGCGAGGGTGCCGTCCATCGCGGAGTGCACCATGCCGGTGCCGGAGTCTGTGATGACGATGTTGTAGAACCGGGTGAGCACCGCGCACACCTGCTCGTACTCCGCGCGGTGGAAGGCCTCGCTGCGAGCCGGGTCCTGCTCGGACGCCAGCACCTGCAGCCGGCCGGCGAGGCTTGTGAAACGTGCGACGTCGGGAAGTGCGTCGACGCCGTCGATGTGGTCGAGCAGGTCGCGCACGGTCGCGCCGGGCTCGCCGGTCAGCCGATCGGCCAGCGTTCCCGCGTCGGGATTCGCATCGAGCGCCACAACCCGATCGCCGCGGTGCTCGGCGAGCGTCAGCCCCAACAGCGCAGCGACCGTCGTCTTGCCCACACCGCCCTTGATCGACGTCACGGCGATCTTGTGCGGGCGGCCAAGCTCCCGGCGGATACGCAGCGTCAGATGCTGCCGACGGCGCTCGACGGAGCCGATTCCGGGATTGATCACACCGCCGCTGACCGTGTGGACGACCCGCCGCCATCCGGCGGTCGGCCTGTCGGAGCGACGGCGAACGATCGTGTCGTCGGTGAGCTCCGCTGCGCCGGGAACGCGCGGTTCACCGGCAAGCTCTGCAGGCGACGTCGGCTCCTCCGCGTCGGGGCGGCGCGGCGGCACGCCCTGCTCGGGTGGAGCGGGTATGGCTCGCCCAGGACCGGTGTCCGATGACACGAAGGCTCGCTTCGGCATGTTCCCCCCACCCGCACGGCGGCGGCCACTGCTGGTCCGAACCCGCCCGTCCGGCACGAAGGCGAGATCCGGGTGGATCCCGCGTGATCATCGCCAACCGGATCTTACGCAACCCGGGGCCCGCCCCCACCGGCCGATCACCACCCCGCCGGCACGTGATCCGGTCCCGCGTCGCTGAGGGGGAGGTCTACTCGAAGGGCGGTGGCTGCAGGTGGCGGTACGCCGCTACCAACTGCTCCTCGGCGTCCCGCAGGTACAGCTCGAGCTCGCGGGCCGCAGCCGGCCCGTCGCCCTGCTGCAGTAGATGGAGGATCCCCCGGTTGCGCGCCAGGTACGGCTTGTGGAACCGCCTCGGATCCGCCATCACGTGGAACACCAACCGGAGCTCCGCGAGCACGCCGCTCATGAGCTCGTCCGCACGTGGGCTGTCGGCGAGAGCCACAAGCCCCTCGTGGAACTTCAGGTTTGCCGTACCCAGCGCCTGCCAGTCCTGCCGCCGCATCGCAACCTCGCCGTCCGTCACGGCGGCCACCAGCCGGTCGGTTCCCGGCACCCCATCGACCGCCCGGACGACGCCGCATTCGACGAGCACGCGCACGCGGTACAGGTCGACGACGTCCTCGACGGTCAACGTCCGGACGAAGACGCCGCGGTTGAGCTCATGGGTGAGCAGCCGCTCGTGGGAGAGCAGGCGGAACGCCTCCCGCAGCGTGTTGCGCGAGACTCCGAGGGCAGTCCCGATGGTGTCCTCCGCCAAGCGGGCACCCGGCCGGAAGAACCCCTCGCTGATGCGGCTGCGCAGGATCGCCGCTACGCGCTCCGCGGTGCTCGTGCGATTCAGCAGCATCCGGTCCGCGGCCAGGCCGTCCGTGGTCATTCGGGGCCTCCAGCAGCCGTGGACGTCGAGTACGAGCTGTCGCAGCCGGAGCGCCGAACTGACGTGCGAGATGTCGATCGTACGACAATCCAGGTTCGGCGCACGAGCATGATGTGGATTGTAGAACAATCCCCTATGGTGTTGGTGATCACTTGAGGCGCGCCGGCGGTACCGGGGCGGGGCGTCGACGTCGACCACGGTGCGAGGTGTCGATCGTATGTCGTCCACCCGACCTGTCCGTGCCTCGGCTGCGGCGCGCCGATCTCAGGCGCCGGTACAGGGAGCAGGTGGGCGACGGTGAGCACGGATGCGGCCTTTCGCGTCCTCGGACCGCTGGAGGTCGTGAACGGCGGACGACCGGTACCGGTAACCCCGGGCAAGCAGCGGGTCGTGCTCGCCGCACTGCTGCTGCGGGCCAACCGGACCGTGTCCATCACGGATCTGACCGATCAGCTGTGGGACGGTGCCGCCCCTTTCGACAGCCGGGGCGCCGTGCAGAAGTACGTGATGCGTCTGCGGCAGGCTCTGTCCGGCACCGACGTCACCATCCAGACCGAGCCCGACGGCTACCGCATCGAGCTCCTGCCCGGTCAGCTCGACCTGGACCGCTCGGACGCCCTGGTCCACCAGGGCAGGCGCGCTGCCGAGCAGGGTGACGACCACGGCGCGTCGGCGGGCCTCGCCGAGGCGCTGCAGCTGTGGCGGGCGGTACCGCCGCTGACGAACGTCGCGTCACCGGCCCTGCACCGCACCGAGGTGCCCCGCCTCGTCGAGCGGTATCTGCAGGCATTGGAGCTCCGGATCGACGTTGACCTCCGGCTCGGCCGCCATGCGGAGCTGTCCGAGGAGCTCATCGGGCTCGTGCTGAGCCACCCGCTGCGGGAACGGTTCTGGGCGCAGTGGATGCGGGCGCTCTACGCCACGGGCCGGCAGGGCGAGGCACTCGAGGCCTACCGGGAGGTGACGCGGCTACTGGCCGACGAGCTGGGCATCGACCCCGGCCCGGAGCTGCGCGCCGCCCACGAGCAGATCCTGCGGCGGACCGAGCCGCCCGCCGGCTCGCAGGCGATCGCGGTCTCGCACGGGGTCCGGCAGCTCCCCATGGCACCCGCGGGCGTCGTCGGACGCCACCGTGAGATCGAGCAGATCACGACCCTGCTGGGAGCTGGAAACTCCGCCGCGGCACGTCTGGTCGTGGTGGCAGGACCGCCAGGAGTGGGGAAGACGACCGTGGCCGTCCATGCCGCCCACCGGCTCGTCGATCGATTCCCCGACGGCCAGCTGTTCGTCGACCTCGGCGGGTACGGCGCCGCCCCACCGCGGACGACCGAGGAGGCCGTGGCCCATTTCCTACGGGCGCTCGGAATGCCACCGGAGGGACTGCCGCGACGACTGGACGACGCGATCGCGACGTACCGCTCACTGACCGCCGGACGTCGGCTGCTCATCGTCCTGGACAACGTGAACAGCCCCGCGCAGGTCCGGACGCTGCTGCCCGGCTCCCCCACCTGCGGGGTGGTGGTCACGAGTCGCCACGAGCTGGCCGGCCTGCTGGTCTCCCCCGGGGGCCACCGGGTGGCGGTCGGGATGCTGCGGCCGGACGAGGCGGACACGGTGCTGCGCGGCATCGTCGGCGAGAAGCGGCTGGCGGCAGATCCAGCCGCCACCGACGAGCTGATCGCACTCTGCGCCGGGCTGCCGCTGGCACTGCGCGTCGCCGCTGCCCACCTCGTGACGCGACCCCACCTGTCGCTCGCCGCCTACCTCGACGAGCTGCGGGTCGGGGAGCCGGTCTCGGCACTACGGATCGAGGGCGAAGGGCAGATGGGGGTGGCCAGCGCGCTCGAGGCGTCCTACGTGCAGCTGGACGCCGAGCAGCAGCGGCTGCTACGACTGATCAGCCTCGTGCCGGGTGATCGGGTCGCCCTGGCGGTGGTCGCGGCCCTGACGGAGAGCCCGATCGCGGCCACGGCGACCGGTCTGGACCAGCTGGCCGAGGCCGGCCTGCTGGATCGGCGCGCCGACGGCGGGTATCAGTTGCACGACCTGACCCGCGCTTTCGCCGCGCAGCGCCTGACGCTGGAGGACTCGCCGGCCCAGATCGACGCCGTGAGGCAACGCCTGATCGAGGCCGAAGGACGCGCGGCCCACGACCCAGCACGTCGCCACGACCGATCGGGCGCAACATTGCGCGAGCAGACGGTGCTGCGATCCTGATGGTCCGGCGATTGGATCGCGACGTCCGCGCCGATTGCGGTTCCGCCGAGTCGTCGTTCGTGACGATGCGCGCCGATCCGGGCACAACGGTCAATGTCGTCCACTGCTCCCCATTCAGGCATCGTGCTGGCATCAGCACGGCAGTGCGATCAACGACAATCGCAGCCGTGCGCTCCGTACGCCCATCCGCCTGCGACGGCGTCTGCCTGGGCAGCGGCGGAGATGCACGGGGGCAGGTGGCGGTTGAGCAGTGCCTGACGGCGCCAACTCCTGGCCGCGTTATGGCGAGGCCCTGAACACGACACATAGGTGACCTCTCCTGGGGGGACGAGATGACCGACGAGCCGAACACGTGTGCCCTACCGGGGTGCAGCGAGACCATCGAGCAGCCCGACGGCGGCGGGCCTCCGCGTCGGTACTGCACGCCCGCCCATCGGGCTGCTGCCCGGAAGCAGCGCCATCTGGCGGCCCACAACAACGCGGAGCCCGAGGTCCCGACGGTGGCGGCCCCCGCGGCACTCACGGTCCCCGTCACGGCGGACGCGACGCCCGAGGCGGTTCCGCCGCCCCCTCGCTCCGTGAGCCCGTGGAGCGCCGCCGCGAGCTGGGTCATCACACCGACGCCGCCACCACCGCCGAAGCCCGAGCATCCGCGCCCGGAGAACCGCTTCGCTGCGCGAAGCGCGGGTGAGCGCAAGGCTGCGGCCTCGCTGCTTCGCAAACGAGCAGTCGCCAGCGTCGCGGTTGCCAGTCTGATCGCCGGAGGCGGCGGCTACCTCCTGACGAGCACCCCGGTGCCGGTCACGCCGCAGGCACAGCCGCCGTCCGTGCCTCCGCCCACCGCGAACGCCGACCAGTGGGTCGCCCACGCCGAGATCGTCCTCGCGTCGATCAACAAGCAGCTCGACATCGTCGCGCTCACCGAAGCGAGCTGGACCCGGCTGCCCGAACACCAGCGAAGCGGGCAGCCGGGCGCCTTGCGTGCCCTCCAGGAGCGGAAGGCGCTCCTGGAACAGCAGCGGGTCACGTTGCAGTCGCAGATCGGGGCCTTCCGGAACCTGTCGGACGTCACCACCGACCTCGCTGCGGCGCAGGGCCAGCTCGACGCCGTGGAGCGGGCCCTGCGCACCGCCCCGGAGCAGACGAGCTCTCTCGACCAGGCCGAGGCTGTCCGGAACCTGGCGGCGCAGCGCGACCTGCACCTCCAGCAGCGCGACTACAACATGCAGGAGCTCGCCACCCTCCGCAGCGGTGTCCAGGAGGCGCTCGCCGCGCCGCTACCGGACGAGACCGATCAGACCACACCGATCGTCGAGCGGGTCCTGGCGCTGATGGACCATCGGCCCGACCCGCGCCCCCAGGCGGAAGCGCGCGAGCAGGCACCGGCGATCGCTCCCCGCCGCGAGAGCACGCGCGAGGAACGGCAGACCATCAGCTCCACGGCGCCCCCCGACCCGTCCCGGCCGGCCGGCGGCCTTGTCGTCGCACAGCGCGTCGACCGCGGCCAGGACGGCAACGCCACGGAGAGCAGGGGCCGGACGAGCGGCGCCGTGACCAACGGGGCCGTCACCAACGAGGCCGTGACCAACGGAGCCGTGACCAACGGAGCCGTGACCAACGCGGTCCGCACGAGCGGTGCCGTCATCCGCACCGCCGGACACGTCGTGGATACCGCCGAGAAGGCCGCCACGAACGGACAGTCGAACGACGACGACCGCTCGGAGCGGTCCGAGGAGCGGGTCAGGCCAGTCAGCAAGGTCGTCAACACGGTCTCCGATTTGGTGCTCGGCAGGTCAGACGACCAGCGCAGCTCCAGCTCCTCGAACGCCGACTCGTCGAGGCGGTCCGGGTCGGTCGGAAAGTCCGAACGGGGCGGGAGCGCGGACCCCGGTTCGCAGGCTGATCGACGCCAGGAGACGCAGCAGTCGGCAGGCGGTGACCGCAAGGTGAGCTCCACGAGCAAGCCGCGCGGCAAGGCCGAACGCGCCAAGGCCGCGGCGAAAGCCGCTGCAGACCGCGCGGTGGCGGGGGTGCTCGCTCCGGCGAAGGAACGCGGTTCGAAGGCCGGCACGACGGCCCCGGGCGTGAAGAGCAGGTCCGGCACGTCCACGGCCTCGAGGAACGATCGTGGCACGGCAGCAGGCAGCACGGGTGAGGGCAGGACGAGCACGAGGGCCACCAACCCCGGCTCCGCAAGCCACCAGAACACCAGCAGCAAGGCCAAGGACCGGACGTCGGACGGCAGCAAGGCCGGCGCGACCACGCCCACCGGCTCCGACAGCGGCAGCAGGCCGACCGGCAAGAAGACCAGGATCAACAGCTCCGACAGCGGCGGCGACACGGCCACCGGCAAGAAGACCACCAGAACCAACAGCTCCGACGCCGGCAGCTCGAAGGGCGGCAGCTCCAAGGCCAGCGGCTCCAAGGGCGACAGCTCGAAGGGCGACAGCTCGAAGCCAGGCAGCTCCAAGAGCGACAGCTCCAAGCCCAGTAGCTCCAGCAGGGGCTGATCGATACGACCCATGCCGGGCTGTGCCGCAGATCAGTGCGGCACGGCCCGGCATCCTCGTGTGGTCACGAACTCTGCCCCCGGGCGTCCGCCGCCGGCGTGCAGCCGCCCAGCGCGGGCAGGCACGTCCAGGGCAGGTCGCCTGGCGTGCTCGCTCAGCTCAGGCTCGGCACCTGCTCAGGCGCGACCTGCCGGACGGGAGCCTTGGAGGAGTCGAAGGCATCGGCAAGCAGTGCGGCGAGGGTCAGGAAGGCGTCGTGGGTGGCCGGCCGCAACCGTGCGAGCTCGATCCGGCCGCCGGTGGCGAGGTGCGGGTCGTGCGGGATCTCGACCACGGCGCGACAGCGGGCCGCGAAGTGCCCCCTGACCCGCTCCAGGTCGACCTCCTTACTCATCCGGTCGCAGCTGAGCACCACGACTGCGTTCGCCACCTGCGTGGCGTGGCCGTGCGCAATCAACCAGTCGAGAGTCTTGCTGGCCCTGCTCGCGCCGTCGACGGTCGGGGCACCGACCACCACCAGGCTGTCGGCCAGCGCCAGCGTGCCCTCCATCGCCGAATGCACCAGGCCCGTGCCCGAGTCGGTGATCACGATGTTGTAGAAGCGGGTGAGCACCTCGCAGACCTGCTCGTACTCGTCGCGGCTGAACGCCTCGCTCATCGCCGGGTCCTGCTCCGACGCGAGAACCTGCAGCCTGCCGGCAAGGCTGGTGTAGCGCGCGATGTCGGTGAGCGAGTGCGTGGCGTGGATGTTGTCGAGCAGGTTCCGGACCGTCACCGACGTCTCGGTGGTGAGACGGTCGGCCAGTGTGCCGGCGTCGGGATTGGCATCGAGAGCGATCACCCGGTCGCCCCGGTTCTCCGCCAGCACGAGCCCCAGGCACGCCGAGACCGTGGTCTTGCCGACCCCTCCCTTGAGCGAGCTGACCGCGATCTGGTGGGAGCCGGGCAACGGGCGTCGGATTCGGCGGAGCTGGTCCTGCCGGGCCCGCTCGGCCGCACCCACACCGGGGTTCACCACCCCGCCGGTGATCTTGTAGAGCGCCCCCCGCCAACCGCGCTGGGGACGATCGCTGCGGAAGCGCACGATGGCGTCCTCGGTGAGCTCCGCGGCGCTGGCGGCTTCGGGGCGGGAGCGGGGCGTGGTCGGGGGCTCCGCCCCCGGACGTGCAGCGAACTCATCGGAGTCGGTGGAGCTGCCGCCGGAGTGGTCGGGCGATCCGGCGGACGTGGTGGCGGCGACCGGCCCCTCGGCGGGGGCCGCTTTCGGCTCGTCGGGTGCGGCGTCGGCCCGGGTGCCGCCGGTCGCCTCGCGCGGCTGCGTCATCCCCGTGCCACCTCCGGTAGGGCGAGCGCAGCCGAACGGGACGTCGCGATGGCCGGCAGCCTACGCACACCCGTCGTACCGCTCCGGTCGTCGTTCCCCGCTCCCGCCGCGGCGGTGCTCCCCCGGCCGCTCACGGCCACCACTCCCCCTGATCACAGGCTGCGCCCGATCATCGCGAATGTCCGAAGAGTACCGCTGTAGTTGATCGCCGCAGACTCATCGCGACAGCGTGGCGACCGCGCTCAGAGGACGAAGCGGTCGGCCATGAGTGCCGCGAGCTGGAAGGCCGCGTCGCGGGTGGCGGGCCGCAGCCGGGCGATCTCCACCCGGCCGCCCGTCGCGAGATGCGGGTCGTGCGGTAGCTCGATGACGGCGCGGCACCGGGCGGTGAAGTGCTCGCGGATCCGCTCGCGATCGACCTCCGCGCTGACCCGGTCGCAGGACAGCACGACCACGGCCTCCGACGCGAGCGCGGTGTGCTCGTGCGCGTGCAGCCAGTCGAGGGTCTTGCTCGCACGGCCCGCCCCGTCCACGGTGGGCGCCCCGACGACGATGAGGCTGTCGGCGAGCTTGAGGGTGCCCTCCATCGCGGAGTGCACGAGGCCGGTGCCCGAGTCCGTGATGATGATGTTGAAGAAGCGGTCGAGTAATCCGCAGATGTGCTCGTACTCCTCGCGGCTGAACGCGTCGCTGGACGCCGGGTCCTGCTCGGATGCCAGCACCTGCAGGCGTCCGGCCAGGCTGGTGTAGCGGGAGACCTCGGTCCAGGAGTGGATGCGGTGGAGGTCACGGAGCAGCTCGCGGACGGTGACCGACGACTCGCCGGTGAGGCGGTCGGCCAGCGTCCCGGCATCGGGGTTGGCGTCGAGGACGATCACCCGGTCGCCGCGGTTCTCGGCCATGACAAGACCCAACAGCGTGACCACGGTGGTCTTGCCTACCCCGCCCTTGATCGACGTCACCGCGATCCGGTGGGACTGCAGGAGCGGGTGGCGGATGCGATGGAGCTGATCCCGCCACTGCACCTCGGCGGGGCTCGGCCCCGGGTTCACCAGGCCCCCGGTGGCGCGGAGGACGGCGCGGCGCCAGCCCGAGGCCGGCTCGTCCGGTCTGGCCCGCAGAATGGCCTCCGAGCTCAGCTCCGAGGCCGTCGTCGGCGTCCCGTCCCCCAGCACCGGACCGACCGGGGATGGATCTCCCGTCGCGCTCACTGCACCCCCTGGCTGCGGACCCGCTCCCGCACGTCGCCGGTCCGTGGTCGTGACCCCCGAGCGCGGTTCCAACCGGTGGCCGTACCGCTCCCACCAGATGGACGGATCAGGTTCGACCTGGCCACGTGCCACTGGCAGAGAGTAACGCGACGAAGACGGTAGGCACCCGATGGTGATCAAGAGGTGATCCGGGGCGATGTCGCCTCAGTCGATGAGGTCCATACCGGTGCCCGAACGACCGTTCGGGATCCCGGCCGGGGCGCTGTTGGGTGAACCGCCCCGCCACATCTGGGTGCGGCCCCGGGAGATCGTGCGCAGGGCCTTCCCGAGGGCGTCCTCGAACTCGGCCAGCTTCGCGTCGACGTAGTTGTCGCATTCGCGGCGCAGCCGGTCGACCTCCCTCTCGGCGCCGTCGACGAGCCGGGCCGCCTCGGCGTGGGCCGCCTGCACCACCTCGGTCTGCGACACCAGCCGGGCCTGCTCGGCCTGACCGTCCGCGATGTAGCGGTCGTGTGCGGCGCGGCCGGCATGGGCGAGCCGATCTGCCTCGGCCTGGGCCCGGTCGGTCAGCTCCGTGTATTGGCGGCGGCCCTCCGTGACGGCCCGCTCCGCATCGTGCCGGGCCTGCGCGAGGGTCTGCTCCGCCTCCGCGCGGGCCTCCCCGACCATGCGCTCGGCCTCCGCGCGCGCCTCGGCGAGCATCTCCGCGGCGTCGGCCTGCGCACCGGAGCGCGTCTGCTCGGCCTCCTGTGCCGCCTCGTCCACCAGCTCGTCACGCCGGTCGAGCACGTCCTGGGCATCGTCCAGCTCGCCGGGCAGCGCCTCCCGGACGTCGTCGAGCAGCTCGAGCACGTCACCGCGGGGAACGACGCAGTTCGAGGTCATCGGGACACCCCGAGCCTCCTCGACGACCGTGACCAGCGCGTCGAGCGATTCGAAGACCCGGTACACGGGGGCATCCTCTCACCGCGACACCGCCGCGGCTCGAATTGCCCGCGCTCCCGCGTGTCAAGTTCCCGAACGGGTGACTCAGGAACGTTCGGCGATCCGCTCGAGGAGACGGCGATGTACCGACTCCGGCAGGAGGTGGGCGACGTCGCCGCCGTAGGTCGCCACCTCCTTGATCAGCGAGCTCGACACGAAGCTGTAGTCGGGGCTGGTCGACATGAACAGCGTGTCCACACCGGACAGCCGCTGGTTCATCTGCGCCATCTGCAGCTCGTAGTCGAAGTCGGTGACCGCTCGCAGGCCCTTGACGATGGCCCGGATGTCATTGTCCCGGCAGTAGTCCACCAGGAGGCCGTGGAAGGACCCGACGCGTACGTTCGGGTACGGCACGGCGATCTCGGCGAGCATCGCCATGCGCTCGTCGACGCTGAACATGCTCTTCTTGCTCTTGTTGACCAGCACCGCGACGACGACCTCGTCGAACAGGGCCGACGCACGGCTGATGACATCGAGATGTCCGTTGGTCGGTGGGTCGAACGAGCCGGGGCATACGGCGCGCCTCATCTCGGGAACCTCACAACCCGGACGCTACCGGAGGGCGACGTGCAGCGCCGTCTCCCCGTACCGACGCTCACGCACGCCTCGCAACGGCTCCGGCCAGGGAAACGAGCCGCCGCGCGAAGCCCGCTCCACCACGACCGTGGCGGCATCGGCCAGCCATCCGTGTGCCGCGGCCGCGGTGAGCCAGCCGGCGACCTCGGCGTCCGGCACGCCGTAGGGCGGGTCGACGAGCACGATGTCGTAGGCCCGGTCAGCCGCCGCACCGAGAACGGTAGCTGCAGGCGCCGAGCGGACGACCGCGCCGGCCAGCCCGATGGCGGCGACGTTGCGTCGCAGAACCGTGGCCGCCCGCCGGTCGGACTCGACGAACAGAGCATGGTCCGCGCCTCGGGAGAGCGCCTCCAGCCCGAGGGCGCCCGACCCGGCGCAGAGGTCGAGCACGGCGGCGCCCTCGATCCCCGGGTCGTTCTCCAGTGCGCTGAACAGCGCCTCACGCACCCGGTCCGAGGTCGGCCTCGTGCCCTTCGGGGGCACCAGCAGCCTTCGGCCGCCTGCCGCGCCGGCCACTATGCGCACTTCGTGCCCGTGCGCGGATACGAGTGCCAGAGCACCCGTATCCGCGCACGGCCTCTCACGACAGCTCCAGGAGCAGGTCGCCGCCTTCTACCTGCTGAACCTCGCCGATGGCGAGCCTCGCGACCGTGCCCGCCTGATGCGCGGTGATCGACGCCTCCATCTTCATCGCCTCGATCGTCGCCACCGTCTGGCCGGACTCCACGGAGTCGCCCTCGTCCACCGACAGCGTGACGACACCGGCGAACGGCGCGGCGACGTGCTGCGGGTTGGACCGGTCGGCCTTCTCCGCCGCCTTGACGTCGCTGGCCACCGCATGGTCGCGCACCGACACGGGCCGCATCTGGCCGTTGAGCGTGGCGAGCACATTTCGGTAGCCGCGCTCGTCGGGCTCGGAGATCGCCTCCAGCTCGATCAGCAGCGTCACGCCCGGCTCCAGGTCGACCGTGTGCTCGAGCTCCGGCTCGAGCCCGTACAGGAAGTCCTTCGTGGACAGCACGGATGTGTCGCCGTAGGTCTCCAGGTGCGTCACGTACCCCTTCGCCGGCTCCTCGAACAGCAGCCGGTTCAACGCCGGGCGGCGGTCGTCGCGCAACGCTCGGCGGTCGGCGATCGACAGGTCGACCGCCTCCTTCTCGGCCGACCGACCCGCCAGCGCCCGCGTGCGGAACGGCTCCGGCCAGCCGCCGGGCGGGTCCCCGAGCTCGCCGCGGAGGAACCCGATCACGGAGTCGGGCACGTCGAAGTCACCCGGTGCGGCCTCGAAGTCCTTGGGCTCGACGCCGGCGCCGACGAGGTGCAGCGCGAGGTCGCCCACCACCTTCGACGACGGTGTCACCTTCACCAGCCTGCCCAGCATCCGGTCGGCCGCGGCGTAGCAGTCCTCGATCAGCTCGAAGCGGTCGCCGAGCCCCAGCGCGATGGCCTGCTGGCGCAGGTTCGACAGCTGCCCTCCGGGGATCTCGTGGTGGTAGACGCGCCCGGTCGGGGATGCGAGGCCCGATTCGAACGGCGCGTAGACCTTGCGCACCGCCTCCCAGTACGGCTCGAAGTCGCAGCAGGCCTGCAGGTCGAGCCCGGTGGCACGCGCCGTGTGGTCGGTGGCTGCGACCAGCGACGACAGCGCGGGCTGGCTCGTCGTCCCTGCCATCGACGCCACGGCCGCGTCGACCGCGTCGACCCCGGCCTCGATCGCGGCGACGAGCGTGGCGAGCTGTCCGCCCGCGGTGTCGTGGGTGTGCAGGTGCACCGGCAGGTCGAACCGCTCGCGCAGCGCCGTCACCAGGGTGCGGGCGGCGGGCGGGCGCAACAGCCCGGCCATGTCCTTGATCGCCAGCACGTGCGCGCCGGCATCGACGATCTGCTCGGCCAGCCGGAGGTAGTAGTCCAGCGTGTACAGCGGCTCGGCGGGGTCGGAGAGGTCGCCGGTGTAGCACAGTGCGACCTCGGCGACCGTTGTCCCGGTCCTCCGGACCGCCTCGATCGCCGGGCGCATCTGCTCGACGTCGTTGAGCGCGTCGAAGATCCGGAAGATGTCCATCCCGGTGCGGGCCGCCTCCTCGACGAAGGCGTCGGTCACCTCCGTCGGGTAGGGCGTGTAGCCGACGGTGTTGCGTCCCCGCAGCAGCATCTGCGTGCAGATGTTGGGCACCGCCTCGCGCAGTGCCGCGAGGCGCTCCCACGGGTCCTCGGCGAGGAACCGCAGCGCGACGTCGTAGGTCGCACCGCCCCAGCACTCCAGGCTGAACAGCTGTGGCATGGTCCGCGCGACATACGGGGCGACGGCGAGCAGGTCGCGGGTGCGTACGCGCGTTGCCAGCAGCGACTGGTGCGCGTCGCGGAAGGTCGTGTCGGTGACGGCCACGGCGTCCCGTCCACGCAGCCACGAGGCAAATCCCTCGGGACCGAGCTCGCGCAGGAGCTGGCGAGACCCGTCCGGGGCGGCTGGGCCCAGGTCGCAGACCGGCAGCTTGTCCACCGGCTCGACCCCCTTGGGCCGCGTCCCGTTGGGCCGGTTCACGGTGGTCTCGGCCAGATAGGTGAGCAGCCGGGTGCCGCGGTCCGCGGGCTGGCGAGCCGTCAGCAGCTGCGGACGCTCGTCGATGAAGCTCGTGGTGATCCGGCCCTCCTGGAAGTCGGGGTCGGCGAGCACCGCTGCCAGGAACGGGATGTTGGTGGACACACCGCGGATGCGGAACTCGGCCACGGCCCGCTTCGCCCGGCGCACGGCGGTGCGGAAGGTGCGGCCGCGGCAGGTGAGCTTCACCAGCATCGAGTCGAAGTGTGCGCTCACCTCGGCGCCGGTGTGCGTCGTCCCGCCGTCGAGCCGGACACCCGCTCCGCCCGGGGAACGGTAGGCGCCGATCACGCCGGTGTCCGGGCGGAAGCCGTTCGACGGGTCCTCGGTGGTGATCCGGCACTGCAGCGCGGCACCGTGGACGTGGATGTCCTCCTGCCGCATCCCCAGGCCCGCCAAAGTCGCACCGGCCGCGATGCGCAGCTGCGCGATCACCAGGTCGCGGTCGGTGACCTCCTCGGTGACCGTGTGCTCCACCTGGATGCGCGGGTTCATCTCGATGAACACGTGGTGGCCGCGCTCGTCGAGCAGGAACTCGACCGTGCCGGCATTGACGTAGCCGATGTGACGCGCGAACGCCACGGCGTCGGCACAGATCGTGTCGCGCAGCTCCGGGTCGAGGTTCGGCGCCGGCGCGATCTCGATGACCTTCTGGTGACGGCGCTGCACCGAGCAGTCGCGCTCGTAGAGGTGCACGACCTCGCCCTCGGCGTCGGCGTCGGCGAGGATCTGCACCTCGATGTGGCGAGGGTTCACGACGGCCTGCTCGAGGAACACCGTCGCGTCGCCGAAGGCCGACTCCGCCTCCCGCATCGCCGCCTCGATGGACTCGCGGAGGTCGCCCGGCTCCTCGACGCGCCGCATCCCGCGCCCTCCGCCACCGGCGACGGCCTTCACGAAGATCGGGAACCCGACATCCTCGGCCGCGGCGACGAGCGTGTCGACGTCGTCGGACGGCTCCGACGAGTCGAGCACGGCCACGCCCGCCTCGCGAGCGGCGGCGACGGCGCGGGCCTTGTTGCCCGTCAGATGCAGGACGTCGGCCGGGGGCCCGACGAACGTGATGCCCGCCTGTGCGCACGCCTCCGCCAGCTCGGGGTTCTCGGACAGGAATCCGTACCCGGGGTAGATGGCGTCGGCTCCGGCACGGCGAGCCGCCGCGATGATCTCGTCCACCGACAGGTAGGCCCGGACGGGGTGGCCCTCCTCGCCTATCTGGTAGGACTCGTCGGCCTTCGCGCGGTGGAGGGAGTTGCGGTCCTCGTAGGGGAAGATCGCCACGGTCGAGACGCCGAGCTCGTAGGCCGCCCGGAAAGCCCTGATGGCGATCTCCCCCCGGTTCGCGACGAGCACCTTGCGGAACACGGCAACCCCTTCCCTGCTGACCCGGCCGGAAGCGAACCGTACCTGCGGGCACTCGATCGGACCCGTGCGAACCGCACCGCGCTTCGGTAATAAGGAGGGGTGCGACACCATCCGCACCGCGATACTCTCGCGGGGCGGATGCGCGCCGCCGTCTCGGCCGGGTCAGCGGCCGGCTTCGTGACGACGAAGGGTGCGACGTGATTCCACGGGTTCAGGCGGGCCAGTCCGCCGCGTTCGCGGAGGGGCGCCGCCTCCGTGAAGCGGCCGAGATGCGGCGCAGGCGGCGTCACGTCGCGGGCCACCACGGACACCGGCGCAACCCCCAGCCGCCGTGGCTGTTGCTGCTCGCCGTCCCGCTGGTTGCCGGCGGAGCAAGCGCACTCGCGATGGTGATGGTCAGCCTGATCCTCTTCGGCGTGGCGATCATGGCCGGCGCAGCCCCGATGGTGATGACGGGCGCGATCGCGTTCGTCGCCGTGCACCGGCACAGGCGGTACACCGCGCTGCAGCGGCGCAGCCCTGCCCACGCGCCGCACCCCGTGCGTAACGAGGCCCGGCCCGAGGTGGCCTGGAACGACGCCCGCACCCGGTTCCAGACACTGCGCTCGGCGTACGCAGCGTTCGAGTGCGACCCGATGGAGGTGCTGCGCCTACCCGCCCTCGCCGACGTGTCCGTGCCCAGCACCGCACGGTTCGTCGACGCCTTCGCCGAGGCCCAAGCCCTCGACTCCGACAAGTTCCCGCCCGGCAAGCACGCCGCGAAGTTCGTCGCCGCCGTCGAGAGGGCTGATCGAGCCTGGCACGCGGCCCGCGATGCCGCGGAACGCATCCGGCTCTCGGGGCTGTCCCCCGCCGAGCGCGGCACGGTCGAGCGCATCATCAAGCTGCTCACCACCGCCCGCGACTCCGACAGCGACCCTGAGCGCCTCGCCGCCTACGCCCGGGCCCGCTCCGAACTCGCCAAACTCGACCGCGCCGGGGTGATCCACCTCCCCCACTCCGCTGGAGCAGCCCTCGATGCCGCCGCCCGGGGTGCCCTCCCCGCCTGACGCGTCGAGTGCGCAGCGGTCAGACCTTGTCCAGGTAGGCCGCACGTTCCTCGTCGCCCACCGTTTCGCCGACGAGAGCGGCGAGGCCGGGGTGGCGGCGGAGGCCGGGGTCGTCGGCGACGATGTGGGCCGCGTAGACTCGCGCCTTCGCGATGATCTCTTCGTGCCGAAGCAGCGACAGCAGCCGCAGACCGGACCGTCGCCCGGACTGCAGAGCGCCCAGGATGTCGCCCTCCCGGCGTAGTTCGAGGTCGAGCCGGGCGAGCTCGAAGCCGTCGGTGGTGCCGGCGACCGCGTCGAGCCGCTCCCGCGCCGTGCTCGCCTCCGGCGCCTCGGTGACCAGAAGGCAGACGCCGGGAGCGGAGCCCCGGCCCACCCGCCCGCGGAGCTGGTGGAGCTGGGAGAGGCCGAAGCGTTCGGCGTCGAGGATCACCATGCCGGTGGCGTTCGGTACGTCGACGCCGACCTCGATGACGGTGGTGGCGACCATGACGTCCAGCTCGCCGCGCTCGAAGGCCCGCATCACGGCGTCCTTCTCGTCGGGCGGCAGCTTCCCGTGCAGAACACCGAGCCGCAGCCCGTGCAGCGCCCCCTCGGCGAGCTTGGGCAGCACCTCGAGCACCGCGAGCGGGGGCCTGCGGGCGGATGCGTCGTCCGCGTCGGCACCCATGTCGGGGTCGTCGAGATCGACGAGGTCGGCGTCGGGATCGCCCTTCGCCGGGTCGCCGCCGACGCGCGGGCACACCACATAAACCTGGTGCCCGGCCGCGGCCTCCTCGCGCACGCGGCGCCAGACCTGCTGCAGCCAGCCGGGCTTCTCCGCCAACGGGACGACGGTGGTGGCGATGGGCGAGCGCCCGCCCGGCAGCTCACGCAGCGCGGAGACCTCCAGGTCGCCGTACACCGTCATCGCGACGGTGCGCGGGATCGGTGTGGCGGTCATCACCAACATGTGTGGGGCCACCTCCCCGCGCCCGCGGAGCGCGTCGCGCTGCTCGACACCGAACCGGTGCTGCTCGTCGACGACGACCAGGCCGAGGTCGGCGAACCCGACGTGATCCTGGATCAGCGCGTGCGTGCCGACGACGATCCCCGCTGCCCCGGACTGCGCGTCGAGCAGCGCCTGCCGCCGCGCCTTCGCGCCGAGCGACCCGGTGAGCAGCGTGACGCCGATGGACTGCTCAGCGCCGCCGAGCTCGCCCGCCTGGCCGAGCGGGCCGAGCAGGGTGCGCAACGACCGGGCGTGCTGAGCGGCGAGCACCTCGGTGGGCGCGAGCATGGCCGCCTGACGCCCGCCGTCGACGACCTGGAGCATCGCCCGTAGCGCGATCACGGTCTTGCCCGCCCCGACGTCGCCCTGCACGAGGCGGTTCATCGGGTGCTCGCGCGCGAGGTCGGCGGAGATCTCCGCGCCCACGGCGTGCTGGCCCGCGGTGAGCGTGAACGGCAGCGCCGCGTCGAAGGCGTCGAGCAGGCCGCCGGGCTTTGGCGGGCATGCCGCTGCGGGCCGCGAGACCGTGGCCTGACGGCGCAGCGCCAGCGCGAGCTGGACGCCGATCGCCTCGTCCCAGACGAGCCGGTTGCGGGCTGCGTGGAAGTCGGCCTCGGTCTCGGGTACGTGGATGCGCCGCAGGGCCCGCCCGAGCTCAGCCAGGCCCTCGCGCTGCCGCAACGCAGCGGGCAGCGGATCAGTGGGGTCGTCGAGGAGGTCGAGCACCTGGCGGACGCAGCGGGCGATCTCCTGTGAGTTGATCTTGCCGGTGGCCGGGTAGACCGAGAGGAAGGGACGGATCTCGTCGGCCTCGTCGAGCGGCTCGAACTGCGGGTGGGTGAGCTGCAGCTTCTTGTTGAACACCCCGACCTTGCCCGAGAACACCGCGCGCACGCCCGGGCGGATGACGTGCTGGACCTTGTGGCCGTTGAAGAACGTGCAGTCGAGCGAGGCGCCCTTCTCGTCGCGGATGACGACGTTCAGCAGCTTGCCGCGACGCGCGCGCATGTCGCGGAGCGTGGCCTTCTCCACCTCCGCGACGAGGGTGGCATGCTCCCCGATCTCGAGCCCGGCGATGTCGGTGAGCTTGCCGCGGTCGACGTAGCGGCGGGGATAGTGCCGCACCAGGTCGCCCACGGTGTGGATCTCGAGCTGCGTGGAGAGCAGGTCGGCCGCCCGCTTACCGACGAGCGGGAGCAGCGGGCTGAGCATGTCGACGTCGGTCATTCCACCCCAAGCACGATCGGGTAGTCGGTCTGCCCCCCACGGTGCACGACGACGTCGACCTCGGGATGGGTGAGGCGCAGGTCGACTGCGAGCCCGTCGCCGAGGGCCTCGTCGGCCCCCTCCCCGAGCAGCACGGTGACGCGTTCGCCACCAGCGGTGAGCATGCGATGAGCCAACCACAGGCCGCCGACAGCGAGATCGGGAGCGATCAGCACGACCTCGCCGTCGGAGACACCGAGGACATCACCGGGCTGGCAGTGCCCCACCCACGTGAGCGCCTCGGACTCGGCCACCAAGAGGCCACCGGTCCGGGTGCCCGCGGCCGCCTCGGCCATCGCGACAACGTCGTCGCCCGCCCGCCGCTCGGGGTCGTGCACGGCCAGCGCCGACAACCCTTGCAGCACCGACGCCGTGGGCACCACGAGCACCTCCTGCCCGTCGCGGCGCGCGACGGCCGCAGCACGCTCGGCCACGGCGGTGAGCTCGGAGTCATCGGGGAGCAGCACCACGTGCCGGGCTCGGGTGCCGGCCAACGCAGCGGCGAGGTCGGCCTCGTCCACCTCGCGGTCGCGCGGGCGCTCCAGCACCGCGGCGCCTGCGGACCGGGCCAGCTCGGCGATCTCGGAGCCGCCGACGACCATCAGCACGGCACGCTCGCGGACGAACCGCGCGTCCCGCTGGGGCTTGGGGAGGTCGCCGACCTGGTCGGCGAACCGGATCACCGTGATCCGGTGCGGCCTGCCGGCGGCCAGCCCCGCCTCGATCGCCCCACCGATGTCGGTGCAGTGCACATGGACGTTCCACAGACCGCCGCGGTCTTCTCCGCCGTCGCCGACAACGGAGACGCAGTCCCCGAGTGCCTGCAGCTCGGCCCGCAGAACGTCCACCTGGTCGGGACCGGCACCCTCGAGCAGGTACATGACCTCGTAGTCGTAGATGGCCGACCCACTTTCGCGCTCGGCGACGAGAAGGTCCCCGGACCGCGCGGGCCCTCGGACAGGGGTACCCGTCGCCGGGAGCCGGACCGTGCAGGTCCGCCCGCTCACCAGCCCGGCGAGCGCGTCGAGCACGAGGTAGAGACCGAGGCCACCTGCGTCGACGACGCCGGCCCTGGCCAGCTCGGGCAGCTGCCCGGTGGTGGCCTGCACCGCCCCCGCCGCCGCCTCGGCCGCCGCGAGTGCGACGTCGTCGAGCCGGTCGGATCCCGCCGCCGCTGCGGCACCCGCCGCAGCCCCGAGCACCGACAGCACGGTGCCCTCCCGCGGGCGGGTGAACGCGGCGGTGGCGAGCCGGTGCGCCCGGCGGAGCGCGTCGGCCAGCACCGCCCCCGCCGGCGTGGGTCCGGCGACCGCCGCCACCGCATCGGCCACGCCGCGCAGCACCTGCGAGAGAATCACCCCCGAGTTGCCCCTGGCTCCGACGAGGGCGCCCCGTGCAAGTGCCCCGGCGACGGCGGCGACGCCGCGGGCCGGCCCGTCGCCGTTCTCACGCAGCACCCGGCGGACCGCCTCTGCGGCGGCGCGCATGGTCAGCAACAGGTTGGTACCGGTGTCACCGTCGGGGACCGGGAACACGTTGATGCGGTCGATCTCGGCACGATGCCGTTCGAGCGCCTGGGTGGCGGCCCGCGTCCAGCCGGTCAGCAGCGCTGAGTCCAGGGTCGGGGCCACTCGCCACAGCGTAGTGACCGGGTGGTGTGCACCCCGTCCGGTGGCGCAGGTACTGTGGTGTCTTGCGACCGGGGTGAACCCGGCTTCCCCCCATCGTCTACCCCGAGGAGTGTCCGACGTGGCTGCCGTCTGCGACGTCTGCGGCAAGGGTCCGGGCTTCGGCATGTCCGTCTCGCACTCGCACCGCCGCACCCACCGCCGCTGGAACCCGAACATTCAGACCGTGCGTGCACGCATCGGCGGTGGCAACCGCCAGCGCCTCAACGTCTGCACGTCCTGCCTGAAGGCCGGCAAGGTCGCCCGCGCCTGAGCGCGAGCACCCTGCCTGCCCTATCTCTCACCGGCGACGCCGCTCTCCGCTCCGGCGGGGGCGGCGTTTGTCATCTCGGCGGCGGGATCAGGACAGCTTCCAGTCCACCGGCTCGGCACCCAGCTCCTCGAGCAGCGCGTTCGCGCGGCTGAACGGGCGCGACCCGAAGAACCCTCGGTCGGCCGACATGGGGCTCGGATGCGCCGACTCGACGCACGGCACATCCACGAGCAGCGGCACGAGGTTGCGCGCGTCCCGTCCCCAGAGGATTGCGACGAGCGGCTCCCCGTCACGGTCGACGAGGGCGCGGATCGCCTGCTCGGTGACGGTCTCCCAGCCCTTGCTGCGGTGCGAGCCCGGATTGCCCGGCTCCACCGTCAGCACCCTGTTGAGCAGTAGCACGCCCTGCTCGGTCCATGCCGTGAGGTCGCCGGTCGACGGAGTGGGGTGGTCGAGGTCTTCGGTGTACTCACGGAAGATATTGGCCAGCGACCGCGGCACGGGACGGGTCTGCGGTGACACCGAGAACGACAGCCCGATCGCGTGCCCAGGTGTCGGGTACGGGTCCTGGCCGACGATCAGCACGCGCACGTCGTCGAACGGCTGGGTGAACGCGCGGAGCACGTTGGCCCCGGCCGGCAGGTAGCGGCGACCCGCGGCCAGTTCGGAGCGCAGGAACTCCCCCATGTCGGCGATCACCGGTGCGACGGGCGCCAGCGCCCGTGCCCACCCGGCTTCCACGATCTCCTCGAGCGGCCTGGCCATCAGCCGAGCCTCCGCAGCTCGGCGCGGAACCGCTTCCCGCGCTGGATGTAGCTCTGCACCGCGTGGTCGAAGTAGCCCTCTGGCACCTCGTGGCCCTCCCGCACGCGCGCCGGGACGCCCAGCGCCATCCGCCGCGGCGGGACCTCCGCGTTCGGCGAGACCACGGCGCCTGCGCCGACCACCGCGCCTGCGCCGATCGTGGCCCCGTTGAGCACCACCGAGCCCGACGAGATGAGCGCGCGGTCACCGATGATGGCGCCCTCGATGTGCACGTTGTGCCCGACAGTCACCTCGGCGCCGATGATCGTCGGCTCGGCCGGAGTGCAGTGGATGATCGAGCCGTCCTGGATGCTGGTCCGCGGGCCGATCTCGATCCGGCCGTCGTCGCCCCGGAGCACCGCGGAGGGCCAGACCGAGGCCTCCGCCCCGATCGTCACGTTGCCGATCACCACGGCGTCCGGGTGGACGTAGGCGTCGGGATGAATGTCGGGTTCGACGTCGCCGAGCGCGTAGAGAGGCACGCGGGCGAGCGTAATGGGGGCGCCGCGCCACCCGGCCCGTGACACCGGCCGATGATCGCTGTGAGCCGCGCCTCAGCGCCCTCGACGGGGCGACGTCGTGCGTCTCGCGGCAATCATTCCGCTAGGACGGGCGGTCCGGCGGCAGCTCCCGGGCCAGCTCGTCGACCACCAGGAGGTCCCGCCGCACCGTGCCGCTGCGGTACGCGGACCGGCCGGCGAGCTGGGAGATCACCGGTGCGGTGATCACCTGGAACAGCGCGACCAGCACGAGCGTCGCGGCGCTCTCCAGCTCCACCCGCAGCGCGGTGCCCGCGAGGATCAGCAGCAGACCCAGCGTCTGCGGTTTGGTGGCCGCCTGCAGCCGCGCGAGCAGGTCCGGCAGCCGGACCATGCCGAGCGCGCCGAGCAGGCTCGACAGGGCGCCGAGGAGCAGGAACGCCGCGGAGACCGTGTCCAGCACGGTGTTCACCGGTGCCGCTCCCTGCGCTCCACCAGCCGCATCGCGGTGGCCGAACCGACGAAGCCGACCAGCGC
>DASRSC010000047.1:0-7947 GCA_035695525.1 Pseudonocardia sp. | reverse complement strand
TCCTGCGCTACGACCTCGGCCAGCCTTCGGGTGCCCAGCACGGAGGGGTCGTCACTGCCCGCGTCGACCACCCGGCCGTTGCGCACCACGTTGTCCACGATGATCATGCTGCCGGGCCGCGAGAGCCGCAGCGCATGCTCGAAGTACTCCGTGTTGGCGGCCTTGTCCGCATCGATGAACGTGAGGTCGAAGCGGCCGTCGACGTCGGGGCCGAGCGTGCTGAGCGTGTCGAGCGCCGGCCCGACGCGCACGTCGACGATCTCGGCGAAACCCGCCATGGCCAGGTTGGACGTGGCCACCTGGGCGTGGCGCGGGTCGATCTCACACGTGAGCAGCTGCCCGTCCGGCGGGAGGGCGCGGGCCAGCCAGATCGTGGAGTAGCCGCCCAGCGTGCCGATCTCCAGGATCCGCCGGGCGCCGATCGAGCGGGCCAGCAGGTGCAGCAGCTTCCCCTGCGCCGGGAAGACGTCGATCGCCGGCAGACCGCCGATGGCGTTGGCCTCCAGCGCGGCGTCGAGCACTGGATCGGGACCGAGGAGCATCCGGCCGAAGTAGTCGTCGACCGTCCGCCACACGTCCTCCGCCATGAGAGGGAACCCTAATGGGGCGCGCACGGGTTCGGGTTGGCCCTACCCTCCCTGCGGAGGCGCACCGGCTGGGGGCGGCTACGACGGGGGGCGAGGGTAGCGGCATGACCGGACTTGCATCGCACCCCGCCGCATCGCCTGTCGCAGGTGCCGTGGGAGTCGGCAGGTTCTGGCGGGGAATGGGCTACCTCCTCGGTGGCCTCCCGCTGGCCATCGTCGCGTTCGTCATCGCCATCGCCGGGTTCTCGGCAGGCGTGGGGACGCTCGTGGTCTGGGTCGGGCTGCCCGTGCTGGTTCTGACGCTGCGGGCCGTTCGGGGGCTCGCGGTCGTCGAGCGCCGGTCCACCGAGTGGGCGACCGGCAGGCCACTGCCCCCGCACCACTACCGCGAGGCCAGGGGGCGAGGCATCCCGCGGTGGTTCAACGCGCTGGGTGAGCCGCAGTCGTGGCGCGACCTGCTGCACGCGGTAGTCGCCTTCCCGGTCCGGCTGGTGACGTTCGTCCTCGCCGTCGCATGGACGGTGGGTGGGCTCGGCGGCCTCCTGTACGTCACCTGGCAGTGGGCACTGCCCGACAACGAGGAGGGCGGCGGCCTCTTCTGGCTCATGACCGGCAACGGCGGCCGGCTCGGGGAGATCGCGGTCAACATGGTGCTGGGCGCGGTGATGGTGGCGACGTCGCCCGCCGTGGTGCGCGGGCTCGTTGCGACCCGCGCGGGCCTTGCGCGGGGTTTGCTGACCAACCAGACGGCCGCGCTGCGTGCCCGCGCTACTCAGTTGGAGTCGAGCAGGCGGGCTGCGGTGCAGGCGGAGGCGCAGACGTTGCGGCGCCTGGAGCGTGATATCCACGACGGTCCGCAGCAGCGCCTGGTGCGGTTGAACATGGATCTGGAGACCGTGGCTCGTCGTCTGGACGACGACCCGGACAAGGCGCGGCCTCTCGTTGTGGAGGCGTTGGAGCAGAGCCGGGAGGCGCTGAGTGAGCTTCGTGCGCTCTCCCGGGGCATCGCCCCGCCGATCCTCGCCGACCGGGGGCTCGGGCCTGCGCTCGCGGCGGCCGCCGCCCGGTGCCCGGTGCAGGTGTCCCTCGACGTCGCGCTCCCGCAGGGTCGGCGGCTCGCCGCGGCGGTGGAGAACACGGCGTACTTCGTGGTGACCGAGGCCCTCACGAACGTGGCCAAGCACGCGCACGCCACGCTGTGCACGGTGTTGGTGAGCGCCGACGGTGAACGGGTGCTCGTCCAGGTGCGGGACGACGGGCGGGGCGGTGCCCATCTCGGCAAGGGGCACGGTCTGGCCGGGTTGGCCGACCGGCTGGCGACGGTCGAGGGTGGGCTGGACGTGGTGAGCCCGCTGGGCGGGCCTACTGTGCTGACCGCCGAGATCCCGCTCGTCGGGCTGGGGGAGTCGGGACCGGGGGAGGATCACTAGGTGCGTGTGGTGCTGGCGGAGGACTCGCTCCTGCTGAGGGAGGGGCTGGTCCGGCTCCTCGACGAGGCGGGCGCGTCGGTGGTGGCCGCCGTCGGCGACGGCACGGCGCTGGTCGAGGCCGTGCATGAGCACCGGCCCGACGTCGCCGTCGTCGACGTCCGGATGCCTCCCACGTTCACCGACGAGGGTCTGCGCGCCGCACTCGAGGTACGCCGGACGTTACCGGGGACCGCCATCCTCGTGCTGTCGCAGTACGTCGAGGAGTCGTATGCCTCGGACCTGCTCACGGCGGGGGGCGGCGTCGGCTACCTGCTCAAGGACCGGGTCGCCAAGCTCGCCGACCTGTCCGACGCGCTGGAGCGCGTGGTCGACGGGGGCACGGTGCTCGACCCGGAGGTTGTCTCGGCGCTGTTCGCGCAGCGGCGCCGTCGCGACCCGCTCGCCACGTTGTCGCCTCGCGAGCGCGAGGTGCTGGGACTCATGGCCGAAGGCCGGACGAACACGGCGATCGGACGCTCGCTGGTGATCACCCAGGGTGGCGTCGAGAAGCACATCTCGTCGATCTTCACCAAGCTCGATCTGCCCCCGTCGGGTGACGATCACCGCCGCGTGATGGCAGTCCTCACCTGGCTGGGGGTCTGAGGCGACGGCGGGTCGTGATCACCTGCCACGATCGTCTCGAACGGCGGACACCGTCCGCTGGTTCGGCCGGGCCCAACGGAGGCCCGGTACCCATGGAGGAGCTGCATGACCGACCACCACCTCGAGCCTGCCCCGGAGACGACGATCGACGTCTTCGACCGCACCACGACGCCGGTCCTCACCGTCGACCCGGGCGACACGGTGGTCGTGCGGTCGCTGGACGCCATAGGTCACCTGGAGCGCCAGCAGAAGCCGGGCGAGGAGCGGCCGCTCATGTTCAACCCCCGGAAGGGGCACTGTCTCACCGGTCCGATCGAGGTGCGCGGGGCCGAGCCGGGCAGCGTGCTCGCGGTGCGCCTGGTGTCGTTGCGGCCCGGCGACTGGGGCTGGACGGTGGCCGCAGCGAGGGACAACTGGCTGACGCGCAGGCTGGGGCTCGCGGACGGCCCGCCGTCCTGGCTGCTCTGGGAGCTCGACGTCGAGCGGGGTATCGGCATCAACGACCGCGGCCACAGCGTGGCGCTCGCCCCGTTCCTCGGGGTGATCGGGATGCCCCCGGACGCGGCGGGCGAGCACTCCACGACCCCGCCGCGGGCGGCGGGTGGGGGGAACATCGACTGTCGGGAGCTCGTCGCCGGTTCCACGCTGTACCTGCCGGTCACTGTCCCCGGAGCGCTGTTGCACCTCGGCGACGGCCATGCGGCGCAGGGCGACGGGGAGGTCGGTGGCACGGCGATCGAGTGCCCGATGACCACCGAGGTCGTCCTCGACCTGATCACCGATCCGGCCATACCGGGCATTCACGCCGTCACGCCCGCCGGGCGGATCACCTTCGGCTTCCACCAGGACCTCAACGAGGCCATGGCCGAGGCACTCGACGCGATGCTGGTGTGGATGCAGGCACTGCTCGCACTCGACGGCGACGACGCCAAGGCGACCGCGCTGGCTGTGGCCAGCACGGCGGTCGACCTGCGGGTCACGCAGGTCGCCAACGAAGCCTGGGGCGTGCACGCCGTGCTGCCACACGGGGCGATCGGCTGACCTGGCCGGTTCGTCGTGTCCCTCCGCGTCTCCTGGCACGGCGGGACACGACCCGGCGGATCCCCTCAGACCTGCGCGGTCTGCTTCTTGCGCAGCGTCTCCAGAGTCTGCCGGAGGTACCCGCGGAAGACCCCGTAGTTCTCGCTCATCGGGAAGTGCCCGATCTCCTTCATCTCGATGAAGGAGGCGTTCTTGATCTGCGCCGCGGTGCGCTGCCCGTCCTCGGGTGTGGTGAGGTAGTCGTACTCGCCGGTCAGCATCGAGCTCGGATACCCATCTGAACCCCCGCCCAACGAGCGGGACCAGTAGCTCAGTGAATTGGTCGGCTCGGCTCCTGCTCGACGATGCCGACGGGCGACCGAGCCCACCCGCGCGGCGGGCGAGGGCGTGCGGGGCGCGCGCGGAGCCCTCGAAGGTGGCTGCACCGGGAGATCTGGTCCGTCGACCACATGGAAGAGCGGTGTGGAGTGCTCGCGCTACCGGTTCTCGGTGCTGTCCCGGTCCTGTAGCTCCTGAAGCTGAGCCGACACCTCCGACCAGCGGAAACGGTAGCGACCACCGGGCGTGCGAACGGCCGGAGTGATCATCCCGCGCGCCACCCAACGGCCGACCGCGTGTGGCGTCACGCCGAGACGGCGGGCCACCTCACCCGTCGGGATCAGCGGGTCCTCTTGCTCGTCGGGCACCCCTTGACGCTAGAGCGAACGCCGGTCACATCGGGGCCGTCGGTAGCATAGGTACGAAATGTGTCATTGGTAGCATCAGTCCGATCAGTAGCGTTACGGTGCGGGTGCGCCTTCCCCGAAACGGAGGCGGCCCCGACCAGGTGCGGTAACACCTAGCCGGGTCCTTGATCCACTAGCTGGAGCGGACCCGTCGTGAACCGTACCGATCTGCCCACGTCGCCCTACGAACGTCTGGCCGGTGCGCTTGCCGAGTGGCCGGCGCTCATCCACCGACTGCTCGCGCAGCATCCGCCGACGGGGATCTGTCCGGCCTGCACAACTCCGGGCGGTCGGACGGTCGTGGAGGCGCCGTGCGCACCGCGCTGGCTGGCTGAGCGGGCTGAGGTGATCCGGCGCGCGTACAACGGCGCTGAAATCGTCAGCAGCACGATCGACAGGAACGGCTCGGGCGTGTTAATGAGGCTCCGACCGTGGAGCAGCCGCAGCGCAGGGGAGTGGCTGTGCCGGTTCCGCCATGACGGTCGCACGACAACGGGCTCGGCTGCGGCGCTGAACGCGACGTCGGCGGGCGCCGATTCCGCGTCGCCGTCAGACTGGGTGTGTGCCGGAGTTGCCGGAGGTCGAGCGCGCGCGCCGAGCCCTCGAAGGTGCGCTGGACCGGGAGATCCGGTCCGTCGACGACAACGACGAGTGGGTGTGCCGCCCACACCGACCAGGCGACATCGCGCGCGCCCTCGTCGGGGGACGACTCGTGGCGGCCCACCGGCGCGGCAAGACGATGTGGTGCGACACGGTGCGCCGCGACGGCGAGGCCGGTCCGCGGCTCGGCGTTCATCTCGGAATGGGTGGGCGGATCATCGTGACGGATACGGATGGTGAGCGGGCCGGCGGCGAGATCGAGCGGCCCGACCGCACCCCGCCCAAGCCCGAGTGGGACCGGTTCACGATGGTCTTCGCCGACGGGGGGCAGCTGCGCCTGTTCGACAAGCGGCGGCTCGGGCGCGTCCGCCTCGAACCGGACGTGGATGCTCTGGGCCCGGACGCGGAGGTGATCAGCCGCGAGGATTTCCGTACGCGCGTCGGGCGCGGGCAGGCACCGGTCAAGGCGCGGCTGCTCGACCAGTCGGTGCTGGCCGGGGTGGGCAATCTGCTCGCCGACGAGACACTGTGGCAGGCCGCGCTCTCTCCGTCGGCGCCCGCGGGCGCCCTGGCCGGCGCCACCCTGGACCGACTGCACGACGCGCTGGAGCGTGCGATCAAGGCGGCGATCGCGAACGGCGGGGTGCACACGGGCGAGGTGATCCCCTTCCGGCACGCCGACGCACACTGCCCCCGGTGCGGAGCGCCGATGGCACACGGCACCGTGGGCGGCCGCTCGACGTGGTGGTGCTCGGCGGAGCAGGGATGACCGGGGAACCTCCGGCCCGGGTGGGGCATCGGAGCGAACAGCGATCGCCGCGTTCGGTATCCGCGGGATCGGGTCGTTCCAGTACCTGGACTACGCCGCGTCCGAGGCGCCTGGGTCACGCCCAGCACTTCCTACCGGATCCGTCCCGGTGAGCCGCGTGGTTGGCTGGTGGTGGGCGCGCCACGAGCTCCACAGAACGACGCACAGCGCTAGCCAGGCCGCGCCGACGAGCCAGCCTGCGAGCACGTCGCTGAACCAGTGCACGCCGAGGTAGATCCGGGTCGCCCCGATGGCACCCACCCACAGGGTGGCAACCGCCACCAGCGCCGCCCGCGCCGCCGCGCTCCGGCCACTCCAGGCGAGCACCACGAGCGTGCCGATCACCACGATCGACATTGTCGCGTGCCCCGACGGCAGTGACTCGTTCGCGGCGCTGACCAGCTGGTCCTCGGCGGGCGGGCGTGGGCGGTCGAACAGTGCCTTGAGCACGCGGAACACGCCGGCGGCTCCGGCCATCGCGCCGATCGCGAGCAGTGCGTCGGCGCGCCGCCCGACATACCAGCACCAGACGCCCACAGCCGTGGCGAGCACAGCCATCGACACCGTGCTCCCGATGTCCGTGACGAGCACGGCGAGCGTGGTGAGCGCACTGGAGCGGACCTCGAGCGACTCGCTGAGCAGCGCCGCGTCCACCAGCGCCGGGCCGACACCGGTGAACGCGGTGTACAGCCCGACCGCAGCGGCGAGCGCCAGCAGCACAGCGACCAGCGCGCCGAGTCCTGGTCGCGGGGGCGGGTGCTGCAGGGGCTGCCGGAGACCAGCGGGCGCCACTCCGGGGGCCCCGGCGGGTGCCGGCCCGTCGTGTGCAGGACCGGGGGGCGTGCTGCCCACCGACGCGGTGTCGCCGGCTCGCTGCACCTCACCGGACGCGGCGCCCGCCGACGCGCCGTCGACCGGGACCGCGTCGCGGCCTTCGTCCCGCACGTCCGCCATCGCTCCATCCTGCGCCGCCCCGGCTCCACCCGCCCGGGCAGCACCTGATCAGGTCCACCCCACCCCGCGAGTCGCCCGTTTCCCGCCCGCGAGTCGCCCGAATCCGACCCGCGAGTCGCCAGTTTCGCGCCCACGAGTTGCCCCGGATCTCAGCCCGGGCGGCCGCGCCACTCCCGGTAGCGGCGCACCAGCGCCGCCGTGGAACTGTCGAGCCCGCTGGTGTCCGGCTCCGCCGCGGTGAGCACCGGGCCGAGCTGCTTCGCCAGCACCTTGCCGAGCTCCACACCCCACTGATCGAACGAGTCGATACCCCAGATCGTGCCCTCGACGAAGGTCATGTGCTCGTAGAACGCGATGAGCTGACCGAGCACCGACGGCGTCAGCTTCCGGGCCAGGATCGTGGACGACGGCCGGTTCCCCGGCATCACCTTGTGCGGCACGATGTCCGCCGGGGTGCCCTCGGCCGCGATCTCCTCGGCCGTCTTGCCGAACGCCAGCGCCGACGTCTGAGCGAACAGGTTCGACATGAACAGGTCGTGCATATCCGTGTGGTCGTCGACCGGCACCTCGTGGATCGGCTCGGCGAACCCGATGAAGTCGGCGGGGACGAGCCGCGTGCCCTGGTGCAGCAGCTGGTAGAAGGCGTGCTGGCCGTTCGTGCCCGGCTCGCCCCAAAAGATCTCGCCGGTCGCGGTGGTGACGGGGGTGCCGTCACCACGCACCGACTTGCCGTTGCTCTCCATCGTGAGCTGCTGGAGATAGGCGGGCAGCCGGTGCAGGTACTGGCTGTAGGGGAGAACGGCGTGGGTCTGAGTGCCGAAGAAGTTCACGTACCACACATTGAGCAGCCCGGCGATGGCCGGCAGGTTCTCCTCGAGCGGTGCGGTGCGGAAGTGCTCGTCGATCGCGTGCATCCCGGCAAGGAACTCCCCGAACTGCTCCTTGCCGATGGCGACCATGAGCGAGAGGCCGATCGCCGAGTCGAGGGAGTAGCGCCCGCCCACCCAGTCCCAGAAGCCGAACATGTTGTCCTCGTCGATGCCGAAAGCGCTCACCTCCTTCGCGTTCGTCGAGACCGCCACGAAGTGCTTGGCCACGGCCTCGTCGTCGCTGCCCAGCCCGTCCAGCAGCCACTTGCGCGCGACGTGCGCGTTGGTCAG
>DASRSC010000046.1:0-18593 GCA_035695525.1 Pseudonocardia sp. | reverse complement strand
ATCTGTCAGCAGCTCGGCACTCGTCACGGGGCTCTCCTCGAGGACGTCGGTACGGGACCACCACGCTGCCCGTTGGATCGATCCGTCGCACTCCGGGGCACCGGGGCGGGTCAGGTCGTGTAGACACCGCCACCGTTGGGCACCAGGCGCGGTGACGCCGACGGATCGTTCACGATCCTGCCGGGGTCGGGCCCCGGTTCCCGGTACACCAGCGTCGACGACCCCCCGCCGTCGAGGTTGACTGCGTCGTCGACGCCCATCTCCCGCAGAAGCGTGGCCAGCTCCGACAATGTCGCTCCGACGCTGTCGCGCTGTCGGCCGTCGAGGGCCGCCCCAGTGGCGCGGACGAAGGCCACGGCGGGACCCGCCACCGCGCCAATCGGTGATCCGGCTGGAGACGCTCAGCAGAAGCAGGAGCGAGAACGGCAGGCACGGACCGTCCGCGCCATGGGCGTGTCGCGGACGGTCCGCTTGCCGCGAGGGTCCCTGCCAGGCCACCCTGGAGTCTGTGACCGAGCAAGCGATCGAACTCGATCTCGACGAAACCGGCGTGGCGAGGGATCTCCCGCAGCCCGTGCACCAGCGGGACGAGGTGCAGCAGGTGCCCTACCGGCCCGTGCAGTTCCGCGACGACGACCTGCCGACAGCCCTGGAGCGATCGGCGGCCTGGCTGCGCCGGGCCCAGGAGTGGCTGGGCGAGCCGCTGGACGTCATCGCCGTGCACCTGGACTACGACGACAGCGACACCGGCCCCTACTACGACGTCAAGCTCCTCTGCAACGAGGAGGATCTGGCCGGCGCGCCCATCGCCGTCCGCGCGCAGCAGGCGCAGGTCGCGACGAACTGACCCTGACGATCACCGGGGTGGACGGCAGCGTCGCCGCCCGCGCCGGTGCAGGATGGTCTTGTGGAGATCTGGCCAGGGGACGCGTATCCCCTGGGCGCCACCTACAACGGCGCGGGCACGAACTTCGCCCTCTTCTCCGAACTGGCCCATCGCGTCGAGCTCTGCCTGTTCGACGATGAGGACATCGAGCACCGGGTGGAGCTGTCGGAGGTCGACGGCTTCATCTGGCACTGCTACCTGCCGGATGTGGAGCCCGGCCAGCGGTACGGGTTCCGGGTGCACGGCCCGTTCGATCCCGGTGCGGGCCTGCGCTGCAACCCCGCGAAGCTCCTGCTGGATCCCTACGGCAAGTCGTTCGACGGCCCGGTGGATTGGGACGAGTCACTCTTCGACTACCGGTGGGATCGGCCCGAGCTCCGCAACGACGATGACTCAGCCACCCACCAGACCCGGTCGGTGGTCGTCAGCCCCTTCTTCGACTGGGGCAACGACCGGCCGCCGCGCACGCGCTACAGCGAGTCGGTGATCTACGAGGCGCACGTGCGCGGACTGACGGTGCTCCATCCCGAGATACCGCCCGCGCTGCGGGGCACCTACGCCGGGTTGGCACATCCAGCGGTCGTCGAGCACCTCCAGCAGCTGGGCGTGACCGCGGTGGAGCTGATGCCGGTGCACCAGTTCCTCGACGACCACAACCTCGTGCAGCGCGGGCTGGCCAACTACTGGGGGTACAACACCGTCGGCTACTTCGCCCCGCACCGCCGCTACGCGGCACGGGGTGGGCGCGGGCAGCAGGTCACCGAGTTCAAGGCGATGGTGCGCACCCTGCACGAGGCGGGCATCGAGGTGATCCTCGACGTCGTCTACAACCACACGTCGGAGGGCAACCACCTCGGTCCGACGCTGGCGTTCCGCGGCATCGACAACCCCGCCTACTACCGGCTGGCCGACGACCCCCGCTACTACGCCGACTACACGGGCACCGGCAACACGCTGAACGTCCGCCACCCGCACACCCTGCAGCTGATCATGGACTCGCTGCGGTACTGGGTGCTGGACATGCACGTCGACGGGTTCCGGTTCGACCTGGCCGCCGCGCTGGCCAGAGGGCTCTACGAGGTCGACCGGCTCGCTGCCTTCTTCGACCTGGTCCAGCAGGACCCGGTGGTGTCGCAGGTGAAGCTCATCGCCGAGCCGTGGGACCTCGGGGCGGGCGGCTACCAGGTCGGCAACTTCCCCCCGCTGTGGACGGAGTGGAACGGCCGCTATCGGGACTCGGTGCGCGACTTCTGGTGCGGCCGGCCGGGCACGGTCGGGGAGTTCGCCTCCCGGCTGACGGGGTCCTCGGACCTGTACGAGTCGAGCGGTCGGCGGCCGTACTCCTCGATCAACTTCGTCACCGCCCACGACGGCTTCACACTCCACGACCTGGTCTCCTACAACGGCAAGCACAACGCGGCGAACGGCGAGGACAACCGGGACGGCACGCACGACAACCGGTCGTGGAACTGCGGCGTCGAGGGTCCCACCGACGACCCGGAGATCGAGGAACTGCGCGAACGGCAGAAGCGCAACCTGTTGACCACCCTGTTCCTCTCGCAGGGCGTCCCGATGCTGCTGCACGGTGACGAGTTGGGGCGCACGCAGGGCGGCAACAACAACGCCTACTGCCAGGACAACCGGATCTCCTGGGTGGACTGGAAAAGAGCCGAGGGCTTCCGGTCCCTCACCGACTTCACCACCCGCCTCGCCCGGCTGCGCCGCGAGCACCCGGTATTCCGGCGCCGTCGGTTCTTCCAGGGCAGGCCGGTCAGGGGGACGAGCCTGGAGGACCTCGCCTGGCTCACCCCGGGCGGTCTGCCGATGGGCGACGCGCAGTGGACCGACGGCAACACGCGCGCACTCGCCATCTTCTACAACGGCGACGGGATCCCCGAGCCGGACCGGCACGGCCGGAAGCTGCGCGACGACTCGTTCCTGTTGCTGGTCAACCCGACCCCGGAGGTCGTCGCCTTCACGCTGCCCGGCCCCGCATACGGCACCGGGTGGGCCGTGGTCCTCGACACGGCCGACCCGCAGCGCGGGGCCCACGGCGCGCCCGGGGCGCCTGCCGCACGGGCCCGGGCCACCCTCGCGGTCCCCGGGCACTCCCAGCAACTCCTGGTCCGCGTCCCGTGAGGAGCCGCGCTTCCTCGGCTCCAGGGGCCGCTGACAGCCGATCCTGGTCGCTCAGCCCGGCGGTGGCGCCGGTGTCACGGCGGGCGTGCCGCTGCCGTTCGACCGGGCGCGCCGGATCGACGACAGCGCCCCGGTGAGGAGCTCGCCGGGCCGGGGCACACGCCTGAGCAGGTCGGTGACCGTGCTGCGACGCAGCACCGTCCCCGAGTAGTTGCCGTGCACCTGGCCCGCCTCGTCGATCGGCGCATCGAGGTTGTCCACCCCGTTGTCCGGGCGGTCGGCCGTCATCTCGTCGACGCCGAGGCGCGGGATCGACATCACCGCGTCCGTCAGCGCCGGGGAGAGCCGCTGCCCGGCGACGAAGCCGACGGCGACGCCTCCGACGGCCACCTCGCGCCGGGGATGCTCGGCCGTGTAGACGATCGTGTCGGCGACGACCTCCGGGGCATACACGGGTGGCGGGGGTTTCGGCATGGCCCCGACCTTGCTGCGGGCGTGCTCGAAGAACGGCGTGTCGATCGCCGCCGGCAGGATGGTGCTCACCGCAATCGGCTCGCCCTCCGCGGCGAGCTCCATCCGCAGCGTGTCGTAGAGGGCGCGCAACGCCCACTTGCTCGCCGTGTACGGGCCCTGCAGCGGCACGGACCGCACGCCCTCCAGCGACGAGATCCCGATGATCCCGCCGCCGCCCGCACGGCGCAGGGCCGGCAGGGCGGCGTGCACCCCGTGAACGTGGCCGAGAAAGTTGACCCGCATCACCCGGTCGAACTCCTCGGAGCTGATGTCCTCGACGCGGCCCCACACACCGACGGCCGCGGCGTTGACCCAGGTGTCGATCCGGCCGAAACGCTCCTCGGCTGCCGCGGCGAGCGCCTCCACCGCGCCGGGTTCCGCGACATCGGTCGGGACGGAGACCGCCGAGCCGCCTGTACTCGTGATCTGCTCCACGAGAGTGTCGAGGGCCCGCGCAGTGCGGGCCGCGCAGACCACCTTCGCACCGCGCGCGGCGAACGCGAGGGCGCTCGCCCGCCCGATACCGCTCGAGGCGCCCGCGATGACGACCACCTGGTCCGACACTGATCTCGGCATCTCATCCACTCCCTCGCCCCGGTTGCGGCGTCGGACTACCCCGGCTCAACCACCCCAATCGGAGCTCGCCACTGGGCGGACCGGGCCTGGACGGAGGACCATCGACAACGGATGCACCCTCGTGGAGGTGGACGTGCCGCAGGACCGCCCCGGATCCGGACCCTTCGACGAGCTGTTCGAACGTCTCATCGGGAACCTGGAGACAACGCTGGGCAGTGCCATGCCCCGGCCCGACAGCGCCACGGGGGCACCGGGCACGAGGACATCGGGGACCCGTCCGCGCACCCCTCGGCTGGACCGGTTCGGGCGGGACCTGACGGCCGCGGCCGCGCAGGGCAGGCTCGACCCGGTCATCGCCCGTGACGCCGAGATCGAGCAGGTTCTCGAGGTGCTGGCCCGCCGGACCAAGAACAACCCGGTGCTGGTCGGCGACCCCGGCGTCGGCAAGACGGCGATCGTCGAGGGCATCGCCCAGCGGGTGGCGGCAGGCACCGTGCCCGAGACGCTGAAGGACGTGCGGGTGGTCTCGCTGGACCTGGCGGGCATGGTCGCGGGCACCCGGTACCGCGGCGACTTCGAGCAGCGGCTCACGGGCGTCATCGACGAGGTCGTGGCGGCGCAGCGGTCGATCGTGCTGTTCGTCGACGAGCTGCACGCCGTGGTGGGCGCCGGGGCGGCCGAGGGCGGCGCGATGGACGCCGGCACCCTGCTCAAGCCGGCACTCGCCCGCGGTGACCTGCAGCTCATCGGCGCGACGACGCTGCAGGAGTACCGCCGTCACATCGAGAAGGACGCGGCGCTGGAGCGGCGGTTCGAGCCGGTCCGGGTAGCCGAGCCCTCGGTCGCCGCGACGATCGAGATCCTGCGCGGCCTGCGCGGCCGCTACGAGGAGCATCACGACGTCCGGATCAGCGACGCTGCGATCGTCGCGGCCGCCGAGCTGTCGGACCGGTACCTCACCGACCGGTTCCTGCCCGACAAGGCCATCGACCTCATTGACCGGGCGAGCGCGCGCGCCCGGATCAAGGCCGGCCGCCCGGACGTCGACCCGCCGGTGGACGAGCGCCTGGAGCAACTGCGCCGCGCCCGCGACGTCGCCGTCGACGCAGAGGACTTCGAGCGCGCCCACATGCTCACCCGGGAGATCGATGCGGCCGAGACGGGGCCGGGCACCCCTGCCCCTGCCCCGGCCGGTGCCGGTCCCGTCGAGATCACCCGGGACGACGTCGCCGCTGTCCTCGCACAGAGCACCGGTATCCCGCTCGCGCGGCTGACCGTCACGGAACGGCACCGGCTGCTCGACCTGGAGTCGTTGCTGCACCGCCGCGTCGTCGGGCAGGACGACGCCGTCGAGGCCGTCGCCGACGCCGTGCGCGCCGGACGGGCCGGCCTGGCGCATCCCGACCGCCCGATCGGCTCGTTCCTCTTCCTGGGCCCGACCGGCGTCGGCAAGACCGAGCTGGCCAGGGCCCTGGCGGAGGCACTGTTCGGTTCGACGGACACGCTGCTGCGCTTCGACATGAGCGAGTACTCCGACCACGGCAGCGCGATGCGGCTGGTCGGGGCGCCCCCTGGGCACGTCGGATACGACGACGCCGGTCAGCTCACCGAGGCCGTCCGGCGCACCCGGTACGCGGTGCTGCTGCTCGACGAGATCGAGAAGGCCCACCCCGACGTCATCGCCACCCTGCTGCAGGTGCTCGACGCCGGCCGCCTCACCGATGCCCACGGCCGCACCGTCGACTTCACGAACACGGTCGTGATCATGACCAGCAACCTGGGCGCCGACCGGCTCCTTGCCGCGGCGGAGGCCGGGCGGCCCGTCGAGGAGGTGCGCGTTCCGGTGCTCGCCGCGATGCGCGCCCACTTCCGTCCGGAGTTCCTCAACCGTATCGATGACATCGTGCTGTTCCACGCCCTCGACCGCGCGGAGCTGCGCCGGATCACCCATCTGCTGGTCGCCGAGACCGGCGACCGGCTACGTGCCCAGGGCATCACGCTGGATCTCACCGAGAGCGCGGTCGACTGGCTCGCCGAGCGCGGCCACCAGCCCGAGCTCGGGGCCCGGCCGCTCCGGCGCACGATCGCACGCGAGCTCGACCGCAAGCTCTCTCGCCTGATCATCGCCGGCGACCTCGGCCCCGGGCAGCGGATCGTCGTCGACGCGGCCGACGGCAGGCTGGTGCTGGAGCCGCGGAAGAACTGACCTGCGCAGAGCCCCTGGACCGGCGTGGGCGGCCGCGATCGGCGATCGGCCCGCATTCTGGCTGATCAGGTCTTCAACGGGCTGTCGATGGCCAGGTCGAGCTCCAGGGGAAACTGGACCACGACGTGAGTCCCGTGCCCGGCCGGGCTGATGATCTCGATCGATCCGCCCAACGCTTCCACGCGGTCACGGATGCCTACCAGGCCCGAGCCCGAGCCGCCCGCAGGCACCGCGCCGCCCACGCCGTCGTCACGAATCGAGAGCCGCAGGCTGCCGTCTCGTGCGGAAGCCTCCATGTTGACCTGGGAGGCGTTCGCGTGCTTGGCCGCGTTCGTGAGCGCTTCGGAGACGACGTAGTAGGCCGCAACCTCGATCGGCTCCGGCAACCGATGCTTGATGACGCTGGTGAGCTCGACCGGAATCGCCGAACGGCGGGCAAGCGTCCGCAACGCCGGTCCGAGCCCTCCCTCGGAGAGGATGGCCGGATGAATGCCGCAGGAGATCTCCCGCAGGTCGTCGATGACCCGGTTGAGCTCGCCCGCGACTCGGCTGATCCTGCTCCGGGCTTCCTCGAGCTCCGCAGGCACACTCGACTCGGCCAGGCGCAGCTCGAGCATCAGCGAGACCAGGTGCTGCTGGGTGCCGTCGTGCAGGTCACGCTCGATGCGCCGGCGTGCGGCATCGGCGGCGGCGACGATGCGTGCGCGTGAGGCGGCGAGCGCGGCGCGACTCTCCGCATTCGCGATTGCCGTGGCCACCAGTTCCGTGAACGAGGCGAGGCGCTCCTCGGTGTCCGCCGGCACCGGCTGCTTCTGTATCGAGCCGGCGGCGATCACGCCCCAGAGGCGGCCCTCGACCATGATCGGCGTCGCGAGCGACGAGTTTATGCCCGCTTCGCGGGCGACGGCACCGATCGCGCCGGAGCAGCTGTCAGCGTAGTTGTCGATCCGGGCGGAACGGCCGGTCTCGAGCACGATCGTGCCGAGGTTGTTCCCCCCGAGCTTCCGTCGGGTTCCAACGGGAAAGTGCTCGCCTGCCCTTCCCCAGGCTGCGACCCAGGTGAGCGAACCGTCGGACTCGTAGCGGCACATGCTCGCCAGATCGACCGGAAGCAGCCGCCCGACCTCCTCGACAACCGCAGCGAACACCTCCTCCGGCCGCGTTCCACGCGCCACCAGCGTCGCGACCCGCCGCAAGGCCGCCTGCTCCTCAGCCAGCACACGCAGCTGCTCATCGCTCAAGGACACTCACCATCCGCTCGCGATGGCGACCAAGCCGAGTAGCAGCGCGGCCGACAGGCAAGTCACGAATGCCACGGGCGCCTGAGGAATCGGCGCGTACGAACTGCAAGCAGGCTGGACGTGGAAGAGATCAAACGCGGCGATGCCGAGCACCGCATTCGCCGCTCCGAGGGACAGCCCCCACACCGTCGAGACCACCGGCACGCCCGGCATGTACACCACCCCCAGCGAGACCTCCGGGGCCTCGACCCGGCGCTCCGGGTACGCCACGAGCGCCTGCGCTGCGATTAACACGACGCCGACCACGATCCCCAAGACCAGCGGAGGGACGTCAGGATCAGCGGCGACAACGCACGATCGCGCATCAAGCAGCAAGCGTACCCCCGCCTCGCCACGATTCAGACCGCTCGCTCAGCCATCTCCGCGCCACTGGTCGGCGGCGCGCTGAACGACCTCAGCGGCCCGCCTCCCGAACGCGTCGCGCGAAAGTCAACGGCCCCCGAGGTGCGCTCCTCGACGAACTGGCCGATGCGCTCCAGCGCTTGCTGCGCATCGGGCGGAGCGCCACGGCCGGTCGGTCGCGCACCCGCGCGAGCTGACCGGTGCCCGTTCCCGTCCTGATTTTCCGGGAACTCCCATGAGGATGGCGCGCCCGATACGGAAGTGGAGGCCGATGTGGAACAGATCGAGCTCGTGCTCTCCGACGCCGCGGAGAACCTCCTGCCCGCCCGTATGCAGATGGCGGTGTCGCTCGGCTGGCACATCATCTTCGTCTGCTTCGGGCTCGCGCTTCCGGTGATCGTGGTGTTCACCGAATGGCGCGCCCATCGGCGCGACGATCCGGCGCTGCACGAGCTCGCGCGCGCCTGGGCCAAGGCGATGGGCGTGCTGTTCGCGGCTGGCGCGGTCTCGGGCACCCTGCTGTCGTTCGAACTGGGCATCCTGTGGCCCGGCCTCATGGGGCGCTTCGGCCCGGTGTTCGGCTTCCCGTTCGTGCTGGAGGGCTTCGCCTTCTTCATCGAGGCGATCTTCGTCGGGGTCTACCTCTTCGGCTGGGACCGCATGTCGCCGAGGGCGCACATACTGAGCGGAATTCCGATGATCGTCTCCGCCCTGGCCGGGGCGTTCTTCGTCATCTCCGCCAACGCGTGGATGAACAACCCGACCGGCTTCACGATGGACGCCCAGGGCCGGGTGGTCGACGCCCATCCGGTCGCGGCGATGTTCGGGCCGTCCACCTGGCCGCAGTGGGCGCACATGTACACGGCCGGGTTCATGGTCACCGGGTTCACCGTCGCGTCGGTGTACGCCGTCGGGATGCTCCGCGGCCGCCGCGACCGTTACCACCAGATCGGCATGCTCATCCCGCTGACCATTGCCTCGATCGCCGCGCCGGTCCAGATCGTCATCGGGGACTGGATCGCCGGGAACGTCGCCCGGAACCAGCCGGTCAAGCTGGCGGCGATGGAGGGGCTGTACCGGACGGGAACGGGGGTACCGCTGTCGGTGGGCGGCATCTACTACGACGATCGGCTGCACTACTCCCTGGAGATCCCGTGGGGCCTGTCGCTGCTGGTCACCCGCAACCCGAACGGCGAGGTCGTCGGCCTGGAGGCCGTGGCCCCGGACCTGCGCCCGCCGGTCAACGTGGTGCACCTCGCCTACGACTCCATGGTCGCAATGGGCTCCGCGCTGCTCGCGCTCGCCGCGTGGCTGGGCTACATGTGGTGGCGGCACCGACGAGCCCCGCGCACGGTGTGGTTCCTGCGCGCGGTCGCGGTGTCCGGGGTCGCGGCGATCATCGCGCTGGAGGGCGGCTGGATCACCACCGAGGTGGGCCGCCAGCCCTGGATCGTCTACAACATATTGCGGACGGCCGACGCCGTGAGCCCGGCACCGGGCCTGTACCTCGGCTTCTACGCCATGCTGGCGATCTACCTGGTCCTCACCGTCCTCACCGTGTACGTGCTGCGTCGGCTCGCCCGCACCCACGGCACGGCCGCCCCGCAGGAAGGCACGGCCGCCCAGCAGGAGATCGATGCGCCACCATCGGAGCGGCCCGGCCAGGAGGATGCGGTCCGATGACGCTCCCGGCTGTGGTGCTCGGCCTGATGTTCGTCGGGCTCATCGCGTACGCGCTGTTCGCCGGTGCGGACTTCGGGGCCGGGATCTGGGACCTCCTGGCAGGCGGTACCCGGCGCGGCGCCCGACAGCGTGACCTGATCGAGCACTCGATCGGCCCGGTCTGGGAGGCCAACCATGTCTGGCTGATCTTCGTGCTGGTGGTGTTGTGGACCGCGTTCGCCGGGGCGTTCGCCGCGCTCGCGACCACGCTCTACATCCCCTTGACGCTGGCCGCGTTCGGCATGATCGCGCGAGGCGCCGCCTTCGCGTTCCGCAAGAGCATCACGACATTGGGGATGCGCCGATTCCTCGGGGCCGCGTTCGCCGTGTCCTCGCTGATCACGCCGTTCTTCCTCGGCGCGGTCGTCGGCGGCGTCGCCTCCGGTCGCGTGCCGCCGGGAATCGCGGCAGGCGACGTCGTCACCAGCTGGGTGAACCCGACCTCGATCCTGGGCGGGGTGCTGGCGGTGCTGGTGTGTGCGTACCTTGCCGCGGTGTTCCTGTGCGCCGACGCCCGCCGCGAAGGACCCGAAGACCTGGCCGAACAGTTCCGCGCCCGTGCGCTCGGCACCGCCGCGGTGACCGGCGCGGTCGGGCTCGGCGGTTTCTTCGTGCTGCGCGCCGACGCCCCACTGTTGTTCGCGGGGCTGACCGGCCGCGGCCTGCCGGTGATCGTGCTGTCCGTGGTCGCGGGCCTCGTCGCGATCGCGCTGCTGGTGCTACGCCGCTACGCGAGCTCCCGGCTCGCGTCCGGGCTGGCCGTCACCACCATCCTGATCGGGTGGGCGGTCGCCCAGTACCCGTACGTGCTGCCGCCCTATCTGACGATCGACCAGGCAGCGGCACCTCGGACCACGCTGGTGGCCACGCTCGTGGCCTTGATCGTCGGCGGAGCCATCCTCGTCCCCGCGCTGGCGTACCTGTACACGCTGTTCCAAAGCGAGCACGCCGAACATGCGGAGGTCGGGTCCCCGCAGCCTCGCTGACCTCCCCGGAGCCGCCCCCGCCCGGGTAGCGTCATCCGGCATGGCCGATCAGAGCGTGAGCGAAGAGGCCCGTGAGGCCGTGCTCAAGGCGATCATCAAGTCTGCTCCGACTGTGGGCAACAGCCCGGCAGGCATTCGCGACCTCGCCGAGGCGTACGCGCTCCTGGAACGGGACCTGCTCCCGAACGCTGGTGTGGTGCACAACAAGACCTGAGGGCTGCCGGGAGCCGTAGATTCGCGTGCATGGTGCGGACGATCAGGTTCCACGAGACCGGGGGGCCCGAGGTGCTGCGCTACGAGGACGTACCCGTCCGCACCCCGGGTCCGGGTGAGGTGCGGATCCGAGTGGACGCGATCGGCCTCAACCGGGCGGAGGTCAACTTCCGGCGCGGCACCTACCTCGACCGTCCGGTGCTCCCGGCCGGCCTGGGTACCGAGGCGTCCGGGGAGATCCTCGAAGTCGGCCCCGGCGTGGAGCGCTGGTCCGAGGGCGACGCGGTGAGCGTCGTGCCGGCCTTCTCCCAGAACGACTACCCCGTCTACGCCGAGGAGGCCGTCGTCCCGGCGGCGGCGCTCGTCGCCCGGCCCGACGGAATGGACGCGGTCACCGGAGCGGCGATCTGGATGCCGTACGTGACCGTGTACGGCATGGTCTCGGAGATCGTCCGGGTCCGGCCCGGCGACCGCGTTCTGATCACCGCGGCAGCCAACAGCATCGGCATGGCCGCGCTGCAGGTCGTGCGCCACCTGGGCGCGGTCCCCATCGCCACCACGCCGATCGCCGACCAGCGCCCCGCCCTGCTCGCCGCCGGAGCCGCCGGCGTCATCATCACCGGCGCCCACGACGACCCCGACGGCGCATCGGACCTGCCGGCGGCCGTCCACGCCTGCACCGACGGGCACGGCGCCGACGTGGTCCTCGACGCCGTGGGCGGCCCACAGGTGGGCCAGCTGGTGCAGGCCTGCGCGCCGCGCGCGACCGTGATCGTGCACGGCGGCCTGTCCGGCCTGCCGACGCCGCTGCCCGGCGGCGGGTATGCGCCGGTGTGGCTGCGGCGCTACCGCGTCTTCGAGATCACGACCGACCCGGCTGCGCTGCGTCGCGCCGAACACTTCGTCCGCTCCGGGCTCGCCACCGGCGCGTTCGCGCCGGTGGTGGACCGCATCTTCGACTTCGATGACATCGTCGCCGCGCACCGCTACGTCGACTCCCCCGAGCGAGGTCCGGGCAAGCCCGTCGTACGGCTCCAACATCGCGCCCGCTGAGCGTCCAACGCCGCATCGGCGATCCTCGTAGGCGCAATCGGCCGCCGTTGCTCACCTGACTGTGACTGTGCCGGTCATGTTCGGGTGGACCGAGCAGATGTAGCTGTAGGTCCCCGGGGTGGCGAAGGTGTAGCTCCAGGTGGCGCCCTGGCTCAGAAGGGGCGAGCGCAGCGGCCCGCCGGAGACGTCGTGCCGGACCGAGTCGTTGTTCCGCCAGGTGACCACAGTGCCGGCCGGGACCGTGATGGCCGCGGGGACGTAGGCGAAGCCCGAGATTGCCACGGCGCTGACCGCGACGGTCTGGACAGACGCAGCGGCTGCGGGCGCGGGCATCGACATCTGGTGCTCCGCCGGCGGCGGCGTACCTGGGCCGGCCGACGGCTCGGCGCAGGCGCTGGCCGCGGCCACCGCGACGGCCGTGGCCAGTACGCCGAGGTAGGTGCCGGTGCGGGTGAACGGTTCCATAGGTGCCTCCCGGGTGGTGACGGATCCCCAAACCGGCGAACTGCTCCTGCTGGGCGGCCATCGGCTCTGGGCTGTCCTCAGTGCCTGCGTGACCCGGTTCGCAAACCGGGTCGCCAAGTATCCGCCCTACCGCCGCGCTGCGCCGGCGCGCGGCCGGGCCGAGGGCGCAGGTCATACGACCCGGCGGACCAGCACAGGAGCGTCGGGATCACCCCCACGTTCGAGGAGGCCGCCCCATCGTCGAGGTTCCTGATCCCCCAGATCTAGGGCCAATGGTCCTGCCCGCCCTCAGCCACCGGTCGCCCGACTCGGCAACCGCCGCGAGTACGACCACCGAGTGGAGGACGGGGGACCGCCCCGGGACAACCGCGAGCGACGACGCCGCAGCCGGGTCTATGGTGACGGCTCGGGAGGGCGCGCGAGATGCTGCACATCTCTCTCCTCGGGGAGCAGTCGATCTCCGACGATGCAACCGGCACCGTCCGGACTCGGTCGTCGCGGTCGCTTGCGCTGGTGGCCTACCTGGTCGTCCACGCCGGGTCTCCCCAGTCCCGGCAGCGCATCGCCGGGCTCTTCTGGCCCGACTCGACCGACGCCCAGGCACTGACCAACCTGCGTCGCGAGCTCCACCACCTGAGACTCGTCCTGGACGACCGGCCTCCGCTCGTCGTGACGTCCAGGGACCTGTGCTGGCAGGACGCCCCGACCTGCCGGGTCGATGTGCGCACCTTCGATGTCGAACGCAGGGCCGCGCTCGCAGCGGCGGCGGCAGGCGAGACCGACGGCGTGATCACCCACGCCGGCGCGGCCACCGCCCAGTACCGGGGCGACCTGCTGCCCGGCGTGTACGACGACTGGCTGCTCGAGGCCAGGTCCGAACTCGAAAGCCAGTGCGTGGACCTGTGCGACCTGAGCCGTGATGCGCGGGCGCGAAACGGTGACCTGGCGGGGGCCGTCGACGCGGCACGGCGGCGCATCCACCTCCGACCGTTGGAGGAGGCCGGCTACCGGAGCCTGATGGAGCTGCAGGCCGACCTGGGCGACCGAGCCGGGGCGGTGAGCACCTACCACCACTGCGCTTCGGTCCTGGAGCGCGAACTCGGCCTCGACCCGGACCGGACGACGCGCGCGGCACTCCAGCGCCTGATGGCCCGCACCGACCCGGCAACAACACCTCCACTGCCGACGATCGACGTCCCCGCGGCCCGTACCGGGCCCGCCGCAGCGAAGCTCGTCGGACGGTCCCGGGAGATGCAGGTCCTCCACACCCTGTGGGCCACCGCCGCAGCCGGCCGCCCGATCATCGCGCTCGTTCGCGGCGATGCCGGCGTCGGGAAGACCCGCCTCGTCGACGAGGTCGCCGAGCTGGCCCGGCGCCAGGGCGCGGTGGTGGCGAGCACCCAGTGCTTCGGGACCTCGGAGCGGCTGGCGCTGGCGCCGGTGGCCGACTGGCTTCGCAACCCGGCAGTCCGGGCGTCGATGGCGACGCTGGACCCGGTGTGGCGCGTCGAGGTCGACAGGCTGGTGCCTTCCGGCGACGGTCGCGGAGAGCCAGGGGCCAGCCTGCGAGCCATGGTCGACGCCTGGCAGCGCCACCGCTTCTACGAGGGCCTGGCGCGGGCTCTGCTCGGCGGCGGGCGTCCGATGCTCCTGGTCCTCGACAACGTGCAGTGGTGCGACCAGGAGACGCTCGCGTTCCTCACGTTCGCCCTCGGGCTGGCCTCCGACCGACCGGTCATGGTGGCGGCCACCCGACGGGACGAAAACCTCGACGACGAACCCGGACCCGCTGACTGGACCCTCCGGATGCGGGCCACCGGAAAGCTCACCGAGCTCCTGCTCAGCCCGCTGGACGTCGCCGACACCGCCCGCCTCGCCGAGGCGATCTCGGGGCAGCCCCTCCTCGACGAGGACGCGAACCTCCTGCAGGCGGCCACGGGCGGGTTCCCGCTGTACGTCGTCGAGGCGGCACGGGCGAACGTCCACCTCGGCAGCGCTGATCTTGGCGGCGCTGATCTCGGCAGCGCTGATCTCCTGGGGGCGCCGCTGCCGGTCAGCGACCTCACCGCGGTGCTGCGCAACCGGCTCGACCAGGTGACGCCGGCCGCTCGTGAGGTCGCGGGGCTGGCGGCCGCCGTCGGACGGAACTTCACCCTCGACCTGCTCAGCGAGGCGAGCGACCTCGACGCGGGCGACGTGGTGCACGCCGTCGACGAGCTGTGGCGGCGCAGGATCATCCGCGAGTTCCGGGACGGCTACGACTTCTCCCACGACCTGCTGCGCGATACCGCCTACGCTCAGATCAGCCCACCGAAGCGCTGGTTGCTGCACCGGCGCCTCGCCCAGGGGCTCGAGCTGCTCCACTCCGATGACCCGGACGGTGTCTCGGCACAGCTCGCGGAGCAGTACGCCCGCGGCGGACGAGCGGAGCGGGCCGTGGCCTACTACCGGCGCGCGGCCGACGTCGCAGCGGGCAGGTTCGCCAATGCCGAAGCGATCCGCCTGCATCGAGAGGCGCTGTCGATCCTGCGCACACTGCCGGAAGGCAGGGACCGGGACGGGCAGGAACTGGGCGTCCTGGAAGCCATGGCAGCGCCGGTCAACGCCCGCTACGGCTACTCCTCCCCCAGGCTGCAGGACACCCTGGAGCGCAGCATCACCCTCGCTGAGCGGCTCGGCCGCAAGAACTCCGTTCTGGGGGGCCTCGTCGGGTTGTGGGCGTCGCGGTTCGTCCAAGGGCGCATCGCCGACGCACACCGCACGGCCTCCCGCTTGCTCACCATGGTCGAACCCGACTCCGAGCTGAGCGGCTCGGCCCACTTCGCTTTCGGGGGATCGGCCGTGAGCCTCGGTATGCCGGAGGAGGCACTGCATCACTTCGAGGTCGCCGCCGAGCTGACGAGAGGTGCGCCATCCCTGAGGGTCGGCACCCGGCCTGCTGTGCACGTCAGAGCCTGGGCGGCGCACGCCCACTGGCTCCTGGGCCACGACGCCGAGGCTCTGTCCAGCTGTCGTGACGCCATCGGGCAGGCCCGGGCGATCAACCACCCGTACAGCCTCGCTGTCGCACTGGCCTACGGCGGTATCACCCACCAGATACGGCACGAGCTGCCCGAGCTGGGGGACACCGTCGCGGAGCTGCGCGAGCTCTGCGACCGGTACGACTTCGCGTACTACCGCGAGTGGGGGTTGGTCCTCGACGGGTGGGCACGCACCGACGGGTCGGGCTCCGCCGTCGCCCGACGGGGCATCGAGAACCTCAGGGCGGAGGGCTCGTTCGCCCGCATGCCGTACTGGTTGTCGCTGCTCGCCGAGTGCTCGACACGGGAGGACCGGGCCGCTGCCGCCCGGGCGACCCTCGACGCAGCGCTCATCGCCGGACAGGCTCGGGACGACCTGTGGTGGATGCCGCAGGTGATGCGGATGAGGGCGGCCTACGACGACCCGGGCGCCGCGGTCGCACGGTTGCGGTCGGCGGCGCAGATGTCGCGGACCCATGGATCTGTGGCGCTGCTCCGGCGCTGCGAGCGTGACCTCGCCGAGCGGGGTGTCCGTCCTCCTGCCGAGGACGTCCTCGGCGTCCCTCGATCTGCGAACGCTGCGACGAACGCTGCGGGAACGCCGGGCTCCTAGCTTCGGCGGGTGGATCGCTCGGACGTCGAGCGCCACAGCCAAGGGGACCCTCATGACCACCACCGAATCGAGCGCACCAGCGGCCACCGCCGTCACTCCCTACGACGAGCTGGCAGCAGCCCTGCGCGGCGACCTGATCACGCCGGGAGACCCCGGGTACGACGAGGCGCGCTCCGTCTACAACGCGATGATCGACAAGCGTCCTGCGGCCGTCGCTCGATGCCGCGACGTCGCCGACGTCATGACCTGTGTCCGTTTCGGCCGTGACCACGACCTCGAGATCGCCGTTCGGGGTGGCGGCCACAACGCGGGCGGGCTCGGTGTGTGGGACGACGCCCTGGTCATCGACCTCTCGCTGCTGCGCAGCACCACGGTCGACCCCGAGAACCACACGGTGCGCGCTGACGCAGGATGCACCTGGGGCGACGTCGACCACGCGACCGTCGCCTTCGGCATGGCCACCCCGTCGGGCATCATCGCGTCCACGGGTGTGGGCGGCCTATCGCTCGGCGGAGGTATCGGCTACCTCGCCCGGCGCTTCGGGCTCACGGTGGACAACCTCCTGGCCGCCGATGTGGTGCTCGCCGACGGCACGTTCGTGACGGCCAGCGAAAGCTCACACAGCGACCTCTACTGGGCCCTGCGCGGTGGCGGCGGGAACTTCGGCGTCGTCACGTCCTTCACGTTCCGCTGCCACGACATCGGGGAAGGCGGCACCATCATCGGCGGTCCGGTGCTCTACGACTTCGCCGACACGGCCGCGGTGATGCGCTGGTACCGGGAGCTGCTCCCGTCACTGCCGGAGGAGCTGAACGGCTGGATCGGACTGATCACCATCCCGCCCGCCCCGCCCTTCCCCGAAGAGCTCTGGGGCCGCAGGTCCTGCGCCATCGTCTGGTGCTACACCGGACCGCACGACAAGGCCGACGACGTGCTCGAGCCGATCAGAACGTTCGGCGCCCCATTGCTGGTCGGCCTGCACGACATGCCGTACACCGTGCTGCAGGGCGCCTTCGACGACCTGTACCCGGCAGGCCTGCAGTGGTACTGGCGGGCAGACTTCTTCGACGAGATCACCGACGCTGCCATCGACGTGCACCGCATGTACGGCGAGCAGCTGCCCTCCGGCCACTCCACCATGCACCTGTACCCGATCGATGGCGCAGCCTCCCGTGTTCCGGACGACGCGACAGCCTTCGCCTACCGGGACGGCGGCTGGGCAGGGGTCATCGTGGGGGTCGATCCGGACCCGGCGAACGCGGGTGCCATCTCGCGCTGGGCCCGCGACTACTGGGAGGAGCTGCACCCGACCTCGGCAGGCGGCGCCTACGTCAACTTCCTGATGGACGAAGGACAGGACCGGGTCAGGGCGTCCTACCGCGGCAACTACGAACGGCTGGCCCAGGTCAAGAAGCGCTACGACCCGGACAACACGTTCCACATCAACCAGAACATCCGCCCCGCCCGCGGGTCGATGCCGTCGGCCTGACCCGGATCAGCCGCCCCGACCTGCTCGCGCGGATCGGGGCGGTGTCACCGCGTCTCGCTGCCGTGCGCGAGCGGCAACAGCAGCGCGTGCTCCAGCAGGTAGCGCAGGATGAACTCATGTGACGTCGCGAGGTGAATGCGCGTCAGCTCGGCGGCGCCTGCCGCGTCACCGGCACGGACCGCGGCGAGGATCTGACGGTGCTCGTCATGCAGGTGGTCGACGTCGCCGAACACCCCGACGTGCAGGTACAGGTAACGATCCGTCAACCGCCTGAGGTGCTCGGTCAGTTCGATCATCCGTGGCCGGTCGACGCTGGTGTATACGTGCTCGTGGAACCGCGCGTTGGCGTCCATCCAGTCGGCCGCTGAGGGCGCCGTCTCCATCACGTCGACGAGCGACGTCATCTGCGCGATCTGGGCGCGGCCGACGTTGGGCACGGCCAGCCGGGTGAGCACCGGCTCGATGGCTTCCCGCAGCTCGTAGAGCTCCTGCAGCTCGGCGATCGACAGCTCGCGCACCACGGAGGTGGCCGGCCCCAGGTCCACCAGGCCCTCGTTGGCCAGGACCTGCAGCGCGTCGCGGGCCGGCATGCGGCTCACGTCGTACTCCGCCGCGATCCGCGACTGGGACAGCACGGTGCCCGGCTTCAGCTCGCCGCTGAGCACGCGACGGCGGAGATCACGGGTGACCCGCCCCGCCGCCGATTCGGCCGCAGCCATCTGACCTCCCTGCCTTCGCCCGTCACGGCCAGTATGCATGCCGCCTGCTCATGGTGAAGCCAGCCCGTCTCTGTGCACTTTGTCACGCGGTTGGCACCGACAAGCGTCAAGTCGTATACCGATTCTAGTGATGTGTATACGAGACGAGGGGAGTTTGTACATGACGGTCACTGCCCCGTTCACTCCGAACGCCGAGCCCACCGGTGCCCTGCCGACCGGATTACTCATCGGCGGCCGCGTCGTCGAGGGCCGAGCCGCGCCGATCCAGGTCACGAACCCGGCGACCGGCGAGGTGTTCGCGGAGGTGGCGAGCGCGAGCGAGGAGGACATCGACGAGGCAGTCCGCGTCG
>DASRSC010000045.1:0-22250 GCA_035695525.1 Pseudonocardia sp. | reverse complement strand
CATCGAGCCACGGCACGGACCGGCGGACGGCGTCGGACCGGCCGACGCCGCGCAGGCGCAGCCCCGCGGCGGCGTTGGCGGTCACCGTCCCACGGCGCAGGATCGGCCGCTGCAGCACTGCCGCCACCGCGGGGCGCATCTCCCGCGGCCCGGCGGGGCTCCCGTCGAGCAGCACCTCGCCGCTGACGTGGTGCCGGCCCAGCCGCGCCAGCGCCCGCAGCAGCGTCGACTTGCCTGCCCCGTTCGGGCCCAACACGGCGAGCACCGCCCCCGCGGCCACGTCGAGCCGGTCGACGTGCAGCAGCTCCCGGCCACGCACGACCACGCGCAGGTCCCGGCACCCGATCCGGAACGTCATCGGGAGGGGACCGCCTGGCGCTGCCCGACCAGCGTGAGCACCAGGTTCACCGCGAATGCGATCATCAGCAGGATCAACCCGAACGCGATGGCCAGCGCGAACTGGCCGCGGCTGGTGGCGAGCACCGCCGCGGTGGTCAGCACCCGGGTCTCCCCCGCGAGGTTCCCACCCACCATCTGCGCCGCGCCGACTTCGCTGACCACCGCGCCGAACGCGGCCATCGCGGCTGCGAGCAACGGCAGCCGCGCCTCACCGAGCAGCGCAGCCAGTGCCCTGGTCCGCGTGGCGCCGAGCCCCTGCATCTGCACCAGGAAGTCCGGATCCATCTGCTGCACCGCAGCTGCCACGAGCGCCACCACGATCGGCGTGGCGATCACCGCCTGCGCGATGATCATGGCCGTCTGGGTGTAGAGCAGCCCGAACGCCCCGAGCGGGCCGCTGCGCCACAGCAGCACGGTGACGAACAACCCGACCACCACGGGCGGCAGCCCCATGCCGGTGTTGGCCGCGGCCAGCACTACACGCCGGCCACGGAACGACGTGAGCGCCACCGCGGCGCCCAGTGGCACCCCGACGATGGCGGCGATCACGGTGGCGGTCAGCGAGATCCGCAGGGTCAGGCCGGTGATCGCCCACGTGGCGGCGTCACCACCCAGCAACAGCTGCACGGCCTGCACGAAACCGTCGAGCAGCACATCCATCAGGGCACCGGTTCAGGCTTGCCCGCGTCGGGCACGAACAGCGGCTGCGCGAACTGCGCGCGGCCGAACTCACCGATCCGCTGCTGCGCAGCCGGCCCGGTGATCCAGTCGGCGAACGCGGCGGCGGCGTCGGGCTGCACCCGATCGCCGGCCTTCGTCGTCATCTCGATCACGTGGTAGACGTTGAGCAGGCCGGGGTCGCCCTCGTTCAGCAGAGTCAGCCCGTCGGACTGGCTGAGGTACGTGGCGCGGTCGGACAAGGTGTAGCCGCCCTTCTCCGCGGCCACCCTCAGGGTCGCGCCCATGCCCTGGCCGGTCTCCTGGTACCACCCGCCGCCCGGGATCACTCCCGCCTGCTGCCAGAGCGCCTTCTCGCGTGCGGCGGTACCGGAGTCATCGCCGCGGGACACGAAGACCGCCCCGGAGTTCGCGATCCGGGTCATCGCGTCGGCCACGCCGGTGCCGCGGATTCCCGCCGGGTCGGCCGCGGGGCCGAGGAGCACGAAGTCGTTGTGCATGACGAGCAGGCGGCGCCCGGCCGTTCCCTCGGCGACGAACTTCTCCTCGGCGGCGGGCGAGTGCACCAGCAGCACATCGGCCTCTCCGCGGCGGCCCAGTTCGATGGCCTGACCGCTGCCCACCGCGACCGTCTTCACCTGCCAGCCGGTGTCGGCTGTGAACGCGGGGAGCAGATCGTCGAGCAGGCCGGAGTCCTGGGTGCTGGTGGTGGTGGCCAGGATCAGCGACCGCTCGGCCGACGGCGCCGCCGCCGGGCCCCCACAGGCGACCAGCAGTAACAACGAGAGGGCGGCGACCACTGATCTCATCTGGGGTAGCACAGTCCGGAAGAATAGGGTGCTGAGCCGTGACGCGATACCGGGAGATCTGCTCCGACTTGGCCGGACGGATTCGATCAGGTGAGCTCACCGAGGGATCCGAGCTACCCGGAGTGCGCGAGCTCGCCTCGCGGTTCGGCACAACGGCCTCCACGGTGAGCCGGGCCCAGCGAGCGCTGGCCGACGCCGGGGTGATCCTCACCTCCGACCGGCGGCGCTCCAGAGTGGCGCCCGACGGCGCCGTGGCCGCGCGCCGGTTCCTGCACTCCGAGCTGGTGTTCCGGCTGGCCGGCAGCGACGACCCCGCGCTCGACGTCGTGACACGCGCCCTCGGCCGTGCGGTGCAGGCCATCGGCGCCGAGGGCAGCTTCGGCGGCCTGCGTGCCGTTCGCCAGGGGAAGGCCGACGGAGCCGCGGTGCACCTGCTGCACCACACCGGCGTCTACAACGCCCCGTTCGCGCGTGGCCTGCTGCGTGGGTGGCGACCGCACCTGATCCACCTGTGGCGCCGCGAACAGGGCATCGTCGTGCCGCCGGGCAACCCACGCGGGCTGACGACGGCCGCGGACCTGGCGGGGCTGCGGGTGGCCAAGAGAAGGCAGGGCTCGGGCACACGGGTGCTGTTCGACCGGCTGCTGCTCGCCGCGGACCTGGACCCGGACGCGGTGGCCGGCCCGGAGACGGGATCGCACCTGGAGACGGGGCTCACGGTGGCGTCCGGTGTGGTCGACGCGGGGCTGGGCGTCCGCTCGGTGGCACGCGACCTGGACCTGGACTTCGTGTCGCTGGTGGACGAGGACTACGACGTCGTCCTCGGTGCGGCCGCGCTGGACGCCGCCGCACCGCTCGTGGCGACGCTGCACGACCCGGCCGTGCGCGCGACGATCACGGAGCTGGGCGGCTACGACACCACCGACTCGGGGCGGGTGCACGAGCTCGGCCCGTGATCTCCAGGCCCGCCGGCACGGTCCGCCACCCACCGGGCCAGCCGGGTCGCGAGCGCGTCATAGAGCACGGGGTCGGTGCCCATCCCGGTGTGACTGCTCGTGACCTCGAACCACTCGGCCTCCGGGTCGCGACACGACCGCCAGCCGACCACCCCGTCCTCCCGGGAATAGATGGCGACGGCCGGCACCCGCAGCGGCGCGACGAGACCCTCGACCGTGGTGTCCCGGCAAGCACCCGTGAGGCAGTCCTGCTCGAGCAGGCCACGCACGCCGAACGCGGACAGCCGCACCAGCACCCGCAGGAGGTGCTGCGCCATCCCGCGGGCGTCGAGGGGGTCGAGCACCGGGCTGCCGAGCATGGCGAGCCCGCACACCAGGTCGGGGCGCCGCACCGCCACGAGCCTGCCGAGCATCCCGCCACGGCTGTGCCCCAGTAGGACCACCGGGCCGCCGGTTCTCCGGACGAGCTCCTCCACGCGCCGCTCGAGCCGGGCGACCAGCGCGTCCGTGCACCCCAGGTTCACCCCGAGTCGTGCTCCGACCGGCACGTAGCCACGTCGCCGGAGCCAGTGGCGCAACACCACCATGCTCGCGTCCACGCCTCCGAACCCGGGAACGACCACCACGCCCGTGCCGCCGCCCTCCACGGCCGGCGTCGTCCACACCGGGTGGCGCATCAGCGCGGGCGTGCTCAGCCCCATGGCCGGACCCAGCGCCCGCGTGAGCCGCCGGACCGAACGCCGGAGGCGATCCCTCGGTCTCGCCGCGGTCAGTTCGATGGCCACCCGGTCGTCCTTCCGCCGATCCCGATCCGACACCCCCGACACGTGAAGCGGTGCGTTCTCTGGGTACTCCCCGGCATGCTCGCAGATCAACCTCACGGCCGCCGCCTGACCGCATCGGAGCGGATCCGGCTGGACGAACTCGAACGACAGCTCGGCAACGACGATCCCCAGTTGGCCGAGGCACTGCGGCAGGGCGTCCCGCCTGGTTCGCCCCGGCGCGCCGTCGTCGCAGGAACCGCGATGGCGGCCGCCCTGCTCGTGCTGCTCGCCGCGCTCGCCGGCGGAACCACCGGCGCGGCGAGCATGGTGCTGATCCTGATCGTCCTGCTCGGTGTGTGGGCACTGACCTGGCATCGCCGCGCCCGCCGCTAGATCGCCCACGCGTGCGGCGCACTCCTATACCCCGCGCTCGACCGGCAGCAGGCCCCGAGCAACGGCCGCGACGAGCGCGGTGTGGTCGGCCTCCGTCTGGTCGGCATAGGCGCGGGCGAACCCGCACAACGCGTCGTCGACCTTGGCCGAGCCCCCGACGTAACCGGCGATCATCGACGCGCCGCTGGTCCGGGCGTGGCCTTTCGCGAGCAGGTGCCCGACGACCCCTGCGTAGTCGGCGAGCGCGGCGGCGTCGATCGCGTCGAGCGCGACCGTGCCCTTCATGTTCCTGAACTGGCGGACGTAGTACTGGTGCACGTCGTCGTCACGACCCGAGACGGTCGCCCAGCCCAGCAGCGGGTCGCTGACGGTCTGCAGGGCCTGTTGGTACTCCACCACCCGCTGCCCCTGGTGGCGGTGCCACGCCGACTCGCCGTGCACGTACCGCGCCAGCACTGACCGGCGGGCCTGCTTGAGCTGCAGGAACACCACGTCCTCCGGCGAGGAGCCCTCCAGCAGGGCGACATAGGCACGCAACCCCACACTGCCGACGCCGACCACCTTGTGCGCGATGTCGACCAGCGTGTAGCCGCCCAGCACCCTGCGCCAGTGCGGCGCGAGCGTTTGCAGGTACCCGTCGAGCGCGACGCCGAGCAGCTCCGCGTCGCTGTCGGACACCCGGGTGATCAGCGGCGGCTCCTCGACGATCCGGCGGCGGCCCCCGACCTGCTGGGTGAAGCGCGGCAGCGCGCGGTCGCTCGTGCGCTGCCGGGCCCGCCGGGCGGCCCGTTCGACCTCGGCGCGCAACGGTCCCGCCGTCTCCTGCTCGAGCCGGTCGACGTCAAGGCGCTCGTAGGAGCGTGACATCAGCGGCTGGTCGGCAAGATGGCGCAGCTCCTCGCGGTAGGCCGACACGCAGGACGACACGGCGGCCGCGCAGCCGTCCTCGCTCGCGCCGTTGTGCCGTCCGGCGACCCAGATGCTCGCGACGAGGCGGCGCAGGTCCCACTCCCAGCCACCCGGGTGGGCCTCGTCGAAGTCGTTGAGGTCGATCACGAGGTCGCGCTCCGGCGAGGCGTAGAAAACGAAGTTGCCCAGGTGCGCGTCGCCGCACACGACCGGGGTGATTCCGGTGGACGGGAGCTGCGCGACGTCCTCGGCCATGACGACGGCAGTGCCGCGGAGGAAACCGTAGGGCGAGGCGACCATGCGACCGACCCGGATGGGCACCAGCCGCTCCACCCGGCCGCGGTGGCTCTCCCTGATCAGCTGCACCGGGTCGGGCCGGTCCGACGGCGGCTTCCACTCGCCGAGGGACGACCTCGGCACCCGCTTGCGCAGCGCCTTGCCGAGGGCATAACGCTCGGCCCGAGCCACGGGCCGCTGCCGCAGCGACGAGTACGGAGTGCCGTCGGCGTCGGCGAGCACGGTGTGCGCGCGGACCTCTCCGAGGTCAGCGGGGCCGGTCACGGCCAGGATGCTACGCCCGGCCGCCCCGCCCGGCTCCTGACGACGGACGGCACCTCAGGCGCGGCCCGTGAGCTTGTCGCGCACGCGGTCGACGAGCCCGACGCCGGGTCCGACGACCTTGTGGAACAGCGGGCTTTTGGGGGCATTGGGGTGCGGACGGGTCGGGGCCAGCTTCTTCGCCTTCTCGACCTTCTCCCGCAACTGGACCCGCTCGTCGTGCGGAACGCGCTGCCGGAACTTGGGAAACTGCTCGCTCTCCTCTTCCTCCACATGGTGCTGGAGCTCGCGGCGCAGCTCGCCGACGAGCTGCTCGAAGCGCGGATCCGTCGCCTCCACGCCCTCGAGCTCCTTCATCGTCCGCTCCAGTTCCTTGTGCTCCTCCGTGTCGTGCTTCACCACCTCCTCACCGTCGGGCAGGTTCTCGCGCATCGCCGGGTAGACGTACATCTCCTCCGCGACGGCGTGCCGGACGAGCTCGGTGATCGCGATGTCGGCGAGCTCGCGCTTGTCGGCGGGGTCGGTGGTGGTGTCGATACGGTCGAGCAGCGAGGTCACCTCACGGTGGTCGGACATCAGCTCGTCGATCACGTCGAGGTCGGCGGTGGCTCCGGTCATCTCTTCCTCCCAGGGTCGGGTCGGTCGCGCTTCGGGTTACCCCACCCCCCCGTGCGCTACCCCCGCAGCCGGGCGCTGATCCTGTCTGAACCTGCCGAGGCTCACCGCAGTACCGCCACCCGTGCCGGAGGTGGCTCCCGGACCGCCTCCGGGTGCAGCGACCAGGCCAGTGCCTCGACGCCGTCCACGAGCCGCGGTCCGGCCCGCACGACGTAGGACGCGGAGTCGATCGCCACCACCGGGCGGCCGGGAAACCGGTCGCGTACGGTCGCGGCCTGTTCCGCCGCCGCACCGAGGCCGAACCCGCACGGCGCGACCACCACGACGTCGCTGGGAAGCGCGGCGATTGCGTCCCAGCTCGCCTGCACCGAGCGGCCCCCGTCGGCACCGCCCACGGGTTCGCCGCCGGCGAACCGAACCAGCTCCGGCACCCAGTGTCCGGGCAGGAAGGGCGGGTCGACCCACTCCAGCACCAGCACGCGCGGCCGCGGCAGCCCGGCCACGGCGTCGTGCACCGCTCCCAGGCGGTCGCGCAGCGAGCCGACCAGCGCCGCGGCCGCTTCCGGGGCCTCGATATGGTGGCCGACCGCGGTGATCGCGGCGAACACCTCGTCCACACTGTGCGGGTCGATCGAGAGCACCGCCGCGTCGCACCCGATCGCCGCCAGCGCCTCGTCCACGGCACCGGCGGGGAGTGCGCACACGCGGCACAGGTCCTGGGTGATGAGGAGGTCCGGGGACGACGCAGCGAGTGCGTCGCGGTCCAGCTCGTACAGGGGCAGGCCGCGCGCGCTCCGGTCGCGGACCACGGCGTCGATCGCGGCGGCGGTCAGGCCCGGCGGCAGGACGGTGTCGACAACCACGACGGCCCGCTCCCGGACGCCGGCCGGCTCGTCGCACTCGAACGTCACAGCGACCAGGTCGTCCGCCCGGCCCAGCGCCGCGACCATCTCGGTGGCGGCCGGCAGCAACGAGGCGATCCGCATTCGATGAGAGTAGGTGTGTCCTTCCGCGGCCGCGCCGTTCGTCCCTAGGGTGACGCCGGCCGACAGGGCCGGCCGGACGCACCCCGAGGAGCACACATGCCCAGCTACATCGCTCTGATCTACAACGCCGACGTCGACTGGTCGGCGGCCGAGCACTCCGAGACGATGGCCGAGTACGGCGAGTTCGGGCGCGCCGCTGCGGCGGTGATCCGCGGTGGCGCGGCGCTCTACCCGACCAGCACCGCCACCACCGTCCGGGTGCACGGCGGCAAGGGCGGCGACGTCGTCACCACCGACGGGCCGTACGCGGAGACGAAGGAGGCGCTCACCGGCTTCTACCTGTTCGAGTGCGCCGACCTCGACGAGGCCGTCGCCACGGCCGCGAGGATTCCGGGCGCGCGGGACGGAGCGATCGAGGTCCGGCCGGTGATCCCCCCGATGCAGCGCTGAATGGCCGGATCGACCGCCCGCGGCGACGATCTCGCGCGCGCCGCCCTCGTCCGCCTCGTGCGCGACGAGGGCCGGCGCGTGCTGGCCACCCTGGTGCGGCTCACCGGCGACCTCCAGCTCGCGGAGGACGCGGTGCAGGACGCCACCGTGCGTGCGCTGGAGACCTGGTCGCGCGACGGCGTCCCGGAGGAGCCGCGGGCGTGGCTCACCCTCACTGCCCGCCGCCGGGCGATCGATCTCATCCGCCGGGAAGCCGCGCGGGACGGGAAGGAGGCCGGCACCGTGGTCCCACCCGAACCGTCGACGCCCGAGCCCCCCGAGGTGCTGCGCGACGACCTCCTGCGGCTGGTGTTCACCTGCTGCCACCCGAGCCTGGCTGTCGAGACGCAGGTGGCGCTGGCACTGCGGACGCTCTGCGGGCTCTCCACGGCGGAGGTGGCACGCGCACTGTTGCTACCCGAAGCGACCATGAACAAGCGCCTCACCCGTGCGAAGCAGAAGATCGCCCGCGCCGCCATCCCGTACCGGGTGCCCGAGGACCACGAGCTTCCCGACCGGCTCCGCGGCGTTGTCGCCACCGTGTACCTGCTGTTCAACGAGGGATACGCGGCAACGGCCGGGGACGACCCGCTGCGGCCCGCGCTCGTCGACGAGGCCGTGCGGCTCACCCGGCTGCTGCGGGAGCTGATGCCGGGCGAACCGTCGGTCCTGGGTTTGCTGGCGCTGGAGCTGTTGCAGGACTCCCGCCGGGACGCGCGCTACGCCCGGGACGGCCGTCCCGTGCTGCTGGCCGACCAGGACCGCGGGCTGTGGCGGCACGACCTCGTGGAGGAGGGGGTCGTGCTGGTCGGCGAGGGCCTGCGGCGCTCCCCCGGCCGGCCCGACCCCTATGTCGTGCAGGCGGCGATCGCGGCGTGCCACGCGCTCGCCCCGTCCTATCCCGACACGGACTGGTCCGCCGTCCTGTCCTGGTACGACGTCCTGCTGACCGTGCAGGACACGGCGGTCGTGCGGCTCAACCGGGCGGTTGCCGTCGGGGAACAGCAGGGACCTGGTGCGGGGCTCGCCGAGGTCGATGCGGTGACCGGGCTCGAGGAGTACGCCCTGTGGCACGCCGCCCGGGCCGAGCTTCTCGCCAGGCTCGCGCGGACCGACGAGGCTCGGGCCGCGTACGCCGCCGCCCTCGCGCTGCCGCAGAACGCTGCACAGCACGCACACCTGCGGCAGCGGCTCCGCGCAGTGGACGGGATCAACCCACCGGGGCCGGCACCGGGGTCCTGAGCACCGCGAGGAACACCAGCGCGGCGGCCAGCGCCGTCGCGAGGATCGTCACGGCCATCACCGTCGCCGTTACCCCACGCAGCGACGCCAGCGGCGGCACAGCCGCGGCGAAGGTGAACTGCAGCAGGCCGAGCAGCGCCGAGGCGGTGCCGGCGCGGCCGCCCTGGCCGGCCAGCGCGAGTGCGGTCGCGTTCGGCATGAACAGCCCGGTGCACGACACCAGCAGCAGCAACGGCACCAGCAGCGCCCACACCGACCGCGAGGCGAGCGCCCCGGCGAGCAGCGCCAGCGCCGCGACGAGCGCGAGCACCACGCCCACACCGAGCAGCCGGCGCGGCCCCACCCGGCCGACGACGACTGCGCTCACCCGTCCGGCGAGCACGATCCCGAGCCCGTTCACCGCGAACACGACGGCGTAGGTCTGCGGGTTCAGCGCCCCGTCGAGCGCCCGACCGTCCTGCAGGACGAAGCTGCCCATCGCGATGTAGGTGAACATCGCGCACATCCCCAGGCCCTGCACGAGCGCCGGCATCAGGAACGTCCGGTCCACGAGCACGTCGCCCAGCGCCGCGGCCGTCGCACGCAGCCCACCCGCGCGCCGATCCGCTGCCGGCAGCGTCTCGCGCTGCGTCAGCGCCGCCACGAACAGCACCGCGCCGATCAGCGCGAGAGCAGCGAACACCCCGCGCCAGTCGGTCACCCGCAGCAGCTGCCCGCCCAGCACGGGACCGACGATCGGAGCCGTGCCGCTGACCAGCATGAGCAGCGCGAACACCCGCGCCGCCGCCGCGCCGCCGTAGAGGTCGCGAACCATGGCCCTGGCGATCACCAGCCCGGCGCCGCCCGCCAGTCCACCGAGCAGCCGCAGGACGAGCAGTGCCTCGATCGACGGGGCCACCGCGCACAGCCCCGCCGTGACCGCGAACGATGCGACTCCGATCAGGAGCGGGCGCCGCCGGCCCACGCGGTCGGCCAGCGGGCCGACCAGCAGCTGGCCCAGCGCCAGGCCGATCATGCACACCGACAGCGACAGCTGCGCGTACGCCACCGGCGCCCGCAGGTCCTCGGCTAGCTGCGGCAGGGCCGGCAGATTCAGGTCGAGCGCGAGCGGACCGAACGACGACAGGCCGCCGAGGGCGAGCACCCGCCCGAGTGGTACTCGTGCCTGCGTGTTGATGTTCACCGGTACTTACTACGACCCGCTTCCCGTCTACACCTCAGTCCGAGGCCGGGCTCACACCCGCGCCGGGATCAGAGCGCGAACAGCCAGAGCAGGAACAGCAGGACGGTCGCGGTGAACAGCAGGCTGATGAGCCGGCCACCCCACGGCGCGGTGGTGAGGCAGGGACCCGGCTCCGCGACGCGGTCCGGAGTGACTGTGGACATGCCCGCTCATCGCGCGAGGGAGCACCGGAGTTACCGTCGACGGGTGTCTCGGCAGTGCCGATGGAGCGCCGCGCTGTCCTGAGCGCCGGTGTGACGCTCGCCTACGTCACGTGACCCCGCGGCCGGCCAATCCGTAAAGTTCATCAGATGGACAGCTCCCCAACGCCGAGCATGAGCCGCACCTGCCCCTGGTGCGCCTCAGCGAGCGTCATCGCGTTCAGCGAGGAGGGCCTGGTCCGGGCGCTCACCCGGCACCTCGAGGCCTGCCAGGGCGAGCCGGAGTAACCCTGGTGGTCATCGCGACGCGCCACCCGTTGCGGACGGCGCCGAGCCGGTGCGCATCGGGGATGCGGGCATCGTTCAGGTAGCGGTCGAGCAAGTGGGTGCAGCAGCTCCCTGGCCAGCTGCGGTGACCCGTGCTCGAGCACCGTGGGCGCCGCCATGCCGTGCCCGATGGGGTTGAGGAAGAACGCGGTCTCGCACTTGTCGTCATTCTGCGTCGAGAGGCGTTCCGGCCGCCGACGGCCTGCCGAAGTCTGCGCATGTGGGCGAACTGGGCGGCGAGGAGAGGGATGAGGACCGAGTCGAAGCCCGCTTCGCGGGGGGTGCAGGAGCCGCGAGACGTTCGCTCACGTCGATGTGGAGGCCGAGCCCGACAAACGGCCGGCCCCGCATGGCGGACCCAGTTGCAGCTGCATGAGCTGTCGGTGGTGTTGTTGCCGCTGAGGGTCTGGTGAAACGGGCAGCAGACCTGGCCGAGTCCCGCCCAGATACCATACGGTCAGCCCTGACTGTCTCGGCGACGGCGGCGAGGAAGGGATCAGGCGACATGGACGATCACAGCGAGCTGATCGAGAAGACCGCTCGGGAGGTAGTGGAGACGCACGACCCGCAATCGACCCCGCCGCGCGAGTTCCTCGGCGCGGTCTACGACGCGGGGCTGGCGTGGGTGCACTTCCCCGTCGGGCTTGGTGGGCTCGGGGTCTCGCGCGGGCTACAGGCCCATGCCGACGAGGTGCTGCAAGGCGCCGGCGGGCCTATCGCTTTTTCTCTCAATCCGATTGGCCAGGGCATGGCTGCGCCCACGCTACTGGAGCACGCCCAGCCTGGGCTGGCGGCCGAGCTGTTGCGCCCGCTGGCAACCACCGAACACATCTGGTGCCAGCTGTTCAGTGAGCCCGGTGCGGGCTCCGACCTAGCCGGACTAGCGACGTCAGCCGTCCAGGATGGGGAAGAGTGGGTGGTCAACGGCCAGAAGGTCTGGACCAGCCTCGCGCACCTGGCCCGTTACGCCCTGCTGCTGGCCCGGACCGATCCCGAACAGCCCAAGCACAGAGGATTGACGTACTTCGTGCTCGACATGCAGGCACCGGGCGTCGAGACACGGCCTTTGCGGCAGATGACGGGGCAGGCCGAGTTCAACGAGGTCTATCTATCGGACGCCCGCATCCCCGACACGCACCGGCTGGGTGCCGTGGGCAACGGCTGGCGCGTCGCGATGACCACGCTGATGAACGAGCGTTCCGCGATCGGCGGTGGCTCGTCGGTGCGGGGTGCGGGTGCCATCGCCGACGCCGTGGAGCTGTGGGCGCGACGACCAGAGCTGCACACCGCGGTGTTGCGCGACAAGCTCGCCGCGCTGTGGACGCGGGCGGAGGCGCAGCGGCTCACCTCCGCCCGCGCGGGCCGCGCGGCCACTAGCGGCTCGCCCGGCCCGGAGGGCTCGATCGCCAAGCTCGTGTCCGCGGAGCTCAACCAGCACGTCTACGAGTTCTGCATGGAGCTGCTCGGGCCTGAGGCCGCGCTGTACGGCTCCTACGAACTGCACGACGTCAAGCGCGGGGAGGACTACAGAGGTCCCGTCCAGCAGCGGTTCCTTCGCTCGCGGGCCAACACCATCGAGGGCGGCACGTCCGAGGTGCTGCGCAACATCCTGGGCGAGCGGATCCTCGGGCTTCCGGGCGACCTTCGAGCAGATTCCGGCAAGGCGTGGAAGGACATCCCCCGTGGTTGAGTTCGTGTTCTCCGAGGAGCAGCAGGACCTGCGGCGAGGGGTACGACAGTTCCTTGCCGAACGCTCGGATGAGGCGGCCGTCCGGCGATTGATGGACACAGACATCGGCTACGACCCGGCCATCTGGTCGCGCCTGGGCGGTGAGCTCGGGGTGCTGGGACTCGCCGTGCCCGAGGCATTGGGTGGCGTGGGCGGCACGCTCGTCGACCAAGCTGTCGTCGCCGAGGAGTTCGGGGCGGCGCTGACGCCGGGCCCGGTGTTCGGCACCGTCTCGCTGGCGATCCCAGCCTTGGTTTCGCTGGGCGGTGCCGACGACCTGCTCACTGCACTGGTGGAGGGCACCCGGACCGCGGCGCTCGCGGTGCCCGACAGGGCCGGACGCTTCGACGCGGGTCTGGTCACCGTCACGGAGTCGGACGGGGCGCTGACCGGTGAGGTCCGCCAGGTCGTCGACGGCAGCGCGGACGTGCTGCTCGTGGCCGCGCGCACCGGCTCCGGCGTCGGCCTGTTCGCCGTCGAGGGCGGTGAGCGGATTCCGTTGTCCACGTTGGACTCGACCCGGCGCCAGGCCACGGTCCGGCTGCACGCCGCGGAGGGGCGCCTGCTCGCCACCGGCGCCGGCGCCGAGCGCGCCATCACGCACGCGTTCCGGGTCGGCGCGGCACTGCTCGCCACCGAGCAGGTAGGCGGGGCGCAGAAGCTGGTCGACCTCACCGTCGCCTATGCGGGCACCCGCCTGCAGTTCGGCCGCCCGATCGGATCCTTCCAGGCCGTCAAGCACCGGTGTGCCGACATGCTCGTGCTCGTCGAGCACGCCCGCTCCACGGCCTACCACGCGGTGTGGACGCTGCAGGACGCCTCGGACGGCAGCGCAGGCGACGACCCAGACCTGGCCGTCAGCATCGCACAGGCCACCTGCTCCGAGGCCTACCAGCGGGTGGCCCTGGACACGGTGCAGCTGCACGGCGGCATCGGCTTCACCTGGGAACATCCCACACACCTGTACGTCAAGCGCTCTGTCACCGACGCAGCCCTGCTGGGCAGCGCGGCGGCGCACCGTGAGCACATCGCGGCGACCGTGCTCGACACCGCCGTCTCCGACGGTGCACTGGTAGTGGCTGCCGGCTGACACCCGGAATCGTCGTCGCCGAGCAGGAGGGGAGGCCTCCGCGTCCGCAGCACCTCGACCTCGATGCCGAGGCGTTGGCAGTCATGTGCCGTCCCGCGATCCTGACAACGTGGGCCCGAGTTCTGGGCACCTGCAGGGCCGTCCGCTTCCCGGACATCCCCTCTCTGTCAAGATCGCTTGAGACAGGTTCACCGGAGCAGCAGTTCCCAGCAGAGGGGCGCTTCGCCGCACCCGCGGCGCCCGAGGTGTCGGCCGGGGTCGCCGAGGGTCGCCAGCTCCCAGTCGTACACCGCCCGCACCGCGCCGTCAGGTGCGAAGGCCATGTTCCCCGGCCGGTAGTCGCCGTGCACGATCCCCGTGCCCTACGCAGGGACGTGTGCGCGAGCAGGTCGTGCACCTCGTCGAGCAGAATCAGGTCGTCGGCGCCCGACTGGTGCACCTGACGGTGCCAGCGCCGCAGCTGCCGCTCGACGTACCCGGTGGAGCGCACCATCTCGCCCAGCCCGACCTCGTATGTCGAGCGCGTGCAGCGCGACGAGCACCTCGACCAGGTGCTCCCCCGCCCGGACGCGAGCCGCGCGGGTCAGCGACACGACCGCGACCCGGTCGGCGAGGACGAGCCCGTCGACGAAGCCCATGACGTAGAACTCGGCCCCGGTGACATCGGTGTCGGCACAGAAGGCCAGCGGTGGCGCCACCGGGACTTCCGTCACTGCGAGCCCCGAGATGAACCGCCACTCTCGATCCATGTCGTGCGCGGTGCTCAACATGCCGCCCATGGGTGGTCGACGCAGCGCGTAGGTCCTGCCCCGGCCGGACCGCATCGATGCCGGCGAGCCGCGACTCAGTCACCGACATGCTCACCTGCCTACGTACTGGGGCTCGCGCTTCTCCAGGAACGACCGGACGCCCTCGCGATGGTCCTCAGTGGTGAACAGCTCACCGAGCGTGCTGCTCACCCACATCCCGAGGTCGGTCCAGTCCGGATCGAGCGCGCGCCGCAGCCCGCGCTTGAGCGCCGCGACCGCCAGCGGTGGGTTCGCCGCGATGCGGCCGGCCAGCTCGAGGGCCGCCGGGAGCAGCTGTTCGTCGTCGACGACCCGGCCGACGAGGCCGATCCGCTCGGCCCGCTCGGCGTCGATCACCTCGCCGGTGAACAACAGCTCCGCAGCACGTTCCCGCCCCACGAGCTGGGCGAGCCGGGCGATACCGGCGACGTCGCTGCACAGGCCGCGCTTGACGAACAGCTCGCCGAACCGCGCCCGCCGCCCCGCGATGCGGAAGTCGGCCATCAGCGCCATCTCCATGCCCCAGCCGACGGCCGGGCCGTTCACGGCGGCGATCACCGGGACGTCGGAGAGCAGCAACGCGCCGGCCGCGGGAGTGAGCCGGGGCGCGGGACGCGGCGAACTGCCCTCGCCGCCGTTCATCAGCTCCCGGACGTCGTCGCCGGAGCAGAACGACGAACCCGCACCGGTGATCACCAGCACCCGGGCGGAGGTGGTGCGCACGAGCTCGGTCAGCTCGTCGTAGGTCTGCCGGCGCAGCGCGTTGTGCACGTGCGGCCGGTCGAGAGTCACGACCCCGACGTGCCCGTCGACGTCGTACCTGACATCCGGCTGCATCTAGCGCGCCACCCCCAGCTCCGCCGCGACGGGGCCGCGCAGGTCGCGCTTGAGCACCTTCCCACTGGGCGTGCGCGGCAACGGCTCGTCGCGGAACACGACGTGCGCGGGCACCTTGAACGACGCGAGCCGCGTCCCGACATGCCGGCGCAGGTCATCTGCCGTAGCCGGGCCGGGCTGCGTACCCGGACGCAGGTGCACGACGGCCACGGCCTCCTCGCCGAGCGACCCGTGCGGCACCCCGACGATCGCCACGTCCCCGACGGCCGGGTGCTCGAACAGCGCGGCCTCGACCTCGGCGCAGTAGATGTTCTCCCCGCCCCGGATCACCACGTCCTTCATGCGGTCGACGACGTAGATCCACCCGTCCTGGACCCGGCCGAGATCACCGGTGTGGAACCAGCCGTCGGTGAAGGCCGCCGCAGTGGCCTCCGGGTTGTTCCAGTACCCGCGGACGATGTTCGGCCCGCGGAACCACAGCTCCCCGACCTCGCCGTCGGGCAGGTCCGCCCCATTGACGGGGTCGACCACCCGCACATCGGCCCCCGGCGCGCAGCGCCCGACGCTGTCGGGGTGCGTCACGTAGTCGGCGCCGCTGTTGGAGACGACCGCCGAGGTCGTCTCGGTCAGCCCGTAGCCGTTGGCCGGTGCCACCAGCGAGGAGAAGCCGCTGTCGATCCTGCCGATCAGGTCGGGCGGGATGGGCGTGCCGCCCATGCTGATCGCGGCGAGCGTCGGGACCCGCCCCGGATCGGCCGTGGCGTCCTCGACGAGCTGGCGCATGACGGTGGGCACCCCCGACACCCCGGTGAGCCGCTCGCGCCGCACCAGCTCGAGGGCCTCGACCCGGTCCCACTTGTACTGCGTGGCGAGCTTCGCGCCGACCAGCACCGAGTAGCAGATGCTGGTGATCCCGGCGATGTGGAAGAGCGGGAAGGTGCACAGGCTCCCCGGCTGCGGCGCGTCCGGATCGGGCACCGGCGGCTCGCCGCCGTTCGCGATCGTGGCGCCGATGAAGGCCCCGAGCTGGGTGTTGCGGATGTTCGTGCAGTGGTTGCGGTGCGTCCCGATCGCGCCCTTCGGCCGGCCGGTGGTGCCCGAGGTGTAGAGGATCGTCGCGTCGTCGTCGGGAGCCACGTCGACGTCCGGGACGGCCGCGTCCGGGTCGAGCGACGCCAGCAGGTCGGCCCACCGCCGAGCCCCCGGCGCCGGCTTGTCCCCGCCGCGCACCTCCACGAGCGGGATGCCACCGAGCTCGTCGAGGTGCGGCGCGATGAGCGCAGTGCGCTCCGCGTCGGCCACGACGAACCGCGCACCTGAGTCGAGGAGCGCGTACCGCAGCTCGGGCGCGGTCCACCACGCGTTGAGCGGCACCAGCACGAGCCCCGCCACCTGCGTGGCGTAGAAGATCGGGGCCCACTCCGGGTGGTTGCGCATCGTGACGGCGACCCGGTCGCCCTTACGCAGGCCGTACTCCTCCAGCAGGCAGCGGGCGAGCCCGGCCACCTGCCGCAGGTGCTGCGCGTAGGTCCACCGCTCCGTGCCGTACACGAGGAAGTCGCGCTCGCCGAACGCCGCGCCGGCGAGCAGGAGCTCGCGCAGCGTCTGCGGGCCGCCCGAGTAGACGCGCGTGGGAATCCCCCGCACGAGCCGCTCGACGACCTCGAACTCCGCGGCCGGTGCCGTGAACCGGGCCGCGAGCGCCGCCCGCCTGCCGACGGCGCTGACCGCGCTGTCAGCCGTGGTCATGCCGAGAACGCGAGGTCGAGACCGGTGGTGTGCCACTGCGTGACGTAGAGGAACCCGCGTCCGGACGAGGTGACGTACGCCGTGCGCGAGTCGGCTCCCGCGAAGCAGATGTTGGTGACGAACGGGTCGGGCTCGGGCACCGGTATCTGGTCCAGCAGCGTGCCGTCCGGGGCGATCACGCTGACCGCCCCGGTGACCAGCGTGGCGACGCAGACGTTGCCCTCGCCATCGACGGCGAGCGAGTCGAGCAGCTGGTAACCGGCGAACCCGTGCAGCAACGCCGCGCCGCCAGGGCCCATCGCCCCGTCCGCCGGGCGCACGCGCCCGGGCCCCGCGACATCCCAGCACCAGACCCGGCCCGGTCCGGTCTCGGCCACGTACACCCGTGAGCCGTCCGGCGAGAGGCCCACGCCGTTCGGCTGTACGAGCGGGTGCACCACCTCCGTGATCGACGAACCGTCGGGCAGTGCGTAGTAGAGCGAGCCGGTGTCGTTGTCGCGGGCGCGGCTTTTGCCGAGGTCCGTGAACCAGAACCCGCCCTGGGCGTCGAACACGATGTCGTTGGGGCCACGCAGCGGCCGGCCGTCGCACTCGGTGTACAGGTCGGTGACGGTTCCGGCCTCCGGCCCGTCGAGGACCACGCGCTGGATGCGCCCGCCGATGTAGTCGGCCGGCTGGTGCCCGGGCGCGGTGATCCCGCCCCGATCGTGCCACTCGAAGCCGCCGTTGTTGCAGACGTACGCGGCGCCGTCGGGGCCGATCGCCGCGCCGTTGGGACCGCCGCCGAGCTCGGCAACGACCGAGACCGCGCCGTCCGGGGCGACCCGCGACAGGGTGCCCCGCTGGATCTCGACGAGCAGGACGCGCCCGTCCCGCAGCACGATGGGGCCCTCCGGGAACTGCAGTCCGGACGCGACAAGGCGCAGCTCGGCGGTCGTGGGGTCAGCGCTGACCATGTTCCAGCCCTTCGTCGAAGGAAACGATTAATTGGCTGAACGTTCGTTAAGACGCTACGAGCGGGTCAGGGTGTTGTCAACGTCACCGCAGACAGCTCCCGCAGCTCTCTCTTGAGCACCTTGCCCACTGTGTTGCGCGGCAGCTCGGGCACGAGCACCACCTGCCGCGGGCACTTGTAGCCGGCCAGCTGCTGTCGGCAGAACTCGCGGATCTCCTCCTCGGTCGGCTCCTGGCCGGCCACCGGCTCGACCACGGCGACCACCCGCTCGCCCCACACGTCGTCCGGCGCCCCGACCACCGCCGCGGCGGCGACCCCCGGCTGGTGGTGCCGCACCTCCTCGACCACACGTGGGCGACTCCCAGCTGTCGCCGATCCTCGTCTTGACGTCGTGCCGCAGCGTCACACCACGGCCCTCCTTCTCAGGTCAGGTCGTGGCCGGATGTGCGGCTAGGCGCTGGGCGTGACCGGGCTGGTGGTGGCCGGGCGGTTGGCGAAGGCGTAGACACCGAGGGCGCCGAGGGCCGCGACGACCAGCTGGAGCCACTCGCTCAAGGTCACGCCGTCCGCGACGAGGTTGACCAGGAGCGTGAGCACCGCGGACAGGGCCGCGACCACGGTCTTGGCGATCGGGGAGGTCGTTGCGTTGCCCACGTAGAGGACCCCGAACGCGGCGACCCCGGCGTTGGCGATGTTGATCAGCTCGACGTCGGAGAACGTGCCGTCGCCGGTCAGGGCGACGATCGCGGCCGAAGCCACTGTGGCAACGATCTGCGCGACGAACTTGGCGTAGGTCATGATCGAGTCCTCTCGGACAGCAGGTCGATGACGCGCGTGGCGATGCGGTTCACGTCTGCGTCGGTGAGGGAGGCAGGGCCGGTGGTCGGGGCCACCGAGCCGTCGCCGCTGGAGAGCTGGCCGACCCGCTCGGCGAGGGCGTCGACCTTCTGGTGCAGCGCATTGGCGTTGACGTGCAGCTGCCGGACCTCGACGTTGTCGCGGCGGGCGTAGTCCACAAGGGACAGCGACTCGCCCGTGCCGTCCGGCCAGGTCGGCCAGCCGGTGAAGTTGTTGCCGGTGATCTGATCGAAGATCACGCGCAGCAGCCGGTCCTGGTCAGGCGTCAAGTCGTCCTCCGGTGTGGGCGCGGGCGCAGCGGCGCCCTGGCGGATCTTGTTGGCGATGCGCGCGACCTCGGCCGGGCCCTTGTTGATCTCGACGTGCATCTCGTCGACACGGCCCGAGTAGTCCTTGCCGTGCCTCAACACCCCCTCGAAGTAGGCGAGGAGGCGGTTGAGCGATTGCAGCTCGCGGGCGGTGAACGTGCCGCGCTTACCGAGAACATGGCGGGTAGCCCGCGCGTCCGCGGCCGTGCCCGAGGCGTGATTGGAGAGGGTCGTGGAGCTGCCGATGATCGTTCGCTCGGCGTAGCCCCAGAGGTCCTGCGGGTTGTTGTAGAGCGACTCGACCTCGACGTGGTAGCGCCGCAAGTACTCCAAGATCACCACGCTGACGTCGCCCTTGCGCAGGGCGATCTTCAACGTGGTGCCGGGGATGGTGTAGCTCGCGATCATCGTTCGGTCGTTGGCCGAGTAGCCGTTCTGCGATGTGGCCACGTGGCCTCCTTGTTAAACGCGCTGTAACGACCCGGTTACTGGCAGCGATAGGTCACTGCGCGGGCGAACAGGACCCGCGGGGACCGAAGGGGAGACAGATAAGTGATCGCGAAGCGCTTCATCACCGGGCTCGTGGGAGCTGGTCTCGTGGCTGCGGCCACAACCGGCGTGCTCGCGGGAACGGCCTCGGCGGCGCCGGCGGCTGCGAACGTGCAGGCGACGAGCAACGTCAAACCGGCCGAGCCGCGGAACGACGACCGGTCGAACGCGAACGACGGCCGGAACGAGGGACGGAACGACAACAGGTCGAACGGCCCCCGGATCGACGCCAAGGCGATCGACTCCAACCGCAACGGCAAGATCAATCAGGTCACGGTGAAGAACACCGGCCGGAACCGGATCTCGGTTCGGGTCGTCGTAGGTCGCGTGAGCAAGACCCAGAACGTCGACCCGGGCAGGACGATCACGGTGCGGGACCCGCAGGACCGGGCGAACACCGCCACGGTGACGGCCTCTGAGAACCGGGGTCGCGCGATCACCCAGCGGCTCACGGTGCCCGCCCCCCGAGGCGGGCGGCACTGAGCCGTAGCTCCATCAGATGGGCCCGTCCTGGCAATGCCGGGGCGGGCCCTTCGTCATGCCGGGGGCGCGGCGGGGCCAGGCGGGCCCGGAACCATTCGGGTGGTGCGAGAGCGACCAGGCCCCGACGAGGGGCGAGCAGGGGCAACTGCGTTTGAGCCCCTCGTCGCGGCCTGCGTCGTCAGCACGCGATGTCGGGCAGCGGGTGGGGGTCGCGCTCGCGGTCGGCCTGATCGAGGACGGCGAAGTACTCGGCGTAGGCCTCGTCGACCTGGGCGCGATTGGTGGGCTGGCGCAGCTCGGTGAGGAGCTGGCGCTGGGCGTCGCGCTCACGGCCGGCGTAGGGCTTTCGGTATGCCTCGTACACATCGGGGTAGTCGCCCTTAAAGCGCATCGTGTCGAAGCGCAGGCCCTCGATCTTCTTGGCCCGGACAACTGGCTCCCCGTTCACAGTCCCGATAGAGGCGTAGCCCAACTCTGAAGCTTGCGTGCCACTTCCTGTGCACTGAGGAACTCTTCCACAGAGATCCCACCCGTGGCGGACTCCTTGTTTTGGACGAGTGCGTGCTCAGCGCCGACGGATCGCAGGGCCCCGATTTTGGGCATAGGTCACCCCTTAGTAGAACTAGAGTCAGATCTTGATCTAGGGCTGTGGGCCGAAGATCGTTCTCAGTCCTACCAACGAAGGGCGACTATGCAGGATTCGGGTAGCACTACTACCCCCATCCGTTGTGGGGTGCGAACCGACTGGTCCTTGCCTGGCCATCGGCACTGGTCAGAGCGTGTCACATCAATGTGGTTCGGGCCCATTCCGTCGAGGAAGACGAGAAACATGAGACAAATCTGCGACGAACGGTTCGGTGAACGGTTGGTAGCTCCACTACCCCATCACGGAGCGATTACGGGGTAGCGCAGCTACCTGTCAGAACAAGGGAAGCTGGTCACGGTCCCGGGGCGGGGGCATGAACCGCCGCTTGTTCGGGCGGGGACCGAGAAGGTCGCTACCCTCTGTGGCGAGGGAGCGGACCCGCTCGACCTCCTCCTCGGCGATGAGCCAGCGGCCACCGTGCATCACCGCCGCCACCTTCCCGACCCGGATCAGCTCCTTGATCCGGGCCGGCTCGCTACCCAGGACCTCAGCCGCGTTGGCCACGTCCATGAGCACGAGGTCGTCGAACTCGATCCTGCTGGTCATGCTGCTCCCTCGGCGGCCTGCTCCGCGCGCCGCCGGGCTCGGATGTTGCGGATCACCGACGCCACGCTCTCGATCTCCTCGGGAGTGAGGCGAGGGGCGTAGGTCAGGACCGCATGGCAGTAGTCGCCCCAGGGGGTGGGTCGCTGGGCGCGTAGTTCAGAGGGTGCGAGATCCAGGGCCTGCATCAGGCACTTGGTCTCGTAGTCGGTGGGCGGCGTGGACTGGCCGCGCTCGATCTCCTCGATCCGGCCCGGGGTCAGGCCCGAGATCTCGGCGAGCTGGTGGAATTCGAGAGGCTGGCCCTCACGGTGTCCGCGCAGCCTGGAGGGGCTGAAGGGCATGGGACCAGGGTGATCGCCCTACCGTCGCATGCCGTCTCAGATTTATCTGATCTTGGAACGGGCTGAGCCGGACGGCCGCGGGAAGGGGGCCTCAGTCCTTGGCTTCCCGGAACTTGTCCGCCATGACCCGCAGCTGCTCCCTGACCTGATCGACGTCCCAGCGAGCGTGCTGCGCCCTTCGCTTGGCCGGTCGTGCCGGACGTGTAGAGCAGCCAAGCCGGGGCGTCCTGGTCGGGGGAGCGGGCTCGGTCACCGGCCGTCCCTCCAGCATGGACGCGAAGGAAAAGATCCTCATCGATCCACTCCGCTTGTTCGGTCGGTGTTCCGGCAGTCCTTCCCGATCAGCCGGGATGGGACAGGTAGCGCGGGTTCGCCACGGCGAGCCGGTCGGTCACCGCGGCCCGGACGGCGGCGAGCAGCGCCGGGTCATCCGCGTCGATCTCGCGGGATCGGATGGCCGCGGCCAGCGCGGCCTGGTCGGTGACGCCGAACCGGGCGAGCCGCTCGGCGTGCCTGCGCTCCTGCTCCGGCCCGAGCCGCAGCTCACGGCCGACGCCGTCGAGCGCGTTGGCAGCCACCCGCGCGAGGAAGTTCAGCCGGCCCTCGGTGGCCGGCATCAGCTCCTCGCGCAGGAAGTGCACGACGGCGCCGACCAGCTCTGCGGAGGCGGGCCTGCCGTGCAGGTCGGATCCGGGCGCGGGCGGCCCGTACTCCGCGGGTTCGGCCGGCAGCCCGAGGGCGAGCAGCAGGTCGTGCTCCTGCTCGCAGACACGGCGGCCGATGGCGGCCAGCTCCACCGAGGGCGTCTCGCCCGACAGGTGCCGCTCGGCCATCGCCCGGCAACCCACAGCCCAGCGCGC
>DASRSC010000044.1:0-11281 GCA_035695525.1 Pseudonocardia sp. | reverse complement strand
GGCGGCCCAGTGCGCGTGCACGTCGCCGGTCAGCACCAGCAGGTTACGTGCCTTGGACGCGGTCCAGGAGTCCACCACTCGGTCCCGCGAACCGGGGTAGCCGTCCCATGCGTCGGGGTTGAAGCCGCGTCCGGCGCCGGGAGTGAAGTCGACCTGGGCGAAGAACACCTGCTGGCCGAGCACGTCCCACCGGGCCTGGGAGCGCCGGAACTCCTCGGCGATCCACTTCTCCTGCTCCGAGCCGGGCAGTGAGCGAGCAGGGTCGGTCCCTCCGGTGCAGTCGGAGTTGAACGTGTCGTTGCACGGCTGGTCGCCGCGGTACTGGCGGGTGTCGAGCATGTGGAAGTTCGCCATCCTGCCCCACGAGACCGTGCGGTAGAGCTGCATGTCGATGCCGTTGGGCCGCTGGGCCTGTCGCAGCGGCATGTTCTCCCAGTAGGCGCGCAACGCCGCCTCCCGCCGGGCGAGGAAGTTCGGCTGCGGCACCGCCGGCTTCTCGGGCACCTCGTCGGCCCAGTTGTTGTCGACCTCGTGGTCGTCGAGGACGACGAGCCACGGCGCGACGGCGTGCGCGGCCTGCAGGTCGGCGTCGGTCTTGTACTGGGCGTAGCGCTGCCGGTAGTTCGCCAGGGTCTCGGTCTCCGGTCCGATGTGGTCGCGGACGTTCCCACCCGGAGCCACGTAGGCACCTGCGGTGTACTCGTACTGGTAGTCACCGAGGTGCAGGATCAGCTCGGGCTCCTCCTCCGCGAGGCGGGCGTAGGCGGTGAAGAAGCCGTGCTCGTACTGGGAGCACGACGTGAAGCACATGGCGAGCGACTGCATCGCCGATGCGGGCGGCGCGGTGCGCGTACGGCCGGCGGGAGACAGATCCTTTCCGGCGCGGAACCGGTAGAAGTATTCCCGTCCCGCGTTCAACCCGGCCAGCTCGACGTGCACGCTGTGCCCCAGCTCGGCGCCGGTGGTCTCCACGCCCCTGCGGACGATCTTGTTGAACCCCTCGTCGGAGGCCAGCTCCCACTCCACCTCCGTCGTCCGGTCGCCCATCCCGCCGAGGCCGTCATCGGCGAGCGGGTCGGTGGCGAGCCGCGTCCAGAGCACCATCCCGTCCGGCGCGGGCTCCCCCGATGCGACACCGAGGGTGAACGGGTTGCCGGGAGATGCGGCGGGAGCGGCGGACGCCGAGCCGGCGAGTCCGGTGAGCACGCTGCCGGGGACGCCGAGCACGGCCGAGGCGGTCAGGCCGGCCCGAAGCACACTGCGTCGGCTGAGGGTCGAGGTGGCGGAGGGATCATCTGCGGTCACGCAGCGCAGCGTTCGTCACCCATTCATGCGGCGGATGGCGCAAGCCGCTCCACCGGATGAACGGTGGGCGAGCTTTCGCCCGATGTGGACGTTTCGCCGGTTGGCGGCTCCTTGTCGTACCCCACGGTACCGGCCGCACGGTGGACCGCGGACGTCGTCGTCACCTGCTCGTACCGCTTCGGGTCATAGCGGTGACCGGCGTTGAGGCGTTGGCACTCTCGTGGGTAGAGTGCCAACGGCACGGCCATGGCGTTCCGGCACCCGCGACGACGGGACGCCCCAGGGCCGTCATCCCAGATCATGTAGGCGAAGGCACGTACCCCAGGAAGGGGAGGTCATCGGCGTGGCAAACATCAAGCCGCTCGAGGACAAGATCGTCGTCCAGGCCAGCGAGGCGGAGACCACGACCGCGTCCGGCATCGTCATCCCGGACACGGCCAAGGAGAAGCCCCAGGAGGGCAAGGTCCTGGCCGTAGGCCCGGGCCGGGTCACCGACACCGGCGTCCGTGTGCCGATCGATGTGGCCGTCGGCGACGTCGTCATCTACTCGAAGTACGGCGGCACCGAGGTCAAGTACAACGGCGAGGAGTACCTCATCCTCTCCGCGCGCGACGTCCTCGCGGTCGTCAACTGACGCAGGCTGTTCTGTAACCGCCGCCCCGGTGGTCCCTCGACCGAGCGGGCCACCGGGGCGGTGTGTTTTCCCCCGAGAATCAAGAGAGGCAGGACATGCCGAAGCAGATCACCTTCGACGAGACGGCGCGCCGCGCGCTGGAGCGCGGGGTGAACCAGCTGGCCGACGCGGTCAAGGTGACCCTCGGCCCGCGGGGCCGCCACGTTGTGCTGGACAAGAAGTTCGGTGGGCCGACCGTCACCAACGACGGCGTCACCATCGCGCGCGAGATCGACCTCGAGGACCCGTTCGAGAACCTCGGGGCGCAGCTGGCCAAGTCCGTCGCCACCAAGACGAACGACGTCGCCGGTGACGGCACCACCACCGCCACGGTGCTCGCCCAGGCGATGGTGGCCGCCGGCCTGCGCAACGTCGCGGCCGGCGCCAACCCCACCGCGCTCGGCGTGGGCATCTCGAAGGCAGCGGACGCAGTCTGCGAGCTGCTCGCGAAGAAGGCCATCCCGGTCGACGACAAGGAGCACATCGCCCAGGTCGGCACGATCGCCTCCCGTGAGGCCGAGATCGGCAACCTCATCAGCGAGGCGCTCAAGACCGTCGGCAAGGACGGTGTGATCACCATCGAGGAGGGCTCCACGCTCGCCACCGAGCTGGAGATCACCGAGGGCCTGCAGTTCGACAAGGGCTACCTCTCGCCGTACTTCGTCTCCGACCCGGAGTCGATGGAGGCCGTGCTCGAGGACACCTACGTCCTGCTGCACCGCGACAAGATCAGCGCGATCGCCGACCTCCTCCCGCTGCTGGAGAAGGTGCTCGCCGACGGCAAGCCGCTGCTGATCGTGGCCGAGGACCTCGAGGGCGAGGCGCTGTCCACGCTGGTGGTCAACTCGATCCGCAAGACCATCAAGGTCGCTGCGGTCAAGTCGCCCTTCTTCGGCGACCGCCGCACGGCATTCATGGACGACCTGGCCGTCGCCACCGGCGGCACGGTCATCAACCCGGAGGTCGGGCTCAAGCTGTCCGAGGCCGGGCTGGACCTGCTGGGCACGGTGCGCCGCGCCGTCATCACGAAGGACACGACCACGCTCGTCGAGGGCGGCGGTTCGAAGGAGGCCATCGAGGCCCGGATCGCGCAGATCAAGGCCGAGATCGAGGCCTCCGACTCCGACTGGGACCGCGAGAAGCTGCAGGAGCGGCTGGCCAAGCTGTCCGGTGGCGTCGCCGTCATCAAGGTCGGTGCTGCCACCGAGACCGCGCTCAAGGAGCGCAAGCACCGCATCGAGGATGCGGTGTCGGCCACCAGGGCCGCGGTCGAGGAGGGCATCGTGCCCGGCGGCGGTTCCGCACTGGTGCACGCCGCTGTCGCGCTGGACGGCAACCTCGGCCTGACCGGCGACGAGGCAACCGGCGTCGCGGTCGTGCGCAGCGCCCTGCGGGCTCCGCTGTTCTGGATCGCCGCCAACGGCGGTCTCGAAGGAGCGGTCGTCGTCGGCAAGGTCGCCGACCAGGAGTGGGGCCACGGCTTCAACGCCGCCACCCTGACCTACGGCGACCTGATGGCCGACGGGGTCGTCGACCCGGTCAAGGTCACCCGGTCCGCGGTGGTCAACGCCGCGTCGATCGCGCGGATGGTGCTCACCACCGAGAGCGCGATCGTCGACAAGCCGGAGCCGCCGGAGCCGGCTGCTGCCGGTGGACACGGTCACGGGCACGGGCACTGATCGAGCCTTCCGACCAGACGGCGGGCCGACCCTTTCCGGGGTCGGCCCGCCGTTCGTCGTTCCGGCTCAGGTCGACAGGTCGCGTACCCGGGGCCGCACCCCGGCCATCCGCAGGGTCCGGTCGTGGCCGCGGATGATGTCGTCGCGCTCGGACTCCGACAGCCCGCCCCACACGCCGTAGGGCTCCTGAGCGGACAGCGCGTGCCGGCGGCACGGCTCCAGGACCGGGCACCTCCGGCAGACCTCCTTGGCCCGCGCCTCGCGGTTGGCCCGCGCCGGGCCGCGCTCGCCCTCGGGATGGAAGAAGTACGCGCTGTCCATCCCGCGGCAGGCCCCGTGCATCTGCCAGTCCCAGATCTCCGTGATCGGGACCGGAAGCCTTCGGGTGTCTGCCACGTCCCTCACCCCGCTCTGTTCTGTGGTGCTCGCCTCGACACCGCCGAGGTAACCCACATGATAACCGGCCAAACATTGTTCATGAAGAGAACTTTGGCTTGCCTCCTCGGCGCCGGACCCGCACGATGAGCCGGTGCAGCCCGAAGCGCCGGCCGGCACGGGCCGGAGCACGCCCGTGCTGCCCCCGTCCCCTGCAACCGACGCCGCCGAGGCCCGGCTGACCGTGGCAGCGGCCGCTCGCAGGCTCGGCATCGCGCCTGCCACGCTCCGGACCTGGGACCGCCGCTACGGCATCGGTCCCTCCGAGCACACCCCTGGCCGGCACCGGCGCTACTCGCCGGAGGACCTCGCCAGGCTCGAGCTGATGCACCGCGCGCTCGTGCGCGGCGCGTCCCCGGCCGACGCGGCGGGCTACGCGCTGTCCGCGCGCGTCGACCGGTCCGTCGACGGCGCCCCGTTTCGGGGTCCGGACCGAGGAGGGCCCGGTGGGGCCGGCGAGCCGGACGACCCGCTCCTCCCCGAGCCGAACGACGGCGGCGGCCGCGTCCGCGTGGGCGGCCGTGTCCTGCGCCTGCCCGGTACGGGGCGCACGGCGCGCGGGCTCGGCAGGGCGGCGCTTGCCCTCGACGCACCCGCGGTCCACCGGCTGCTCGAGGCGTCGGTTGCCGCGGCGGGTGTCGAGGCCGCGTGGGAGGACGTCGTCCGGCCCGTGCTGGCTGCCATCGGCGAGCGGTGGGCCCACAACGGCGCCGGCGTCGAGATCGAGCACCTCGTCAGCGAGTGCGTTCATCCCGTGTTCGGCGCGCGTGCCGCGGCTCTGCGCCCAGTCGCGGACGCACGTCCGGTGCTGCTGGCGGCAATGCCCGACGAGCTGCACACCCTGCCCCTGGTGGTGCTCTCCGCCGCGCTGGCCGAGCGCGGTGTGGCGTGCCGTTCCCTGGGCGCCAACGTGCCCGCGGACGCGCTCGGCGCGGCGATCCGGCGCACGGCACCCGTCGCCGTCGTGCTGTGGGCCCAGGTCCCTGGGACGGCCGACGCGAACGTGCTGCTGGCGTTGCCGCACACCCGGCCACGGTTTCGCACCTACGCCGCCGGGCCGGGCTGGGCCGATGTCGCGCTGCCGGAGCGCATCGCCCAGCTGGCGTCACTGCCCGCGGCGACGGCGACGATCAGCGAGGCGGTTCTGGTGTGATCGATCTGCTTCGCGCGGACGCACCGTCCGAAGCCCTCGCGGCGGCGTTCGGTGCCGAGCCCGGTGCGCCGCTGCGGGTCCGGCCGGGTGCGCGGGCCGTGGAGCGCTGGTACGTGGCGGTCGCGCTCGGCGGGCAGGGGCGCTACGCCGCGGCGGCGGCCGTGCTGGAACCTCTGCTCGTGCGCCCGGGCGTCCCGGTCGCGGTCGCGGCACACGCCGCTGTCACCCTCGCTTCCCACCGTCGTCAGCTCGGCGGGCACGCCGCGGCGCGGCGGTACGACGCGCTCGGTCTGCGCCTCGCCTGCTCGGTCCCGGGTGACGAAACGTTCGCGGCGGATCCGCACGGAAGCGGCCTGCTGGCCGCGCGTGTCGACGCCCTGGTGGGGTTGGCAGCGGACGCGGTCGGCACCTCCGCGCCGGACACCGCGCGACGGATGCTCGACGCCGCCCAGCGGGCCCTCGTGGCTGCCGCGGGGGACGCGGACGGGGCTCGCCCGTCCTGGCGGCCCACCGTACGGTTGGAGTGGGTGCGGGCCGAGCTGGCGCTGGCGCGGGGGGATGCCGCGGCGGCCGTGGGGCCGGCGCGACGGGCTCTGGAGCTCGCGTGTGGTGGGGGGTCGGCGAGGCACGTGGTCAAGTCCCGCATCGTGCTGGCCGTCGCCGCGGCTGCCGCCGGCGGCGACCCGGTAGCCGCCGTCACCGAGCTCGACGCGGCGGCGGACGAGGCGTTGCGGCAGGAAATGCTCCCGCTCGTGTGGCCGGCGCGGCTCGCCGCGGCGGATCTTCTCGGACGCATCCCCGAAACGGCGCGAAACGCAAACGACGGCGCACTCGCGATGTCCCAGGAATCGGTGAGTGGCCAGGTCAGCGACGCGGCGCGCCGACGACACGCCGCGCTCGCCACGCTGAGCGTCATCGAGCGGCGGTGCCACCCGGTCGGTAGGCGCCTGGTGGGGGTGGCAACGGGGGTAGCTGCTCAGCGCCCGGTAATGTAATTACTCCATTCGGTCCTAGGTCACCCACATGACGAGTGCCACTTGGCGCAACTATCCCGAATGGAGGGCACAAACCGGCCCTGATCGTGTCAAGGTGAGCTTGTCACCCGCCGATGAGGGGGGTGACACATCACCCGGCTGCAGGAAGCTGCAGGAAGGAATCGTCGTGACGACGGTACTCATCTGCGACGATCGTCGCAGCGTCCGCGAAGGCCTGACCCGCGTGATGTCCGCGGTGCCGGGGGTGCACCGAATCGATTGCGTTGCGCATGGGGACGAGTTGCTGGCCCGGTTCTCCCGGCAGCCCGTGGACGTGGTCCTGGTTGGAACCCAACGGGCGGTGCCCACCGGGGTCGAGGCCACGCGGCGGCTGGTCGCCGCCCACCCGCAAGCGAACGTCATCGTGTTCGGAGCCCCCGACGACGCGGGCAGCATCGCCGCCGCCATTGCAGGTGGGGCTCGGGGGTACCTCCGTTGGGATGCTTCCCGTCCTGAACTGGTCGCCGCGCTCGCGCACACCCTCGCGAGCACAGCGGTGCCCACCCCCCGGGCTCCGACGGACCCCGGTGTGCAGCTCACCGAGCGTGAGCTCCAGGTGCTGCGCGGCATGAGCCAGGGTAAGAGCAACGGGCAGATCGGGCGGGAGCTGTACCTCTCCGAGGACACGGTGAAGACCCACGCCCGGCGGCTGTTCCGCAAGTTGGGAGTGCGCGACCGCGCCCAGGCGGTGGCCCACGGGTTCCGTCGCGGTCTCGTCTCCTGAGCCCGATCTGGCGTCTGTAGTCCCTCCCAGGTAGACAGCACCACGCGGGCGTAAGCCCGGGTCACACCAGGCGACGTGGCTGCCATCAGCGCAGCCACGCGCCCTCCCGCCGCGGTGTCCGTCCCGCTGCGCGCCGGCCGCCGCCATTCGGGTGGTGCCCACTCTGAGTTCGCAACGTCCGCCCGTTCTGGCGCGTCTCCTCCCGCGGGGAGGATGCCTTCCCCGGAGCGCGGTGCCCCTTCGCTACGGTGGTCCGCACTGAGGACACGGTCGAGCACTGACCGTGGTCAGCCTCACGAACGGATGATGACGAACATGTTCAGTAACGCCTGGCCAATAGTCCGCGATGAGTGAGACGACAGACGTTCCCGACGAGCTGGTCACCCGCGCTATGGCGGGAGACCCGCAAGCAGTCGGGCACGTGATCGCCATCATCCGGCCCATGGTCGTGCGCTACTGCCGGGCGCGACTCGGCCGGATGGACCGGTCGTCGGTCTCGGCCGACGACGTCGCGCAGGAGGTGTGTTTGGCCGTGCTCACGGCCTTGCCCGGGTACCGTGTCCAGGGCCGACCGTTCCTGGCGTTCGTCTACGGCATCGCGTCACACAAGGTGATCGACGCCCACCGGGCCGCCACCCGCAACCGGTCGGAACCGGTCGCTGACGTGCCGGATTCGGTGGAGTCGGCCGACGGGCCCGAGCAGCGTGCACTTCGTGTCGAGCTGTCCGGCGAGATGAGCCGGCTGCTCGACACGCTCCCCGAAAAACAACGAGAGATACTTGTACTGCGTGTAGTGGTCGGGTTGTCCGCCGAGGAGACGGCGGAAGCGGTCGGGTCCACACCGGGCGCCGTCCGGGTGGCCCAGCACCGGGCGTTGGCCCGCCTGCGTAAATCGATGCCAGAGGAGGAGGTGGTGTGAGTGGGTGACGACGACCACCGCTTCGGCGGTAACCCGTTCGAGCACCGCCCCCGGCGGTCCAACGGCAGCAACGGTCACCGCCCCGACGGTATGAAGACCCGCTCGATCTCTCTCGACGAGGTCGGCGAACCGCTCGACCTCGTCGCGGTCCAGGCCGACGACGAGCTGATCAACGCCCTCGCGGCCGGCATGACGGTGTCCTCGCCCGGCCTGACCGGCTACGGCCCCGACGACCGCGTCGCGGCGATCCTGGCCGCATGGAAGGCCGACGTCGACGTCAGGCCGATCCCCGAGCTCGTCGATGTCGACACCGCCGTGTCCACCGTCTTGGCCGCCCGCAGGTCGGCCCGGCGTCCCCGACGGCTGGCCCCCGTGGCCGCGGCAGCCGCGGTCGTCGTGCTGGCTTTGGGTGGCCTCTCCCTCGGCTCTTACAACGCGCAGCCGAACGACACGCTGTGGGCTGTGTCCAAGGTGCTCTACAGCGAGCGGGCCCAGTCCGTCGAGGCCGCGGCCCGCGTGGAGCAGCGCATCACCAACGCGAAGCAGGCCCTCGTCGCCGGGAAGCCCGTGGTCGCGGCGCAGGAGCTCGCGCAGGCTCAGGCCGACCTCGCCGGCGTCCGACCCGAGGAGGGCAGGACGGAGCTCGCCCAGGTTCAGGAGTTCCTTGTCGCCAAGGCGGCAGAGACCCCTCCGGGCACGCCGACCGATCCCGGCACCCCGTTGTCCACCCAGCCCTCCCGGCCGGTGCCTCCTGGTGCCGCGGTGGAGGCACCCGGAGCAGCTGGGACTGGGCACCCGCTCCCGTGGCGCCCGTCCGGCCCAGAGGTCGGGCCGTCGGGTACGCCCACTCCGGAGGCTACTCCCGACCCCTCAGCGCCGTGGCGGAGTCAGCAGGGGCGCGACCCGAGGGACTCCACATCTGATCCGCGTCGGCAGCGGGCCCCGGCGGCTCCGAGTGGGGTCGAGAGCCCGGGCTCCGGCACCTCGGTGCCGCCGTCTGCGCCGCCGACCAGCGTCGGGTCACCGAGTAATCCCGAACCGACCACCGGCCCGACCACCCCACCCGCCACCGCGGAGCGCAGTCATGACCCAGTGACGACCGCACCGGCGCAGAGCATGGGCGGCACGCCCAGCTCGAACCAGGGCACGGAGGGCAGCACCGGCGCCACCGCGGCCGGTTCGGCCACGCAGCAGCCCACCAGCTGACCCAGTAACGGCGACGGCCCCCGATCCACTCGGATCGGGGGCCGTCGCCGTCGTCGAACGGGGTCAGGAGTCGGACAGCACCGCATCTGCGTAGCCGCGGCAGTACTCCCAGGTGACGTAGCTCGTGGGGTCGGGGTCGAAGGCGGGCTCGTGGGGCCGCATCTGGCCCTCGTCCAGCAGCTGCTGGAGGCTCGCCCGCAGCAGGCTCCACTCGTGGAAGTGCTGCTCGCCGCAGTCGCCACAGTCGACGACGATGCCGCGGACACCGCGGGCCTCGAGCAGAGCCTGGTAGACGGCCAGATCGGCGAGATCGGCCACCACCTCGTCGCGCTCGGCCTCGCTCAGCCCGTCCTGGTCGCCGCCGTCCGGGCCGTCGAGGGACAGCGCGGGATCATGCGGATCACCGGCGAACGGGTCCGGCGGAAGGGCATCTGGTGACACGCCATCGACGATACCCGCACCGGAAGACCGGGGAACCGAGCGCACCGGGTTCAGCGCGGAGCGGCATTGTGGTGATGGACTCGCCGCGGCCATGCCCTCCCCCGCGGTGGCGCAGATACCATGTCGGGAAATCTCCCCGCGGTCGGACGACGGACTGTGGAGGACGACGGGTAGGGGACGACAGGATGGTGGCGATGACGAGCGAGGCCGCAGGACTGCCCCCGAAGTTCGCGAAGCTGGGCCTGACGTTCGACGACGTGTTGCTGCTGCCCGCCGAGTCCGACGTGGTGCCCAGCGCGGTCGACACGAGCACGCAGGTCACGCGCCGGTTGCGGATCCGCGTGCCGCTGGTGTCGTCGCCGATGGACACCGTCACGGAGTCCCGGATGGCCATCGCCATGGCCCGGGCAGGTGGTCTCGGGGTGCTGCACCGCAACCTGTCCCCCGAGGAGCAGGCCGCCCAGGTGGAGGTCGTCAAGCGCTCCGAGGCCGGGATGGTCACCGACCCGGTCACCTGTGCACCGAACGCCACCCTCGCCGACGTCGACGCGCTGTGCGCAAAGTTCCGCATCTCCGGGGTTCCCGTCACCGACGCGGGCGGGCACCTCGTGGGAATCATCACCAACCGGGACATGCGGTTCGAGATGGACCACAGCCGGCCCGTCCACCAGGTGATGACGCACGCCCCGCTGATCACTGCGCGGGTCGGGGTCACCGCGGAGGCGGCGCTCGGCCTGCTGCGGCGGCACAAGCTGGAGAAGCTGCCGATCATCGACGGCCACGGCATCCTGCGCGGCCTCATCACGATCAAGGACTTCAACAAGACCGAGAAGTACCCTCTCGCGACCAAGGACCCGGACGGCCGACTCGTCGTCGCCGCGGCTGTCGGAGTCGGGGAGGACGCTTACGCCCGCGCGATGCACCTCGTCGACGCGGGGGTGGACGTGCTGATGGTGGACACTGCCCACGGGCACTCCCGGCGCGTGCTGGAGACCGTCGCCAAGCTGCGGGCCGAGGCAGGCCACACCGTCGACGTGGTGGGCGGCAACGTGGCCACGAAGGCAGGCGCGGAGGCACTCGTCGAGGCCGGTGCGGACGCCGTGAAGGTCGGCGTCGGGCCGGGTTCGATCTGCACCACCCGGGTCGTCGCCGGCGTCGGCGCGCCGCAGATCACCGCGATCTACGAGGCCGCACTCGCGTGTGCCCCCGCAGGCGTTCCGGTGATCGGCGACGGCGGCATCCAGTATTCCGGTGACATCTCCAAGGCGATCGCCGCAGGCGCTTCCACCGTGATGCTCGGCAGCCTGCTCGCAGGCACTGCCGAGTCGCCCGGCGACCTGATCCTGGTGGGCGGCAATCAGTACAAGACCTATCGCGGGATGGGGTCGCTCGGGGCGATGCGGTCGCGCGGCGGGGAGAACGGGCCGAGAAAGTCCTACTCCAAGGACCGCTACGCCCAGGACGACGTGCTGAGCGAGGACAAGCTCGTTCCCGAGGGCATCGAGGGCCGCATCCCGTTCCGCGGTCCGCTCGGCCAGGTCGTGCACCAGCTCGTCGGCGGGCTCCGGTCCGGCATGGGCTACGCGGGAGCGCAGACGATCGAGCAGCTGCAGCAGGCGCAGCTGGTCCGGATCACCGCCGCGGGGCTCAAGGAGAGCCACCCGCACGACATCACGATGACGGCCGAGGCGCCCAACTACGTGGCCCGCTAG
>DASRSC010000043.1:0-2997 GCA_035695525.1 Pseudonocardia sp. | reverse complement strand
GCGCTCGGGCAAGGTCGTCCGGCTGGAGGAGCTGCTGGCCGAGATCCTCGACGAGGGCGACCGGGTGCTGTGCTTCACGCAGTTCACCGAGTTCGGGCACCTGCTCGTACCGCACCTGTCGGCCCGGTTCGACACCGACGTCGCGTTCCTGCACGGCGGCACGTCCAAGAAGCGCCGCGACGAGATGGTCACCAGGTTCCAGGCCGGGGAGGACGGCCCGCCGATCATGCTGCTCTCGCTCAAGGCCGGCGGCACCGGGCTCACCCTCACGGCAGCCAACCACGTGATCCACCTGGACCGCTGGTGGAACCCGGCCGTGGAGAACCAGGCCACCGACCGCGCTTTCCGGATCGGGCAGCGGCGCAACGTGCAGGTGCGCAAGTTCGTCTGCCCCGGCACGGTCGAGGAGCGCATCGACGAGATGATCACGAAGAAGAAGGCGCTGTCGCAGATGGTGGTCGGCGACGGCGAGAGCTGGCTCACCGAGCTGTCCACCGACACGCTGCGCGAGCTGTTCAGCCTCGGCACCGAGGCGCTGGACGACGGGGCACTGGACGACGGCGAGGGGGCCGGGGATGCCTGAGCCCGACCCGTTCTGGTGGCGCGACACCGAGCCCGCCCGCCCACGCCGGGTCGAGGGCGGCATCCAGATCAACAGCACCCGGGGTCAGGTGGCGCGCAGCTGGTGGTCGCAGCGGTTCATCGCGGTGCTGGAGTCGATCGGGGTCGGCGGCAGGCTCTCCCGCGGCCGCAGCTACGCCCGGGCCGGGCAGATCGTCTCCCTCGACGTCGACGTGGGCGGAGCGGTGGCGCAGGTGCAGGGCTCGCGGCCGCAGCCCTACCGGGTGCGGATCGGCATCCCGGCGTTCGGCAAGACCGAGTGGGCAGCGGTGGCCCAGGCGCTGACCGACGACGCCTCCTACGCGGCGGCGCTCCTCAACGGAGAGATGCCGCGGGAGATCGAGGCGGTGTTCGAGGCCGTCGGTCTCACCCTGTTCCCGGCCAGCACGCGCGACCTCGCCATGGACTGCAGCTGCCCCGACCACGCCGTGCCGTGCAAGCACCTCGCCGCGGTGTTCTACGTGCTCGCGGAGCGGTTCGACGCCGACCCGTTCCAGATCCTCGCTCTGCGCGGGCGCGACCGCGAGACGCTGCTGGAGGACATACGTGCCCGCCGGGCCGCCGCCCACGCTGCCGGCCCGGCCAACGGGGCGCCGGCCCTTGCCGACGTCATCGACACGTTCTTCGTGGCGGGCCCCGGCCTCGCCGACCGGCTCGCCGGGCCGCGCACGCCGTCCGACGCGCTGCTCGACCAGGTTCCCCAGTTCGCCATCGAGGTGCGCGGCGGGCCGCTCACCGACCTGCTGCGGCCCGCCTACCGCGCGCTCGGCGACGAGTAGGGACGGGTACGAAGGCAGAGTGCCCGACATGCCTGCGCACCCCACCGCCCACCTGGCCACCCTCGCCGTCCACGCCGGCAACGCCGTCGACGCCGGCAGCGGGGCGATCCGCCGTCCGCTCGTCATGGCCAACTCCTACGCACTGCCCGACGACCCGTCCGAGCTGAGCTGGTCGGGCACGGGCACACCGCTCTACACGCGCAACGGCGGGGCCAACCAGGGCTGGCTCGAGGAGAAGCTCGCGGCGCTCGACGGGGGCACCGCCGCGGTGGCGCTCGCCAGCGGGATGGCCGCGCAGCACGCTGTGTTCTTCGCGGCACTGCGGTCCGGCGATCATGTCGTGAGCTCCGACGTCACCTACGTCGGCACCTACCGGCTGCTCAGCGAACTGCTGCCGCAGAAGTACGGAATCACGGCCACGCTGGTCGACTCAGCAGACCTCGACGCCGTCCGGGCGGCGATCCGGCCCAAGACCCGCCTGGTGCACGTCGAGACCCCAGCCAACCCCACCACCCGCATCACCGACGTCGAAGGTGTCGCCGAGATCGCCCATGCCGCGGGCGCCCTGCTGAGCGTGGACGCCACCTTCGCCACCCCGGTGCTGCAGCGGCCGCTCGCACTCGGCGCCGACGTCGTCGTTCACTCGCTCACGAAGTACATCAACGGCCACGGCGACGCGATGGGGGGCGCCGTCATCGGCGGGGGGCCGGCAGGCACCGCGCTCGTCGAGGACGTCCGGCGGGAGGCGATGGTCAACGTCGGTGGTGTGATCAGCCCGTTCAACGCCTGGCTGATCACGCGCGGCTCGGTGACCCTTCCGATGCGGATGCGGGCGCACTGCGCGGGGGCGATGGCAGTGGCGGAGTTCCTGGAGCAGCACCCGCGGGTGGCCTACGTCGCCTATCCCGGCCTGCCTTCCCACCCACAGCACGCGCTGGCTGCCCGCACCCTTCACGGGGGGTTCGGCGGCATGCTCGCGTTCGCGGTGCGGGGGGACGCGGCGGCCCAGAACCGGTTCGTCGCCGCGCTCCGGCTGATCACCTCGGCGGTCTCGCTCGGCCACGACGAGTCGCTGATCGTGCACGTCGCGGGCGACGACGAACGCGCCCGCTTCTACCCGGAGGAGTTCCGGCGCTACGGGCACCTGCGCTTCTCGGTGGGCCTGGAGGACCCCCGCGACCTGATAGCCGACCTGGACAGAGCCCTGACCGAGACCCTCGAGCCCTAATGCGGCGGCCGCACCAGCCGCTCACGTAGCGTCGGGCACGTGAAGGTCCGCATCGGCATCGGTTCGCTTCCTCTTGCATCCGGTCCCGGGCCGGGACCCGAGCTCGCGGAGCTGATCGAGGAGCTCGAGACCCATGGCGTCGACTCACTCTGGCTGGCCGACACGGCGTCCGCCCCGACGATCGACCCCATCGTGGGCATCGCGTTCGCCGCGGGACGCACCAGCAGCCTGAAGCTCGGCACGGGCGTGCTGGTGCTTCCGGGCCGCAATCCCGCGCTCGTCGCCGCCCAACTGGCGTCGCTCGCCGCGCTCGCTCCCCGCCGCATCCTGCCCGCCTTCGGGGTGCGGTCCGTCGCCTCCGCCGAGCGC
>DASRSC010000042.1:0-6161 GCA_035695525.1 Pseudonocardia sp. | reverse complement strand
GGGGGTGAAGCGACGTGCAGCCACACGCCGGGACTCCCGCGGATCGAGCGCGTCGGCCACCTCGAGGGCACCGGCGAATTCGTACTCGTCACCCGGGTCCACCAGCAGCCCCGTCCGGCCGTGCTCTACGAGCTCGGGAAGGCACCCGCGGCGGAACCCGACGACCGGCGTGCCCAGCGCGAGTGCCTCGACGACGGCAGTCCCACCTGGCTCCTCCCAGTCGATCGGGAACGCCGCGGCTGAGGCGGTCGCGACGAGCCGGTCGAGCTCCGTCCCCTGCAGCGTGCCCGCCCACCGGACGCGGTCACCGTCGACCAGCGGCTCCACCTGCTCGCGCCAGTACCGGACGTCGGGGTTGCCCTCGTCCGCGTGCAGCAGCGCCGCAGCGTGGTGGTACGGCCCGACAGGGCCCGCGAGCACGAGGTCGCGGCGGATGCGGTGCGCCACCCGCGCGGCCACGTGCTGACCCTTGCTCGGCGTGATCCGACCGACCTGCACCAGGTGCCCGGCTTTGCGTGGGTAGGGGCGGCGGTCCGCGCCCACCGCGAGGGGCGTGGCCAGGTGAACGTGCCCGACGCTCACCGCCCGCAGGGTGGGCGGCGCCGTGGCAAGCTGCGTGGCCGAGACGCCGTTCACCCACACGTTGCCGCCGCCGTCGAACCTGCCGTACAGCTCCGGGTGCTTGGCGAGGTCCCAGTGCAACGTGTGCAGCACCGGCGGGGCGCCGGACCCGAGCGCACTCAGCACGGTGAGCCCGAAGGCCTCCTGGTGGTCGTGCACGAGCACGACGTCGTCGCGGCGGCGGAGCTCGGAGACGACTCGGTGCAGGTGCGCTGCGGCCACGCCCATCACCCGGTTGTAGGGGCGCTGTAGCTGGGCGAACTGCCCGTCGTCGAATACGGAGACCAGGTCGTCGGCCTGGAGCGTCGACGACCCGACGGTCGCCAGCACCACCCGCACGCCGCGCCGGCGCAGCTCGGGGACCAGTGCGGCGACGACCTTCTCGATCCCGCCGTAGCCAGCGGGCGGCACGGCCAGCCAGGGGCCGGCGTTCACCAGCACTGTCATCGTCATGGTCGATCGAGTGCCCGTTTCAACGGGCCCGAACCCAGGTACTTTGCCTTGCATGGCGGTCCGGGCGCACGGTCATTCCGCAGTTTGCCGCATCGGCTTCGTCGGAACGGGCGCCGTTGCCCGGCGGCACGCGCGCGTGCTGACCGGTTTTCCCGACGTGGAGCTGGTGGCCGCGATGGACGTCGACCCCGACCGGGCGGCAGCCTTCACCGAGGCGCACGGCGGGCGGCCGGTGCCGGACCTCGGCGCGCTTCTCACCGCGGGGCTCGACGCCGTCTACGTCTGCGTGCCGCCTTACGCACACGGCCCGGCGGAGGTTCAGGCCGCCGCAGCCGGGATGGCGCTGTTCGTCGAGAAGCCGCTCGCGGCGGACGAGGCCACCGCCGAGTGGGTGGGCAGACGCATCGCCACCGCGGGCGTGGTGACCAGGGTGGGGCACCACTGGCGGTGCGCCGAGCCGGTGCGGCGGGCCCGGCAGCTGCTATCCGGACGCCGGATCCGGCTGGTCAGCGGCGTGTGGCTGGACCGCGTGCCGCCCGTGCCGTGGTGGTCCGATCGGGCGCGGTCCGGGGGGCCGCTCGTCGAACAGGCTGTGCACGTTCTCGACCTGGCCCGCTTCCTCGTCGGCGAGGTGACGGAGGTGCATGCCGCGACGGCGGGCTCGCTCCCGGGTGGTGCCGACTTGGCGACAGGTGCGCTGTTGTGCTTCAGGAACGGCGCCGTCGGCACTCTGGCCACCACCTGCGTGCTCGACGCGAAGCACCGCACGGGGCTCGAGATCGTGGCCGACGGCCTGTTCGTCGGGGTCGGCGAGGACTGGCTCGATATCCGGGACGGTGACAGCGGGCACCGTGCCGACTACGACGTGATGGCGCCCCGCATCGCTGTAGACCGGGCGTTCATCGACGCCGTGCTGGGCCGCCCGGTCGACCACGACCGGGACGCGCCCGACCACGCCGACGCGCTGCGCAGCCATCGGCTGGCCTGCGCTCTGGCGCGGTCGTCGGAGTCGGGCCGGGCCGAGACGGTGCGATGACCGTTCCCGGCGGCTGCGATCGCGCGCTGGTGGTCGAGTCGCCGGGCGTGGCCGCCGTGCGCGAGGTGCCGACGACGACCGGGCCGGTCGCGCTCGCGACCATCTGCACAGGCGTGTCGGCCGGGACCGAGCTCAGCTTCCTCACCGGCATGCACCCCGCGCTGCACGCGGGCCTCGACACCGAGCTGGGTCTGTTCCGCGACGACCTCCCCGCCATCCCCTACCCGGTGACCCGGCTGGGATACATGGAGGTGGCGCGGGTGGTGGCCGACGACGTAGGCGCCGGCCCCGCTCCCGGCTCGATCGTGGCCGCGACGTATGGGCACCGCACCGGCTACCGCATCGACCCACTCGCCGAGCGGGTGGTGATTCTGCCCGCCGACCTCGACCCGCTGCTGGGGGTGTACGTCGCGCACATGGGCCCGATCTGCGCCAACGGGCTGCTGCACGCCGCCGCCGACCTGTTCGGTGCCGACGTCCGGGCGCTGGGCGACGGCGTGCGCGGCCGACGGGTGGCGGTCGTCGGTGGCGGGGTGGTCGGGCTGCTCACGGGCCTGTTCGCCCGCCGGCACGGCGCGGCGGAGGTGGTGGTGCTCGATCCGACGCAGGCCCGGCGGGCGGCCGCCACCGGGCTCGGACTCGAGGCACTCGATCCCGGCGAGCGCGACCCCGCCGTGCTGCTCAAGACCCGCTGGCGGCACGGTCCCGGTGACCGTGGAGCCGACGTCGTGTTCCAGTGCCGGGGGCGGACGGCGGCGCTCGCGCTGGCCCTGCGCCTGTTGCGGCCGCAGGGCACCGTGGTGGACCTGGCCTTCTACACCGACGACGGCACGGCGCTGCGGCTCGGGGCGGAGTTCCACCACAACGGCCTGACGGTCCGCTGCGCCCAGATCGGCCGGGTGCCGCGCGGCACCGACCACGTGTGGGACCGCGAGCGCCTCTCCGCCGAGACCATCGACCTGCTGCTCGCGGACGGCGCCGCGGTGCGCGAACACATGATCACCGACGTGCTGCCGCTGGAGGCGGGACCCGCGCTGCTCGCCGAGCTCGCCGCCCGGCGCCGGCACGTGATCCAGGCCGTGCTCACCGTCGACGCGTAGGTGGTCCGCCAGGCTGCTATCGGACCCGCGCCGAACGCACCGCGGCGAGTCGCTCCCTCGCCCGCTCGGTCGCAGTCGGATCACTGCTGTCGAGCAGTTCCAGCGCGTCGTCCACGGCGGCGCGCAGCGACCCGCACTCCGCCGCCCGCTCGGCGAGCTGGGTGTGCATCGTCCAGAGGTCCACGAACACCGCGACCTTCGAGCGCAGCACCCAGGGGTCGAACGGCTTCGTGATGTAGTCGACCGCACCGGCCTGATACCCGCGGAACGCCAGGTGCGGGTCGTAGTCCACGGCCGTGAGGAACAGGATCGGGATGTGCCGCGTCCGCTCGCGCTGCTTGACGTGGCCCGCGGTCTCGAAGCCGTCCATGCCGGGCATGTGGGCGTCGAGCAGGATCACCGCGTAGTCCTCCACCAGCAGTCGCTTGAGTGCGTCCTCGCCGCTGGTGACCGACACGATCTCGATCGGCAGCCCCTCCAGGATCGCCTGCAACGCCAGCAGGTTGTCACGCCGGTCGTCCACGGCCAGCACCCTGGCCGGCTGCCTGGTGGTCATTCGCCCGACCCCCCGGCACCGGCCTGCGCACCATTCGCCCGTGCGGTCGCCACCGCGGAACCCGGCCTCGGGTGCACCCAGGCGGCCATCAGGGAGAGCAGCTCGTCGAGATCCACCGGCTTGGTGACGTACTCGGTGGCCCCGGCCGCGAGGCTGGACTCCCGGTCACCGGGCATGGCCTTCGCGGTGAGGAACACGACGGGCAGCTCGCGGCCCTGGGGCAGCGCCCGGATCCGGCGCGTCGTCTCGTTGCCGTCGATGTCGGGCATCATCGAGTCCATCAGGACCACGTCCACCTCGGGATGCTGGGTGAGCAGCCGGATGCCGTCGGTGCCGTTGTCGGCGTAGAGCACCGCCAGCCCGTGCAGCTCCAGCGCACTGGTCAGCGCGAACACGTTGCGCACGTCGTCGTCCACGATCAGGACGGTGACGCCGGAGAGCTCGGGCGTGGACCGCCCGCCCGCCGGGCCGCCGGGGGTGCTGCGCAGGATCGGGGGACCGGTGGGCGCGGGCCGCTCCGGTATGGACAGCTCCTCGCCGCGCCGGGGTGTCATCCGGGCTGCCGCCGCCGTGACGGGCGGGAGCTCGTCGGGCAGCAGCAGGGTGAACACGGATCCTTCGTCGGGCCCGGAAGTCACCTCGATCTTGCCCCCCAGCATGCGGGCCAGCTCCTTAGAGATCGAGAGCCCGAGGCCGGTACCGCCGTACTTGCGGCTCGTCGTACCGTCGGCCTGCTGGAACGCCTCGAAGATCATGTCCAGTTTCTCGCGCGGAATCCCGATCCCCGTATCCCGGACGGCGAAGGCGATCACCGTGCGCGCCGCGTCGAGCGTTGGTACACCGTGCAGCATGCCGGGCGGGACGATGCCGATGGAGAGCTCCACGTGGCCGGCGTCGGTGAACTTCACGGCGTTGGCGAGGAGGTTGCGCAGGATCTGCTGCAGCCGCTGGGCATCGCTGATGATCGTCTCCGGCAGCTCCGGATCGGTTCTGACCCGCAGCTCCAGGCCCTTGTCCTCGGCCTGGGGGCGGAACGCCTGCTCGACGTAGCTGCGCACCTGCGTGAGATCCACCGGGGCCGGGTCGACGTCCACCCGGCCGGCCTCGATCTTCGAGAGGTCGAGGATGTCGTCGATCAGCCGCAACAGGTCGGAGCCGGCGCTGTAGATCGTGCTCGCGAACTCGGTCTGCTTGTCGGTGAGGTTGTTGTTCGGGTTGTCGGCGAGCAGGCGGGAGAGAAGCAGCAGCGAGTTGAGGGGTGTGCGCAGCTCGTGGCTCATGTTCGCCAGGAACTCCGATTTGTACTGGCTGGCCAGCGCGAGCTGCTGGGCCTTCTCCTCGACGCCACGGCGGGCGGCGTCGATCTCCATGTTCTTGATCTCGACGTTGCGGTTCTGCTCGGAGAGCTGCTCGGCCTTCTCCTCCAGCTCGGCATTGGTTCGCTGCAGCTCCGCCGACTGGTCCTGCAGCTCCATCGCCAGGCCCTGGGACTGCGCGAGCAGCTCCTCGGTGCGCCGGTTGGCCCGGATGGTGGTGATCGCGACGCCGATGGTGGCGACGAGGCGCTCGAGGAACGTCAGGTGCAGGGCCGAGAACGGCGACACGGACCCCAGCTCGATCACCCCGAGGGACTCGCCCTCGAACTGAACCGGGAGCACGACCACGGCGCGGGGCGCAGTGGTTCCCACGCCGGAGCGGATCATGAGGTAGTCGGCAGGCACCTCGTCGACCCGCAGGATCTGGCGCGTGGCGGCAGCCTGGCCGACGAGGCCGTCCCCCGACCCGAAGGACAGCGGCGGATCGCCCGGCGTCATCGCGTACCCACCGCTCATCACCCAGCGCGCGGCGCCGGAGGCGCTGGCGGGCTCGGCGGCCAGGAAGAACGCCCCGACCTGCGCTTTCACCAGCGGCGCGACCTCATTCATGATCATCTGGCAGACCTCGCCGAGGTCGCGCTGGCCCTGTAGCAGGCCGCCGATGCGGACCAGGTTGGAGTCCAGCCAGCCCTGCGCGGCGTTCTCCTCGGTGGTCTCGCGCAGCGCCACGATCATCTGGTTGATGTTGTCCTTGAGCTCGGCGACCTCCCCGAACGCGGCCACCTTGATCTGCTGGGTCAGGTCGCCGCTGGCCACCGAGGTCGACACGGCCGAGATCGCCCGCAGCTGCGTGGTGAGCGTGGAGGCGAGCTGGTTGACGTTCTCGGTGAGGTCGCGCCACGTGCCCGACACGCCGCGGACCTGGGCCTGGCCGCCGAGCATGCCCTCTGTGCCTACCTCACGCGCCACGCGCGTGACCTCGTCGGCGAACGACGACAGCTGATCCACCATCGTGTTCACCGTCGACTTCAGCTCCAGGATCTCACCCCGGGCATCCACCGTGATCTTCTGCGACAGGT
>DASRSC010000041.1:0-9397 GCA_035695525.1 Pseudonocardia sp. | reverse complement strand
GGTGTCGACCGCGGAGGTGGCGTCGTCGAGAACGAGGACCCGCGGGTCGGTGAGGATCGCCCTGGCGAGGGCGATGCGCTGGCGCTGCCCACCCGACAGCGTGAGGCCGCGCTCCCCGACCATCGTGTCGTAGCCGTCGGGCAGTGGCTCGACGAAGGGCTCCACCTGTGCCGCTCGCGCCGCCGCCCGCACCTCCTCGTCGCTCGCGTCAGGGCGGCCGTAGGCGATGTTGGCGCGGATGGTGTCCGAGAACAGGAACGCCTCCTCGAACACGACGCCGAGCTCGTGGCGCAGGTCGGCCAGCCGCAGCCGAGGCAGCGCCACACCGCCCAGCCGGAGCTCGCCCGCCCGTGGGTCGTAGAAGCGCGGCAGCAGCAGCGCGACCGTGGACTTCCCGGACCCGGCCGTGCCCACCAGCGCCAGCGTCTCACCGGGCTCCACGCGCAGCGAGACGTCGTCCAGCACCGGCTCCCGGCTGCCGTAGCCGAAGCTGACGTGGTGGAGCTCCACCGACAGGGGGCCGCGCGGCAGCGCGACGGGCTCCGCCGGGTCGACGACATCGGGTCGGGAGTCGACCAGGTCGTGCACGCGCTGGACCCCGGCCCTGGCGAGCTGCGCGCTCACCACGAGCGAGGCGAGCAGCCGCGCAGGGCCCACGAGCTGCGCGACGTAGGTCGTGAAGGCCAGGAACGTGCCCAGACTGATCGAACCGCCCAGTGCGAGCCAGCCGCCGAACCCGATCACCCCGACCTGCCCGAGCGTGGGCAGCGCGAGCAGCGTGGGGTTGAGCCGGGCGGTGAGCCGGGCGGCCCGCATGCGCTCGGCGAAGAGCCGGAGCGCGCCCCGCTCCAGCGCGCCGACCTCGCGGCTCTCCTGTCCGAAACCCTTGACGACCCGGACGCCGGTGACCGTCTCCTCGACCTGCTGCGCGATGTCGGCGGCCCGCTGCTGCGCGGACCAGGTGGCGGGGAACAGCGTGGTCCTGGTGCGCAGGGTGATCCAGGTGGCGCCGGGCAGCAGCACCAGCGCCACCAGCGTGAGCATGGGGGAGAGCCACAGCATCGCGCCGATCGACACCACCACGAGCACCACGCCGCCGAGCGCCACCGGCACCAACTGCAGCAGTGACTGCACGAGCTGCAGGTCGGTGATCGCCCGGGAGACGACCTGGCCGGTGCGCATCGAGTCCTGACGCTGCCCGTCGAGGCGCTGCACAGCGGCGAACACCTGCCGGCGCAGGTCGTGCTGCACATCCAGGGCGAGCCTGCCGGCCAGGAAGCGGCGCAGGAAGGCCGCGACGAAGCGGATCAGCGCCAGCACGAGGAAGGCGGCCACCACCGTGCCGAGCACCGCAGTGGAACCCGCCACGGCGTCGTCGACCGCCACTCGGGTGAGCAGCGGCCCGACGGCGTCGAGGCTGACGCCGAGCACCGACACCACGAGCGCGCCGACGGCGGTGCGGCGGTGCCGGAAGCAGGCGCGGACGAGCCGGCGGATCCAACCGGGTGGAGCAACGTCGGGCGCAACTACGTCGGGCACAACGACACCGTATGTTGCGGCTCAGACATTCGTCCGGCCGCTCCGGCATGTCAGGTCACGTCGCGGCGCGCGCCCACCACCCACCCGGCCGCGGCCACCGCGGCGACCCAGGCCGCGAGCACGAGCAGCGCGCCCCACCACGGCGGCGGCGCGGTGACACCGGCGAGCGTCTCGACCACCGTCGGCCCGAGGTCGGAGCCCGCGAGCACGTGCGCGGGAATGTCGTAGATCGCCACGTCACCCGCGTTGCCCGGGAGGTAGGCGGTGAGCCGCGGGACAGCCTCCGAGTTGGCGCTGTTGAGCAGCGCGGAGATCAGCAGCTCCCCGAGCAGCAGGTACACCAGGATACCGACGAGCCCGCTCACCTGGTTGCTGATCACGGTGCCCAGCGCGGATCCCAGCGCGGACCACAGCGCCGCCACCGCCATCCCGATCGCGCTGACCGCGAGCAGCTGGTCAACGGCGGGGGCGGCGCCGCCCTGACCCGCGAGGCCGGCCAGTACGCCCACGAGCGCGACCACCGCGGCGTAGAGGGCCCCGACGGCGGCACTGGTCGCCATCTTGGCGAGCAGCACCCGTCCGCGCCGAGGCTCCGTCAGGTAGGTCGTGGTGATGGTGCGGTGGCGGAACTCGGCAGCCATGGCGACGACGCCGTAGCAGGCCGCGAACACCCCGGTCAGGCCCAGCGCGTAGGCCAGCGAACCCAGCAGCAGCGGCAGGCCCGCGCCCTTGTTGGGGATCGCCGCAGCGAACAGCCCGCCGAACAGGTTGATGACGATCGACAGCAGGGCCACGGGCACGAGCAGCGCCCACCAGAGCTTCGTGGAGAACGTCTTGCGCACCTCGGCGCGCAGCAGCCGGCCCATCAGCCGGCCCGCCATGGTCCGCTGGTGAGCTGGAAGAACAGCTGCTCCAGATCGATCTTCTCCTCCACCAACCCGTGGATCGCCACGCCTGCGGCCAGAGCCACGTCCCCGACGTGGACGGGATCGGTGCCGGCCACGCCGAGCCGCCCGTCGGGGAGCGTGTCGATCTCCAGGAGGCCGGTGCGGGCCAACGCGTCGGCCAGGCGCGCGGGCGCGGGGCACTGCACCAGCACCCGCGTCTGCCGCGAACCGCGCAGCTGCGCGAGCGACCCCTGGAAGACACACCGGCCCCGGCTGATCACGACCAGGTGGTCGGCGGTCTGCTCCACCTCGGCGAGCAGGTGGCTGGACACGAGCACACTGCGGCCCTGTCCGGCGAAGCCGCGCAGGAAAGCGCGTAGCCAGGCGATGCCCTCGGGGTCGAGCCCGTTGGCCGGCTCGTCGAGGATCAGCACCTGCGGGTCGCCCAGCAGAGCCACGGCGAGGGCCAGCCGCTGCCGCATTCCCAGTGAGTAGCCACCGACGCCGCGGTCGGCGGCGTGAGCCAGCCCGACGGACCCGAGCACGTGGTCGACGGCGGCGTCGGGCACACCGATCGCGGCCGCGCAGACCAGCAGGTGCTTGCGTGCCGTGCGGCCCGGGTGGAACCCCTGCGCCTCGAGCACCGCGCCAACCACCCTCGCGGGATTGGCCAGCTCGGCGAACGGCACCCCGTTGACATGCGCGCCGCCCGACGTCGGCGTCACCAGCCCGAGGATCATCCGCAGGGTCGTTGTCTTGCCCGAGCCGTTGGGCCCGAGGAACCCGGTGACGGCGCCGGGCTCCACGGAGAACGTCACCCCGTCCACCGCGGTGATCGACCCGAACCGCTTGCTCAGCTCGCGGACCATGACACGTCCGCTCCGATCGTCCATGCGGTCCGACGGACTAATCGGTGTCGGGCACTGCCGGTACGACGGGAAGAGCGGGATCGGTGGTGGAGGCGATCTCGGCGGGCGGCCCGTCGATCGCCTTCAGCACCGCGGTGGCCCACGCGGCATGCCCGACATCGCTGAGGAGCGTGTGGTCGCGGACGCGCCCGGGATCGCCGGCGCGGGACGGCAGCTGGGCGATGCGCAGCTGGTGGCGGGCGGCCTCCTCGCGGATCACGGCGTCGAGTGCCGCGGCCGGCCCACCACGACCGCCCCGGGAGAGGGTGCCGATGACGGAGCCGGTGGGCAGGGCGGCGATCACCTGACGCAGCGAAGTGTCCAGGCCGGGAGTGCGACGGGCCAGGTCCTCGGCGCCGATGATGCAGCTGACGAGTGCGGCAGGTTCCGCGGCGGTGAGCGCAGCCAGCTCAGGGAGCTGGCGCGCGAGGACGTCGGCCACGCCTGCGCCCGCTCGCGACAGGTTGACCACGCGCCACGCGTCCCGACGGCGCAGCATCTCGTGAACGACGCCGACGTAGCCCACCTCGCGGGTGGTGGCGCCGATCCCCTGGCTGACCGAGTCACCGAGCACGACCCACAGCGGACCGGTGGCCTGCCGGGCGTCGAGGTTGGCGGCCGCCCAGTCGTCGGCGAAGGCGCGCTCCCGCAGCCTCCGCGCTGACGCTCCCGGCAGCACACCACCGAGGAACCGCTCACCCCCCGCCTTGACCCGCCGCGCAGTCGCACGCATCCGGGGGACCTGCAGGGGAGAACTCATGTGGGGACTCCGAGCGGTCGGCGCCTGCTGATGGCGGCATGGGGCGAGCGCAGTCACCGTAGCCAGTTGCACGGGTCGCCCGGTGCGGGGGTACCCCACGTCCGGCACCTCCGGCACGAACGAGCCCGGGCGGCAACCTCACGGAAATCCACCCTTTCCGTCGAAGCCTCACCAGGCTTCCTGAAGCCCCGCTGAGAAGCGGACAAAGCTTCCATCACAGGACAGTAGGGTCGAAGGCGTGCAGGTACAACCAGCTCCGAAATCACCGACAAGGCGGCCACTCAGGCCGATCTGTCCCCGAACTCTACCTTTTCGTTAAGGTAAGTTTAGCGATCAGATCGATAGGGGAGTCGCGATCGTGCAGGTCCACCGAACCGAGCTAGCCGGCGTTCTGCTCTTCGAGCCGAAGCCACACCACGACGACCGAGGCTGGTTCAGCAGGACCTTCGAATCATCCGCCGCCCGCTCCGCGGGCATCGATCCGGGCACTTTCGTCCAGGACTCCCAGTCCCGTAGCCGGAAGGGAGTGATCCGCGGACTCCACGGCCGGTTCGGCAAGGGCGAGGCCAAATTTGTGAGGTGCTCCTCCGGCGCCCTGTTCGACGTAGTCATCGACGCGCGGACCGACTCGCCGACCTTCGGCCGCTGGGCCGCGTTCCGGCTCGACGACGAGCGGATGCTGGGGCTCTACATCCCCCGGGGGTTCCTCCACGGATTCCAGGCCCTCACCGAGACCGCCGACATCTGCTACCGCATCGACGCCGAACACGACCCGACGGAGGACATCGCCGTCCGCTGGGACGACCCCCACCTCACCATCGACTGGCCGCTCGCACCCACGCTGATCAGCGAGCGCGACAGGCAGGCGGGCACCTGGACCGAGCTGCAGTCGTTCCTCAGAGGGGCTCGGAAGAACTCGGCGCTGACCGGTAGTCGCGGTCGCGGCAGGGCGTGATCTCGAGTACCGGAACTCGACGATCGCCCGAGCCCCACCTACTGGTTACGATTCGGGTTCCCTTGTGTGCGCTGCGCCACACCACCTCGCACCCGCCCGTCGCCGGAGGCCTGCATGACCACCCAGCTCACGGACTTCACGTCGGCGCTCGCGCGCTGGGAGGCCGAACGGCCGGACGCGGTCGCGCTGCGCTTCGGCGACACTGCCCGGACCTGGTCGGAGCTCACGCGCCGGGTGCGGCAGAACGCGGCCGCTCAGCGCGCGGAAGGGCTCCTGCCGGGTGACCGGGTGGCGGTCCTCGACCTCAACCACCCGTCCTGTCTCGAGCTGACGCTGGCCTGCGCCCAGGTCGGCACGGCCAACGCCGTGGTCAACTTCCGGCTGGCGCCTCCGGAGATCGTCTACGTCATCAACGACGCCGCGGCCCGGATCCTGTTCGTCGGCCCGGAGTTCGCGGCCGCGGTGGAGCAGGTGCGCGACAAGCTGCCGACCGTCGAGCGGGTGATCCGGGTCGGGGGCGCGGACGACGAGTACGAGGCCTGGCTGGCCGCGCGGCAACCCGACCCCGAGGTGTATCCCGCCGACCGGGAGGACTGCTTCGTCCAGCTCTACACGTCGGGGACCACCGGCTTCCCGAAGGGCGCCATGCTCACCCACCGCAGCATGCTCGCCCATGCCGAGAACGTCGCCACCGACTTCGAGCTGGGTCCGGACGCGCGCGTGCAGGTGGCAATGCCGATGTACCACGTCGGGGGCACCAGCTACGCGCTGCTCGCGATCTCTGCCGGCGCGCAGATCATGATGCTGCGGCTGCCTGACCCGGTCGCAATCCTGAAGGTTCTCGAGTCCGAGAGGATCACCCACACGTTCCTCGTGCCGGCACTGATGGCAGCGATGGCCCAGGTGCCTGGGGCCGCCGATCGCGACTTCTCGTCACTGCTGGCGCTGTCCTACGGGGCCTCCCCGATGCCCCTGCCGGTGATGCGGGCCTGCCTGAAGCTCTTCCCCGGCGTGATGCACCAGGTCTACGGCATGACCGAGGCCAGCGGCGTCGTCAGCTCGCTGGGGCCCGAGGACCACGACGACCCGGCCGTCGCCCACCGCCTGATCTCCGCCGGAACGTCGATCCACGGAGTCGAGATCGAGATCCGCGACCCGGCCACGGGCGACCCGGTGCCCACGGGTGAGGCGGGCGAGATCTGGGTGCGCACCGAGCAGCTGATGGGCGGTTACTGGGGCAAGCCGGACGCCACGGCTGCCGCCGTCACCCCCGACGGCTGGCTGCGGTCCGGCGACGGCGGGCACATCGACGCCGACGGCTACGTCTACGTCACCGACCGGATCAAGGACATGATCATCAGCGGCGGGGAGAACATCTACCCTGCCGAGATCGAGCGGGTGCTGGCTGAGCACCCGACCGTCGCCGACGTCGCCGTGATCGGGGTGCCGGACGAGCGGTGGGGCGAGGTGGCCAAGGCGATCGTCGTGGCTGCGCCCGGCGTGGAGTTCGACGGCGACGCGCTGCTGGCCTACTGCCGCGAGCAGCTGGCCGCGTTCAAGTGCCCGAAGTCGGTGGACGTGCTGGACGAGCTGCCGCGCAACCCCACCGGAAAGGTCCTCAAGAAGGACCTCCGGGCGCCGTACTGGGAGGGCAAGGAGCGTCGGGTGGTGTAGCGCGCCGTCCTACCGGCGGGGCGCACGGGCGTCGGGGGAGGTGGCCGCGTCGAAGCCGAAGCTGACGATCGCCGGCAGGTCCCCTCTCCGCAGCCCCGCCAGCACGAAAAGCTCGTGCGGCACCACCGGCTCCGGCAGGTCGTCGAGGCTGCACCAGCGCAGATCCGCCGACTTCGCCTGCTCCACCCGGCGAGGGTCCCCCGTCCAGGTGCGGCACGAGAAGAAGAAGTCGACACGTTCGTCGATCGCGCGGTGGTTGCCGTGCGTGCGGTGCATCACGGTGAGCGGCACGAGGTCGGCGGTGACGATGCCGATGCCCAGCTCCTCCTCGGCTTCGCGGCATGCGGCTGCGTGCACCGACTCGTCGGCCTCGACGTGACCCGCGGCGGCCGCCGCCCAATGCCCGTCCATGTAGCCCGTGCCGCGTCGCAGCTGCAGGAGCACCTCGTCGGTCCGTCCGACGCGCCGGAGGGGGAGGACGTACGCGGCCGGGACGACGCGGAACCTCACGGCGGCAGCCTAGCTACTTCGCCCTGAAATAGGCCGAGATCGCGGATGTGGGGTCGATCCTGGCCGCGGTCTGGTTGTGTTGATCTCTGTTGGGCGGCCGATCAACCGGCCAGGGCCGCGATCTTGACCAGGTTGTGGGCCAGGACCCCGTGTCCGGTCCAGATCCGGGCTCCGTCGAGGTGATCGAGGCGGGTGCGGTCCCACCCGTGCTGCCGCTTGAGGGTGCTGATCCGGGCCTCGCTGCCGGTGCGCCATTTGACGGTTCTGCGGAACGCTCGACGGTGCTCGTGGGCTTGGCGGGCGTTGCCGGGTCTGCCCTTGCGGGGGATCACCACGGTCCGGACCCCGAGATCATGCAGATCGTTCTCGACGCCGGCCTCGCCGTAGCCACGATCAGCGGTGACCGTCCGCGGGCGCCGCCCAGTCCGGCCGATGACCCGCCCGACCGCGGGGGCGAGCTGCGGTGCGTCGGCGGGGTTGCCGCGTTCGAGGGTGTGGTCGAGCACCACACCGTCATCGTTGTCGACGACCTGGCCCTTGTAGCCGAACTCGACCGGCCGCCCCAATCGGCCCTTCGCGATCGGGCGGGCGTCCCCGTCATGCAGGCTGACCCGCCGGGTCGCGCCCTCGGGCGTGGTTCCTGAGAGCCGTTGACGGGTCTGGGCGGCGATCCGTCGGGTCGCGGCCAGCAGGTCGGTCAGGTCGTTCACGGCCCGGTGCAGTCGCCCTCGCCGCCGTCCAGCGTCCGGATCCTGTTCACCGGCCGCGGCGAGCTGTGCGGCCTTGGTCTGCGCGCGGCGCAATGCCCGGCGGGCGTTGCCCAGCAGCGCCTCGGCCTCCGCCGCAGCCCGTTCGGCCAGCCCAGCCAGCTCGCCGGTGATCCGCTTGACCACGGCCTGGGCCTCGTCGCGGGTCTGCGCGGCGCGCAGCCGCAGCTTCGCCCCGATCTCCCGGGCCCGAGCCCCCGCCGAGCGGCTACGGTCCCGAACCCGGGTGCGGGTCGCTCCGCCCGCAGCCTGCACCCGACGCCCGGCCGCGGCGATACGCCGCACCGCCTTGGCCAACAATCCCGAATCGGTCGGGTAGGCGACATCAGCCGGGACGACCGTGGTGTCGGCGCGCAGCCGGGTAGTGCGCAGCAGCCTCGCCTGCGCCGCCTTGGCCAGCAACGCCTCGTTGCACCCGTCGACCGCCGTAGTGCCGCAGCGGGTGGTGAGCTTCATCAGCGTGGTCGGGTGCGGCACCCGACCATCGATCGGGATCCGACAGAACCGCCGCCACGTGATCGAATCGGCGACCTCGCGGCACAGGGTTTCGTAGCCGAGCCGGTAGCGGAACTTGAGGAACATCAACCGCAGGTAGACCTCCATCGGCGTGGAGGGACGGCCCAACCGCGGGTCGAAGAACGGTGCGAACGGGGCGAAGAACACCGGATCGTCCAACAACGCGTCGACCCGGGCCAGCTCCTCCGGCAGGCGCAGCACCTCGTCCGGGAGCACCGCCTCCCACAGACTCACCTCGGGTGCTCGTGTCCGCAGCATCAGACCCCGTTTCCCCAGCTCACCGCCCTACGCGTCATTCTCCCGTTCATTCGAACGTGTACAGAGGAGGCGCGCCGACAGAACACGCAGGTCAGACGCTCAACGGTCGCTACTTCTTCAGGGCGAAGTAGCTAGTGTCGCGGTGATTAGGCAGCTTTACCTGGCGATCGGTTCTCGGTCATGGTTCGTGGTGTTGACTGTGACCGTGGAAGTGTCGGCGCGTGACCGCGAGGTTCTAGAGTCGTGGCTGCGTGCGCCGACGTTGCCAGCGGGGCTGGCGCGCCGGGCGTGGATTCGTGCTCCTGGCCGCGGATGCGGTGCCGGTGAAGGAGATCGTTGAGCGGGTCGGGGTTTCCCAGCCCACGGTGATCGGCTGGAAGAAGCGCTATGCCGCCCGCCAGCACCACCGCGGGCAACAACCCCGGGCCCGACACGAGACTCGGCTCGTCGCAGCTCACCGACACGCTGCTGAGGCACACACTGCTGAGGTTGTGGGAAGCTCGCATCTACCAGGTGCCTTCCGGGCCGGGGAACGTGTGGCGTCGGCAACCGCATTGTCCCTGCTCAGAGGGCGCTTGGTCTTTCAGGCGCCCGCATCATCCGCACTTCAGCGGGTGCATCCG
>DASRSC010000040.1:0-7641 GCA_035695525.1 Pseudonocardia sp. | reverse complement strand
CGGCCAGGGAACTGGCCGTGACGCTGTCGGCGCGGCCCGCTGTGTCCGGTGACAGCCGGCCGGCGGAGGTCGCGGACCTGCTGCGCTGGCTGGCCGACGAGCACTTCACGTTCCTCGGCTACCGCCGCTACGCGGTGCCCGAAGGGGCTGCGGACCTGCGCGCCGAGCCCGGTTCCGGCCTGGGCGTGCTGCGCCGCGAGAACGGCATCACCGCCACGTTCGCACCGCAGCTCGACGCGGCGGAGAGGCCCCGCGAGCTGCTCGTGCTCACCCGCGCCAACACGCTCAGCCCGCTGCGTCCCGTGCATCCGTACTACCTCGCCGTGCGGACGGTCGACGCCACGGGCCGGCTCGTCGGCGAGCACCGGTTCCTCGGCACGCTGACCGTGCCCGCGCTCTACGAGAACGTCCTCGACATCCCTGTCCTCGAGCGCAGGGTGCGCGACGCGATCCACCGCGCCGGGTTCCCGCTGGAGTCCTACTCCGGTCAGCAGATGCTCGAGGTGATCTCCGCGCTGCCCCGGGAGGAGCTGTTCAGCTCGAGCGAACAGCGCCTGCACGACACCGCCGTGGGTGTGCTCGCCGTGGCCGGGCGACGCGCGGTGCGGCTGTTCCTGCGTCCCGACCCGTACCGCCGGTTCATCTCGTGCCTGGTGTACCTGCCCCGCGACCGGTACACCACGGCGTCCCGCCTGCGGATGGCCGACGTGCTGCAGCGCCGCCTCGGCGGGCGCAGCGTGCAGCACACCGCGCGCGTCTCGGAGTCGAACCTCGCATTGGTGCACTTCACGGTGCACACCGACGCGGGTGCGCCGGCGTTCGGCGACGTCGACGTGCCGGAGCTGCAGGACGAGCTGACCGAGGCCGTCCGCATCTGGGACGACCGGTTGCTGAGCCAGCCGCAGGCAGCAGGCGTGGCTGCGCTGCTGCCCGGTGTGCCGGAGGCGTACAAGGCGGCCGTCGCTCCCCAGCATGCCGTCGAGGACCTGCGCCGGGTCGCCGCGCTGCCCGGTCCCGGGGCGTTCGACGTCCGGCTCTACTCGGCGCCCGAACCGGCATCGAGGTCCGACGAGCGGCGGTTCAGCCTCTACCTCGCCGGGGCGCCCGCCACATTGACCGCGGTACTTCCGTTGCTCCAGCAGCTCGGCGTGGATGTGCTCGACGAGCGACCGTCGGAGTTCGTGCGTGCCGACGGGCTCCGCTGCTGGCTTTACGACTTCGGCCTGCGGATGGACGACGCCACCCGGGCCGTGCTGGCCGAGCGCACCGACGATGCCATCGAGCGCGGCTTCTGCTCGGCGTTCAGCGCCGCGTGGCGTGGTGACGCCGAGACCGACAGGTTCTCCGCACTCGTGCTGCGGGCCGGGTTGCCGTGGCGGGAGGTCGCGGTGCTGCGCGCGTACGCCCACTACGCCCGGCAGCTCGGCGCCCCCTACGGCGCGCAGTACATGGCCGAGACGCTGCTTGCGCATCATGCAGTCGCGCGCGCACTCGTCGCGTTGTTCCGGGTCCGGTTCGATCCGGCTATCGAGGAGCGCGAGCGGGAGATCCTCGCGGCGCTGACCGAGGTGCGGGGCCTGATCGACGCCGTGACGGGGCTCGATGCCGACCGCATCCTCCGCGGGTACCTGGCGATGATCACCGCGACGCTGCGCACGAACTGGTTCCGCGATCGGCCGTTCTTCTCGTTCAAGATCGATCCTTCCGCGGTGCCCGACATGCCGGCGCCGCGGCCGAAGTTCGAGATCTTCGTGTACTCGCCCCGGGTCGAGGGTGTGCACCTGCGGTTCGGGCCGGTCGCGCGGGGTGGCCTGCGCTACTCCGACCGGCCGCAGGACTACCGCACGGAGATCCTCGGGCTGGTCAAGGCGCAGGCCGTCAAGAATGCGGTGATCGTGCCCGTCGGCGCCAAGGGGGGCTTCATCGTTCGCCGCGGCGACGCGGGCCCCGACGAGCTCGAGTACTGCTACCGGACGTTCATCTCGGGTCTGCTGGACGTCACCGACAACCTCGTGAACGGCACGACGGTGCCACCACCCGACGTCGTCCGTCATGACGGGGACGACTCCTATCTGGTGGTCGCGGCGGACAAGGGCACGGCCCGGTTCTCCGACACCGCCAACGAGGTGGCCGCGTCCTACGGCTTCTGGCTCGGTGACGCGTTCGCCTCCGGCGGCTCCGTCGGCTACGACCACAAGGCCATGGGCATCACGGCAAAGGGCGCGTGGGAAAGCGTCAAGCGCCACTTCCGCGAGCTGGGCATCGACACACAGCGCCAGGAGTTCACGGTCGTCGGTATCGGCGACATGTCCGGCGACGTGTTCGGCAACGGGATGCTGCTGTCGCCACACATCCGGCTGCTCGCGGCGTTCGACCACCGGCACGTCTTCGTCGACCCGACACCGGATCCGGCCCGCAGCTTCGCCGAGCGGCAGCGGATGTTCGCGCTGCCCCGCTCGTCGTGGGACGACTACGACCGCTCGGTGATCAGCCCGGGTGGTGGCGTGTGGCCGCGCACCGCAAAGTCCGTGCCGATCGGGCCGGAGATCCGGGCCGCGCTGGGGATCGGGGAGGGCCCGGAGACGCTGAGCCCGCCCGAGCTGATCGCGGCGATCCTGCGCGCTCCGGCCGACCTGCTGTGGAACGGCGGGATCGGTACGTACGTCAAGGCGTCGAGCGAGTCGCACGCCGACGCCGGGGACAAGGCGAACGACGCCGTGCGGGCCGACGGCGCGGAGCTGCGGGTGAAGGTCGTGGGCGAGGGCGGCAACCTCGGACTGACCCAGCGGGGGCGCATCGAGTTCGCGCGTCGGGGCGGGAAGATCAACACTGACGCGATCGACAACTCGGCGGGTGTGGACTGCTCCGACCACGAGGTCAACATCAAGGTCCTGCTCGACCGGCTGGTGGTCGCGGGCGAGCTCGACCGCGCAGGCCGCGACGCGCTGCTTGTCGAGATGACCGATGACGTTGCCGATCTCGTGCTGGACGACAACCGTGACCAGAACGCGGTGCTGGGCATCGCCCGGGCGCACGCTCCGGCGATGGTGAACGTGCACGGCAGGCTCACCACGGACCTCGTCGCCCGCCGCGGGCTGGACCGGAAGCTGGAAGTGCTGCCCGACGAGGCAGGCTTCGCCGCGTTGGAGGACGCCGGCGGGGGACTCGCCAGCCCCGAGCTCGCCACGTTGCTCGCACACACGAAGCTCGACCTCACGGCGCAGGTGCTGGCCACCGACCTGCCCGAGAGTGCGGCCTTCGCCGCCCGGCTGCCGGGGTATTTCCCGCGTCCGCTGCGTGACCGCTTCCCGGGAGCGGTCGCCGGCCACCCGCTGCGCAGGGAGATCGTGATCACGCAGCTGGTCAACGAGATGGTCGACGGTGCTGGGATGACCTATGCATTCCGGCTCGGCGAGGAGCTCTCCGCCGCGCCCACCGATGCGGTGCGCGCCTACGCCGTGACCACCGCGGTGTTCGACCTGCCCGGCCTGTGGGAGGAGCTGCGCGCGCCGCAGATCCCGACCGCGGTGTCCGATGAGATCGTGCTGGAGTCGCGTCGCCTGCTCGACCGCGCGTCGCGCTGGTTCCTCACCAACCGGCCGCAGCCGCTGGCCGTCGGCGCGGAGACAGCGCGCTTCGCCGCTGCCGTCCGGGAGCTGCGGGCCGAGCTGCCGCGGCTGCTGCGCGGCCGGGAGCTCGCCGCCGTCGAGATGCGGGCGGCGCAGCTGCGGTCGTCCGGGGTCGCTGCGGACTGTGCGATGCGCTCGGCGGCGCTGATATACGGCTACGGGTTGCTCGACGTCGTCGAGCTGACGGAACTGGCCGAACGCGACCGCGAGCCGCGAGAACCCGGCGAGGTGGCCGCGCTGTACTACGGCCTGTCCGAGCATCTGGGCATCGACCTCGCGCTCACCTCGGTGAGTGCACTGGAACGCGGCGACCGCTGGCACGCCCTGGCCAGGCTGGCACTGCGCGACGACCTGTACGGGTCGCTGCGGGCCATCACCCTCGACGCGCTGCGCGAGGACGCACCGGGCACGCCGGTGGAGACGGCCATCGCGCAGTGGGAGAAGGCGAACGCCTCGCGCCTGCTGCGAGCCCGGGCCGCGCTGCACGAGGTCGGCACCGCGGGGCAGCTCGACCTCGCGACCCTGTCGGTGGTCTCGCGGCAGCTGCGTGGGCTCGCGCGCTGACCCGCGCATCGACCCGACCCGGGGCCGGACACCCTGTCCGGCCGACGGCACGATCCTGAGAGGGTGGGCGACGTGCCTCGCTTCGTTGCGCAGGTCCCCCTGCGCTGGACCGACCAGGACTCCTACCGGCATGTCAACCACGCCCGCGCGGTGACGTTGCTGGAGGAGGCCCGGATCGGCCTGTTCTTCGACACCGCCGCGGCGGAGGGGATCCAGGGCTTCACCGGTGGTCTGCTCGTCGCCGGTCTGAACGTGGACTATCGGCGCCAGATCCCGTACCGGTCGCATCCGCTGCGGGTGGGGATGTGGGTGGACGAGGTGCGCGCGGCGTCGTTCCGGATCTGTTACGAGATGCACGACGGTCCGGCGGCGGCCGACCCTGTCGCCGTCGTGGCCTGGACCCGGATGGCCATCTTCGACCTCGACGCGCAGCGGCCACGCCGGCTGACCGCTGACGAGCGTGCGTTCCTCGGCAGGTGGGCGGCATGACATCGCTGACCGTGCGAGACGCTGCCGAGCGCGGCGACCTCGGCGCCTTCGTGGCGCGGGTGGTGCGGCTGGACCAGAGGGCGACCGTGCGGCTGCGGGCGAGCGGCGGCAGAGTCACCGCGTGGGCGTCGACCCCGTTCGACGTGCTGGCCACGCGCTCTGTGCACGGCCTGCTGGAGCCCGGTGACGTCACCGTGCCGGCGACGGGGCTGCTCACGGCGCTCGCCGTGGAACGCGCCGAGACGGTCGACCCTGGCGCCGGTGGACTCTGGCAGGGCGAGCTGCCGCCGGACGAGGGCTGGGCTCCGGTGGACGACGTGCCGGCCGGGGAGCTTGACGCTCTCACCGAGCGGGGGCTCGTCCTGGCCAGGGAGAATGCGGGGCCGCTCGGTCCGCCTGCGTCGTTGCTGGACCAGATCGTGCTCACCGTGACGGCCACGTCGGGGCCGGCGATCAAGATTCCGCTGCGCTGCCTGTTCGCGCTGTCCGGGATGGGGTTCCTCGGTGACACCGGTGCGGGCGGTGCGGGCGGTGCGGTCGGCGCGGTGCGCGTGTCCGCCACCGGCACCTGGCTGCGGCTCGACGCCCGCTACGGCGCCGTGGTCCGGCGCAGGGTCACGGCGCTACCGCTGCTCCTCGCCTGACGGGCGCCGCCGTCACGGGCTCCGATGGCCGCCACCGAGCGTCAGGCGAGCCAGGCCGCCGTGTCCGGGGGCAGCAGGTCGCCCTCGAGCGGACCGCTGGCCAGAAGGACGTCGCCCGGCGGGAGCGGGACGAGATCGGAAGAGGCGTTGAGGGCGCACACCAGGGTGGATCCGGCTCGGCGGAACGCCAGGCATCCCACCGGAGCTCCGAACCACTCGACGCTCCGGCCGTCGAATCCGGGGTGGGTCTTGCGCAGCTCCACGGCCCGGCGGATCAGGGACAGCGTCGACGTGGTGTCCTCGAGCTGGCCGGCCACGGTGAGCCGACCGTACTCGGGTGGCATCGGCAGCCACGGTTGGCCGCTCGTGAACCCGTAGCCCGGTGCGCCCCCCTCCCACGGCACCGGCACGCGGCAGCCGTCACGCCCGCGTTCGGTGTGACCCGAGCGTTCCCACTGCGGGTCCTGCAACACCGCGTCAGGCAGCTCGCCGTCGGGCAGGCCGAGCTCCTCGCCGTTGTAGAGGTACACCACGCCGGGCAGGGCGAGCTCGACCAATACCATCGCCCGCGCCCTGGCCCGCCCGGCCGGGCCGCCGCCGTAGCGGGTGACCGGCCGGGACACGTCGTGGTTGGACAGCGTCCACGTCGGTGGGGCGCCCACCTTCTCCACAGCGGCGAGCGACTGCTCGATCGCCGTCCGTACATCGTTGGCGTCGAACGGGGCCTGCACGAGCCGGAAGTTGAAGGCGAGGTGCAACTCGTCGGGCCACAGGTAGCGGGCGAACCGCTCATTGTCACCGATCCTGACCTCGCCCACCACCATCGCTCCTGGGTAGTGGTCGAGCACGGCGCGGATCATCCGATGGACGTCGTGCACGCCGGCATCGTCGAAGCGCGGGTCGTCGTCGACGGGAGCCAGCAGCCGGATGGCGGTGGCGCCTGCGCCCTCCGGGCGCTCCTCGATGTCGGGCAGCCCTTCCGGCTTGCTCATGCCGTCGGCGATACCGATGCGGAAGCCGTCGACGCCGTGGTCCAGCCAGAACCGCAGCGTCTTCTCCAGGTCGGCCCACACCTCGGGGTTGGTCCAGTTGACGTCGGGCTGGTCGGGCGTGAGGAGGTGCAGGTACCACTCGCCGGGGTTCCATTCCCCGTCGGAGTCGGGATCCTGTACGCGTGTCCAGGCCGGGCCGCCGACGATGCTCGTCCAGTTGTTCGGCGGTTCGGCACCGTCGGGCCCGCGGCCATCACGGAAGTGGTAGCGCGCCCGCTCGGGGCTGCCCGGGGTGGAGTCCAGCGCTGCCCGGAACCATTCGTGCTCGCTCGACGTGTGGTTGGGCACCAGGTCGATCGCGACCCGCAGGCCGTGCTCGTGCGCGTCGGCAATGAGCCCGTCGAACGTGTCCAAGTCGCCGAACACCGGATCGACGCTGCGCGGGTCGGCCACGTCATAGCCGTGGTCGACCATGGGTGAGGTGAAGAACGGCGTCAGCCACAGGGCGTCGGCGCCCAGCAGTTCCAGGTAGCCCAGCCGGGACCGGATGCCCTGCAGATCACCGATGCCGTCCCCGTCGCCGTCGGAGAACGACCGGACGTAGATCTGGTACATCACGGCGTCCCGCCACCACTGCACCCGGGAGATCTTGCCAAATCCGGAGCAGTATGAGCGCGAACCGCCCGTTCGGCTTCAGAAGTCGCTGTTGACCATGCTAGCGGCGGCGTAGGTGAGGTACTGCCACAGCTGCGCGCGGTGCTCGTCGTCCAGCCCGGCCTCGTCGACGGCGACCCGCATGCAGCGCAGCCACGCGTCGCGCTCGATCGGGCCGACCTTGAACGGCGCGTGCCGCATCCGCAGCCGCGGGTGCCCGCGCTGCTCGGAGTAGGTGCGTGGGCCGCCCCAATACTGCTCGAGGAACATCCGCAGCCGGACCTCGGCCGGACCGAGGTCCTCCTCCGGGTAGATCGGGCGGAGCACCTCGTCCTCGCTGACCTGCTCGTAGAAACGAGACACGATCTTGTCGAAGACGGGTGCTCCGCCGGCTTCGGCGTAGAAGTTCTGAGGATCGCTCACAGGTTCATCATCCTCCGCCCGGGCGGGTGCGGTTCAGGGCACCGACGGACGGGCCACGGGTGGGGATACCACACCGGGGCGCGGCACACCAGCGTGGTCGAGCGCGTTGGTGATCGCCGCGTTCAGGGCGCGCTGCACGGCGAACTGCTGGCCCGGCTTGACCTTCACCGTCATCCGCAGCGTCACGCCCTCCGGTCCGACCCGTTCGACGCCCAGCACCTCCGGCGTCTCCAGCACGGACTCGAC
>DASRSC010000039.1:0-4057 GCA_035695525.1 Pseudonocardia sp. | reverse complement strand
TTCTCGAACGCGGCCTCGACGTCCTCGAGCCCGATCGTCTCGCTGACGAACTTGTCGAGCGGCAGCCTGCCCTGCAGGTGCAGGTCGACGAGCATCGGGAAGTCGCGGCTGGGCAGGCAGTCGCCGTACCAGGACGATTTGGTGGCGCCACCGCGGCCGAAGACGTCGATGAGCGGCAGGTCGATCGTCAAGTCCGGCGTCGGCACGCCGACGAGCACGACGGTGCCGGCCAGGTCCCGGGCGTAGAACGCCTGCTTGAACGTCTCGGGCCTGCCGACCGCGTCGACCACGACGTTGGCGCCGTTGCCGTCGGTCAGCGCCTGCACGCCCTCGACCGGGTCCTGCTCGCGGGAGTTGATCGTGTGGGTGGCGCCGAACTCCTTCGCCCACTGCAGCTTCCGGTCGTCCACGTCGATGGCGATGATCGTGGTGGCGCCGGCGAGCCTTGCGCCGGCGATCGCGGCGTTGCCCACGCCGCCGCAGCCGATCACGGCGATGGAGTCACCGCGCCCGACCTTGCCGGTGTTGATCGCCGCACCGATGCCGGCCATCACGCCGCAGCCGAGCAGGCCGGCCACCTCCGGCTTGACCGCTGGGTTCACCTTCGTGCACTGCCCGGAGTGCACCAGTGTCTTCTCGGCGAACGCGCCGATGCCGAGCGCCGGGGTCAGCTCCTGGCCCGACTCCAGCGTCATCTTCTGCGCGGCGTTGTGCGTGGAGAAGCAGTACCAGGGCTCCCCACGGCGGCAGGCCCGGCAGGTGCCGTCGACGGCCCGCCAGTTGAGGATCACGAAGTCGCCGGGCGCCACCTCGGTGACGCCATCACCCACCGACTCCACGATCCCGGCCGCCTCGTGGCCGAGCAGGAACGGGAACTCGTCGTTGATTCCGCCCTCGCGGTAGTGCAGGTCGGTGTGGCAGACCCCGCAGGCCTGTACCTGCACGACCGCCTCGCCGGGTCCGGGATCCGGCACGGTGATCGTCTCCAGCGAGACCGGCTTGCCCTTGCTGTGCGCGACGACCCCGCGGACCTGTTGCGGCATGACTCTTCCCCAACTCTCTCTTCTGAGCTCTCCCCTGCGCAGGGTGCCATGAGATGACGCGCCGGGTAGGTTCCGGCTCATGATCGAACGGGATGACCATGGCGGTGGCGACGACCGCGTCGCGGTGCTGCGGCTTGCGCACGGGCCGGTCAGCGCCATGGATCTCGAGCTGTGCCAGGCGATCGGCGAGCAGTTCCGCGCCCTCGCCGACGACCCTGCCCGTGCCGTCGTCGTCACCGGAACGGGCCGTACCTTTTCGGCAGGTGCCGATCTGAAGCGCTACCTCCATGAGGGGGCGCCGTACGTCGAGCGGTTCCTGCCGGCGTTGTCGGAGGCGTTCCGGGCGGTGTTCGAGCTGTCGAAGCCCGTGGTCGCCGCGGTCAACGGGCACGCGATCGCCGGGGGCTGCGTGCTGGCCGCATGTGCGGACGTCAGGCTGATGGCCGAGGGCGGTGGGCGGATCGGCGTTCCGGAGGGTCGGGTAGGCCCGCCGTTCCCGCGGATCGCGATCGAGGTGCTGCGGCACGCCGTGGGCGACGTGACCGCACGCCGACTGATGGTCGGTGCCCTGACCTATCCCCCGGCCGAGGCGCTGGCCATGGCGCTCGTCGACCGGGTGCTGCCGCCGGAGGAGCTGCTCCCGCAGGCAGTCGCCACGGCGAGGGCGATGGCCACCGAGGTGCCGTCCGACACGTTCGCCCTGACGAAGGCCCAGCTGAACCGCGACGCCCTGGAGCGCACGGCCCGGTATGCCGACGAGGACGCGGCGGTGACGGGGCTGTGGAGCCGGCGCGCCGAGGACGGCTGGACGGCGCGGTACCTGGAGTCCCTCACGCAGAGGTGAGAGTGGCGATCACGGCGTCCACGTAGCCGGGCAGCTCGGGGCCCCGGGGTGTGGCGTCGGGGGTGGCGTGCGCGAGCTGCGCATGCCCGAGGTAGGCCGTGTAGACCAGCAGGCTCCGGTGCCGGGCCTGCTCGGCGGGGAAGCCGAGCGCGGTGAACAGGCCGGTGATGTAGTCGAGCCGCCGGCGCGTGACGCGGGCGAGCACGGGTGCCACCAGCGGATGGCCTGCCGTGGGCTGGAGGGCGAGTTCCACGCGGTCGCCGGGGTGGCCGGCGTCGCCCCCGAGCGCCACGGTGAGCAGGAGGCGGAGCCTGCGCCGCATGTCAGGCTCGGCCTCGACGAGCGCAATGACCTCGCCGGTGTGGGTCTCCTCCCAGCGCAGCAGCGCCGCTTCCAGCAGCGCGTCGCGGCCGCTGAAGTGCCAGTAGAAGCTGCCTTTCGTGGTGCCCAGCCGCGCGGCGATGGGCTCGACCGAGACCGCGGCCACTCCGCCCTCCGAGAGGGCGTCGAGGGCGGCCGCCGCCCAGTCCTGCGCGGACAACCGCTTCCGCTCCGCCACGTCCATACGCTACCGTACGGTTCACCATACGGTAGCGTACGGAGGTCGGGGATGGTCCGCAACGTCCATGAACGGCTGGTGCCCGCACCGCTCACCGAGGTCGGCCGGCTGCTCGACCGGCTCGGCGGTCCGGAGGACGTGCTGTGGCCGTCGCCGGCCTGGGCGCCGATGGTGCTCGACGGTCCCCTCGCAGTCGGGGTGGTGGGCGGCCACGGCCCGATCCGGTACCGCGTCACGGCGTACGAGCCGGGCAGGCGGGTGGAGTTCGCGTTCGACCCGCGGACGGGCCTGCACGGCACGCACGAATTCACCGCCGAAGCCGCGGATCCGGACAGCACGATGCTGCGCCACGTCCTGGCGGGCCGTCTGAGCGGTGTCGCCAGGCTGATGTGGCCGCTCGCTATCCGCTGGTTGCACGACGCAGTGCTCGAGGAGCTCCTCGACAACGCCGGGCGTGCGGTCGGCGCACCGCCGGCGCGCCCAGCTCAGTGGTCGCCGTGGGTCCGGCTCATGCGCAGGTTCGAGGCGGCCCGCGCCCGAGCCGTTCCGGTGCCCGCAACGCCCCTGCTCGTGGACGCCCTCCCGCGGGTCGACTGGACGGACGCCTACGCCGTGCCACGGAGGCCGGGCACCCCCACCGACCCGCAGGCCTGGGCCGATGCCGCGTTCCGTACCCCGCCGCTGTGGGTGGCGGTCGTGGTCGGCGTGCGGGAGGCGCTCGTCGGCCTCGTGGGCATCGCCCGCGGCGGATCGTCGTCGTTCGACACCGTCCGGCGACGGGCCGACGAGGTGCTCCTCGGCACCGACGAGCGCCACCTCGACTTCCGCGCGTCCGTGCTCGTCGAGCCGGACCGGGTGGTGCTGAGCACCGTCGTGCAGGTCCACAACGCCCGCGGCCGGGCGTACTCCGCGCTCGTCCGCCGCGTGCACCCGGTGGTCGTGCGCGCGATGCTCGCCCGGGCCGCCCGGCTCCTGTCGCGTTCGTCCAATCCGTCGGCGGCCACATCCACGAACATCGGGGTATGACAAGCACGACGGGCCGGTTCGACCTCACGCGCTGGGACGAGGAGGTCATCGACGACGCCGCGGGCGCGAAGCTCGTGCGGGTGAGCAACTCGAAGACGTTCGAGGGTGGCATCTCGGGCACGAGCGACGCGGAGTTGCTGCAGGCCCTTGCGCAGGAGGGCTCGGCGGCCTACGTCGGCATCGAGCGGGTGCGCGGCGAGATCGACGGCCGGAAGGGCACCTTCGTGCTGCGCCACTCCGCGTCCGGGAGCGTGAGCGGCGGCGACTTCCGTGTGGACGTGGTGCCCGACTCCGCCACCGGCGATCTCACCGGCCTGCGCGGCGCGCTCTCGATCGTCAAGTCGCCCGATGGCGAGCACACCTACACGTTCGACTACGACCTGCCCTGAGATCCGACCTGCCCTGAGATCCGCGCGCCGCGTACTGGACCGGGCGCGTCAGCCCTGGTTCTCGTAGGTGGCGACGATCACGGCGCGGGCAAGGGTGTGGCTGAACAGGTTGAAGCCGAGGAACGCCGGCGTCGCGTCCTGCGGTATCCCCAGGCTCTCGACGTCCAAGGCGTGCACCGCGATGTAGTAGTGGTGC
>DASRSC010000038.1:0-24982 GCA_035695525.1 Pseudonocardia sp. | reverse complement strand
CGTCGTTCGCCTCACTCACTGCGGAGCAGCGATGTCAGCCCTCCACGCGCCCAGCATGCACGCTTGCTCCCATGGACACCGTCTGACAATCTGAGGCAAGTCGTCTAGACCAAACATCTAGCCAGGTAGGGGTGCAGTTGCGGAGCGTCATCGGCATTGACATCGGCGGCTCCAAGACCCACGGTGTCCGCTCCGCCGACGGGGTCCGGGTGGCCGAAGCCGTCGCCGGGAGCGCGAACATCGCCGCGGTCGGCGTCGCCGAAGCTGGCCGGCAGCTCGACGCGCTGCTCGCCGACCTCGACCCCGCCGGTGTCGACGCCGTCTGCGCGGGCGCCGCCGGCGCCGACGGGACCGCGTCGGTGGGTTCGCTGGAACGCCTCCTCGCCGACCGGGTGCCCGGCGCCAGGGTGCTCGTCGTGCACGACGCCCGGCTCGTGCTCGCCGCCGCGGGGCTCGACGACGGCGTCGCCCTGATCTCGGGGACAGGGTCGGTGGCCTGGGGGTCCCGCAGCGACGGCACGGAGGCCCGGGCCGGCGGCTGGGGGCACCTTCTCGGTGACGAGGGCAGCGGATACCGCATCGCGCTCGACGCGGTGCGACACGCGCTGGACCGGATGGACGCCGGCCTCCCGGTCGACACGCTCACCGCCGCACTGCTGGAGCACTGTGGCCTCACGACCCGCGAGCAGCTGATCGACCACGTCTACGACACGCAGGACCGGCGGTACTGGGCGGAGCGGGCCGGCGCCGTCGCCGAACTCGCCGATCGCGGTGACGCCGCCGCCACAGCGATCCTCGAGGTGGCCGCCGACGCGCTGGCCGCCCTGGCCACGCGGGTGCTCGACCGGCTCGACGGCCACGGCCCCGTGGTGCTCGGTGGCGGCGTCGCGGTGCACCAGCCGCGGCTGCAGCGGGCGGTGCGCGACCGGCTCCCCGACGTCGAGGTCCGTGTGCTCACCGAGGCACCGGTCACCGGCGCTGTCCGGCTCGCGGCGGCGCTCGCCGACCCCGAGCAGGGCAGCCACCCTGCGCAGGAGGGGGCCGTACCCGAACTCGCAAGGACCGGCCGCGAGCCGCGGGCATGACGACCGTGGCAGCAGCACAGCGGCCGGGCCGGTTGATGGCGGCGGAGATCGCGGAGCAGCCCGCCGCCTGGCGCCGGCTGCTCGTCGACGGGCATGCCGCCGGGCTCGACGCCGCGGCCGCGTTGATCCGCAGTCGGGCACCGCGCACCGTCCTGTTCGTGGCCCGTGGCACCAGCGACCACGCCGCGCTCTACGCCAAGTACCTCGCGGAGATCCGGCTCGGGCTCCCCGCCGGGCTCGTCTCGCCGTCGACGATGACGGCGTACGGGGCGCGGCCCGACCTGCGCGACGTCCTGATGATCGGCATCAGCCAGTCCGGCGGCTCGCCCGACCTCGTCCGCTCGATCGAGGTCGCCCGCGCCCAGGGCGCGCTGACGGTCGCCGTGACCAACAACGCCGACTCGGCACTCGCCCGAGCCGCCCACGCCCACGTCGACGTACTGGCCGGGGCCGAACGGTCGGTCGCCGCGACCAAGTCCTACACCGCGCAGCTACTGGCGCTGTACCTGCTGCTGGAGCAGGTGCGCGACGGCCGGGACGGCGGAGCCGGGCCCGCAGCGGCCCTGCCCGACCTCGGTGACGCACTGCTGGCCCGCTCCGCAGAGATCGCCGCGATCGCGCAGCGCTACCGGTTCGCCCAGCGGATGATCACCACCGCACGCGGATACTCCTACCCCACGGCGCGGGAGGCCGCGCTGAAGCTGATGGAGACCGCCTACGTCTCGGCGCAGGCGTTCTCGGGCGCCGACCTGCTGCACGGCCCCCTCGCGCTCGTCGACCCCCAGGTGCCGGTCCTCGCCGTGGTGGCCGAGGGCGTCGGTGGGGCGGCGATGGAGCATGTGTTGCCCCGGCTCGCCGAGCGCAGGGCCGACGTGTGCTGCGTGGGGCACCCGGACGCGGTGGCGCGGGTGGCGGTCGGGTTCTCGCTCCCGGCCGGTGTGCCCGAGGCGCTCTCCCCGCTGCTGGAGATCATCCCGTTCCAGCTGCTCGCCCTGCACGTCGCCGTCGACCGTGGCGGCGACCCCGACGCGCCGCGCGGCCTGAGCAAGATCACGGAGACGCTGTGACCGCGACACTGCTGCTCGCGGCCGACACCGTCGTCACCGACGGCCTGGTCGGACCGGGGTGGGTGGAGGTGGCGGGCGAGCGCATCAGCGCGGTCGGTGCCGGACCGTCGCCGCGCACACCGGACGTCAACCTGGGCGACGCCGTACTCGTCCCCGGCTTCGTCGACATGCACGTCCACGGCGGTGCCGGTGCCGCTTTTCCCGACGGCGACCCCGAGGAGGCGATGCGCGCCGTACGGTTCCACCGGGCGCATGGCAGCACGACCATGGTGGCGAGCCTCGTCGCGGCAGCACCCGCTGAACTGCTCCGGGCCGTCGACGCGCTGGCCGAGCTCGTGGCCGACGACGAGCTCGCCGGGGTGCACCTGGAGGGGCCGTGGCTGGCCGAGGCCCGCTGCGGTGCCCATGACCCCCGGCAGCTGCGTGACGCCGACCCCGGCGAGCTGGACCGGCTGCTCCGCGCGGGCCAGGGTGCGGTGCGGATGGTGACGCTGGCCGAGGGGTCGCTGCCGGCCGGCCAGTGGATGGAGTGGAACAGACCGATCCGCATCCGTGCCTCAGCTCTCGTCGTCCATGCTGCGATGGATGTGCCGTGGTCCGCGCCGATGACAGCACGACCGGCCCTGCGAGCAGCTTGTGCGGGCAGACAAGTTCTGCCGTCCGGACTTGTCCGCGCGACGGGCCTAGGGCGCGCGATCCTTCGTATTGTCGCCGCACCTGGTCGGCGGCGAGAGGTGGATCACATGCGGGCCAAGGTGATCGTCCTGGCGTGCGCGACGCTGTTGATCACATCGTGCGGCGGCACGGTGGGCGGTGGCACCGGGGGCGGGGGCGGCGCCGGGTCCACCGAGCCGGTGAAGCGGCACGCCCGAGCAGGTGCGCGAGGACTACACGTTGTCGATCACTCTCGGCTTCCCGATGGGCGCAACCGCCACGATCACGGCGATTCTCACGCCGCCGTTCATCGGCCGCACTTGCTTACTCGGGTCGGACGGGTGGATGGAGATCCGGGACCGGAGCCACCCGGAGAGCCCGGCAGGCTGGGACGTCACGACCCGCGGAACTGTGCGGCGCCTCAACCGTGGTGATGGATGGCCCGGTGCGCAGCCAGGGTGTCGACGCCGAAGTCGGCCTCCGGGTCGCGCCAGACCGAGTGCGCGTGGTTGACCTCTCGCTGGGTGTTGTCGTACTCGGCGAGGAAACGAGGGCCCTGCAGCCGGTAGTAGTGCGGCTCGCCGGGCTCTGTGCCGCCTGCCCAGGCCAGGTGTACGGCGTCGAGCGCCGGGTCGTCGAGGGGACCGGGCGCGAGGCCGTCGGGCACGCGTCCGAGGTAGGTGTCGAGCAGGGCCCGAAGAAGCGCGCGCTGGTCGACCTCGAGCTCGGCTGCCGGTAGCCCCTTGGGCACCACGGTCAGCGCGAGCGTGCTGTGGTCTGTCGCGTCGAAGCCGGAGCTGCTCTCGGCGCGGATGTCCATCTCCGACAGCCGGTCGGTCAGCCGCTGTTCCCGGAAGTGGCCGCGCCAGATGTCGGGCAGGCGCAGCATCTCGTCGCCCTGGGTGATCCTCGCCCGGTTGCCCCCGATGATGTCGGACGGGGCCCGGGGGAGCAGTACCGCACGGGCCGCCTGCTCAGGGGCCAGCGACCGGACCAGTTCTCGTGCGAGGTCCTCGACCGCACCGAGCGGATGCAGCGAGGTGCCGCCCAGCAGCGGCGACATCGCCGGGTCGGCACCCAGGAAGCACGGCGTCGTCGAGCGCACCGCGCGAGAGACGACGAGATTGTTCAGCGACACGTGGTGCCCACCGAACCGCCATCCCCACGGCGCCTGCCCGCCTGGGTCGCCGAACACCCGCAGGTAGTACAGCCCTGGGTCGCGGCCGCGTTCCCGGCCCCAGTCGACGCCCCAGTCCTCGACGTGGTCCAGCACGTTCTCCAGGCCCATCACCGTGGCCACGGTGACGTAGCCGGGGGTGGACAGACCGGCGGCCACCAGCTGCATCGCGAGGCTCTGCTGGCGCGGGTGCATCGCCCCGATGGGCACGCCGCCGTGGTCGGTGGGGGTGTAGTACCACTGCAGCCGCTCCGCCTCGGTCTCCGCGTCCGCGCCGGGCGCGGGCCAGTGGGCGAGGGCGCGCTGCTCGGCGTCCAGCGCCTCCAGCCAGGCTGCCGCTGCGGCGGCCATCCGGTCAGCGGCGCGGCGCTCGGCCGTCGCCGTCCGGTCGGTTCTGGTGCGGACCGGGGACGCGCCGGTGGTCATGACGCTGCACACTACGACGCTCCGCGCGCCGAGGGAGCACCCCGACGGGTCTTGCCTGCGTCCCCTCGGATGGCGACAGTGCACAGGTGGTCGCGACGGAGGTGCAGGCCTCGCTGCGGTCGTGGATGTCGGCCGTCAGCGAGATCGCGCGCGCCGTCAACGCCGCTGAGCCGCTCCATGACGTGCTCACCCGCGTCGCCGCGCAGGCCTGCGCGTTGATCGGGTTCGAGTACTGCGCGGTGATGCTGACCGATCCGGACGGCGAGTGGTTGCAGGTCGCCGGATGGTGCGGGCTGAGTCCCGACTATCTGGCGCAGCTGAGCGCAGAGGGTTCCCTGCAGGTGCACCCGTCGGGGTCGCTGCTGGACACCCCCGCCGCACGGGCGTGCCGCGAGGGTCGCACCGTCACGGTGCCGGACGTGCGGACGGCCACCGACTACGGCCGGCTGCAGCTCCTCGCGCCCACGCAGGGCTACCGCAGCCTGGTGGCTGCACCGCTGCCTGCGGCGGAGGACGACCCGCCCGCGAGCCCCGCAGGGGGAGCGGGCGTCGCCGGCGTGCTGGTCGGCTACTCGGTGACGGCGCGGGAGTTCGAGCCCCCGGAGGTCGAGCTGATCGAGCTGCTCGCCGGGCAGGCTGCGCTGGCCCTGGAGACCTCCCGGCTTCGGACCGCGCAGCAGGACGTCATCGGCGAGCTCTCCGGGGCCAACGACGAGCTGCGCCGTGGTCGTGCGGTGCTCGACTGGGCCGAGCAGCAGCATCGCGAGCTGATGCAGCTGGTGCTCGACGACGTGGGGCTCGCCGGGCTCGTCGCCTCCCTCGCCGGGACGCTCGCGGCGTCGGTCACGGTGGAGGACGCGGACGGCCGGGTGCTGGCCCGCGCGCCGGACGACGGCTACCGTCCGCCCCCGACCGCCGCCGCCCGCAGGCGTTCGCCCGCGAGGGAGGCGCTGGAGGCGCTGACCCGCCGCTACGAGGTCGTGCAGATCCCCGTACTGGCACCCGGGGGGCCGGTCGTCCGGGGAGCACCAGCCCCGACGCGGAGGGAGATGGCGTGGGTCGCGCCGGTAGTGCTCGGGCAGGAACTGGTGGGCAGGCTGTGGGTCACTGCGCCGCCCGCGGTTCCGGCGCCGGTGCAGCTGCGCGTGATCGAACGGTTCGCGCTGGTCGTGGCACTGGAGCTGCTCAAGGCGCGGCATCTGGTGGCGGCGGAGGGGCGGCTGTCCGGTGACCTGATCGCCGACCTGCTGCGTCCGGACGGCCCGGGGCGCCCCCACGCGGTGCTGGACCGCGCTGCGGCACTCGGGCATGACCTCGCCCGGCCGCACGTGGTGGCGGTGCTGACCCTCGACGGCCCGATACCGCCGGCCGTCCGGCTCCCCGAGCTGGTCCGCGCCGCGGCCGGCCCGGACGCCCGCCCACTGGTCGGCTCCTACGAGGACGACTGGGTGGTGCTGCTGCCCGCCGAACCCGATCCGGGCGACGTGCTCCGCAGGGTGCACGCGCACACCGCCCACGCCGCGGGCAGCGGCTGCGTGGTCACACTCGCTGCCGGGCCGACTGCGTGCGCACCGGAGGACTTCGCCGCGGCCTACGGGGTGGCCCGCGGAGCGGTGCAGCTGCGGAGGGCGACCCGGCCCGGCGGTCTGGTGGACGTCCGGCAGCTCGGCCTGTCGGCCCTGCTCCTGGAGACCGGGGCGCCGGACGCACTGCGCCGCTTCGCGCAGACGCTGTTGCGGCCGCTCGCCGCGCACGACGCGCAGCGCGGCGGGGACCTGGTGGCCACGCTGCGCGCGTGGCTGGGTTCCGGCTGCTCCACCGTGGCCACCGCTGAGGCGCTCACGGTCCACCCCAACACTGTCGGGTACCGGCTCGGGCGCATCGAGGCGCTGACCGGCCGCAGCCTGCGGGGCGTCGACACTCGCTTGGAGCTGCAGCTTGCGCTCACGGTCCGGGACATCGTGCAGCTCGGCGACCCGGACCACCGGTAGTTCCCGGCCCGGCGTGTTGTGGGCGAACCCAGCGTTCCCGTGCGGTTCCTGGGGTGGCACACATGGCTGGCCGGGGCAGTCCCGCGCAGGATCGGTGTTAGCGCGTGACGACGCTCACAGTCCGCTGCGCGCCCACCTGTCCCCACTGCGTCGAGGAGGCCGCTGTGCTTCGGAGACCGTCGTGAAACCCCCGCCGTTCCGGTACGCCGTACCGACCACCGTGGCTGAGGCCGTGGGGCTGCTCGTCGAGCACGCCGACGCCGAGCCGCGGGTCCTCGCCGGTGGGCAGAGCCTCGTCCCGCTGATGAACTTCCGGCTCGCCCAGCCCGGGCACCTGATCGACCTGCGCCGGGTCCCCGAGCTGGACGGGATCCGGCTCGACGGCGACACGCTCGTGATCGGGGCGATGACCCGCCAGTCGGCGGTCGAGGACTCGCCCGAGGTCGCGCTGGTCGCACCGTTGCTGGCCGAGGCGGTGGGGTTCGTCGCTCACCGGCCGATCCGCAACAGCGGCACGATCGGGGGCAGCATCGCCCACGCCGACCCGGCCGCCGAGCTGCCCGCGGTGGCGCTCGCCCTGGACGCCGAGATCGTCGCCGTCGGCCCCGACGGCACTCGCAGCATCCCCGCTGCCGAGTTCTTCCGCGGCCCCTTCAGCACCGCACTGGCGCCGGACGAGCTCCTCACCGAGGTGCGGCTGCCGCACTGGCGGGGCGGGCACGCGTTCGTCGAGTTCGCGCGGACGCACGGCAGCTTCGCGATCGTCGCGGTGGCCGCGCTCGTCGAGATGGCCGACGGTCGCGTTGCCCGGGCGTCGATCGCGTTGACCGGGGTCGCGCCCGTCCCGATCCGCGCCGCTGCTGCCGAACGCGCTCTCGAGGGCGCGGTACCGGACGCGGCAGCCGCGGCCGATGCCGCGGTGGAGGGACTCGCCCCGGCCAGTGACGTGCACGCGGGCTCCGCCAGCCGGGTGCAGCTGGCCAGGGTCCATGTCCGCAGAGCGATCGAACGGGCGGTATCGCGTGCCCAGGACCGGAGGTGAGCCGAGATGACCGAGAAGCACCGCATCACCGTGACCGTGAACGGCCGCGCGCACAGGGCCGAGGTCGAGCCGCGCACGCTGCTCGTCGACTTCCTGCGTGACGAGCTGGGACTCAAGGGCACGCACATCGGATGTGAACACGGCGTCTGCGGCACCTGCACCGTGCTGCTGGACGGCCGGAGCATCCGGTCCTGCATCACGTTCGCCGTGCAGGCCGACCAGGCGCAGATCCGGACGGTCGAGGGGCTGGCGTCCGGACCTGACCTGCATCCGTTGCAGGACGAGTTCTGGCACAAGCAGGGTCTGCAGTGCGGGTACTGCACGCCGGGGATGCTCATGCGCGCCTGCGAGATCCTCGAGCAGAACCCGGACCCGACGCCGGAGCAGGTGCGCGAGGGGATCGCGAGCAACCTCTGCCGTTGCACGGGCTACCAGTTCATCACTGAGGCCGTGGTGGCCGCCGCCGGGCGCATGCGCAACGAGCACCCGTGGGACCCGACCAGGCCGACCGCGGCGACGACCGTGAGCGAGGAGAGGCCGTGACTGCCGTCGACCGTCCGTCCGCACCACCTGTCCGCACTCATGCCGAGACCCGTAAGTGGGTCGGTAAGTCGATCCGCCGGGTCGAGGATCCCAAGTTCTTGCGCGGCCGTGGGGGCTACATCGCCGACCTCGTCACGCCCGGCACGCTGCACGCCGCCGTCCTGCGCAGCCCGCACCCGCACGCCCGGATCGTCTCGATGGACACCGCGGCCGCGGCCGCCCTCGACGGCGTGCACGCCGTCATCACCGGTGCACAGGCCGCCGAGCTCACCGACCCGCTGCCCGACTTCGGACCGGACCCGGCCAACCACCCCTGGCGCTGCCTCGCCGTGGACAAGGTGCGCTACGTCGGCGAGGGCGTGGCCGTCGCGGTCGCCGACAGCCGGTACCTGGCCGAGGACGCGCTCGGGCTTATCGACGTCGAGTACGAGCCGCTGCCGCCCGTGGTGGACCCCGAGGCCGCGCTGGCCGACGGTGCGCCACTGGTGCACGAGACGCTCGGCACGAACTGCGCCTACGAGCGCACCTTCGACTTCGGCGAGGTCGACCGCGACTTCGCCGAAGCGGACGTGATCGTCAAGGACCGCCTCCGCTGGCACCGCTCCGGCGGCCAGCCCCTGGAAACCGTCGGTGCGATCGCCGACTTCGACTACGCCACCGGCGAGCTCACCGTGCACACCAACTCGTTGAGCTTCACGAGCTACCTGTTCATGGCCGCGGCCACGCTGAAGATCCCGGCCAACAAGCTCGACGTCCGTCAGGTGCCCGCGGGAGGCAGCTTCGGCTCGAAACTGTTCGTCACCAAGCCGCTGGTCATCGCGGGGATGTGCTCGCGCGTCGTCGGGCAGCCCGTGGTCTTCCTCGAGGACCGCGTCGACAACATGTCCAACTGCGACCACCACGGCTCCGACCGCGTGTACGAGGTCGAGCTGGCGATGATGCGCGACGGCACGATGCGCGGCCTCAAGATCGACACGATCGACGACTACGGCGCCTACATCCAGTTCGGTGTCGGGCACCACGGCAACGCGCTCGCCCAGGTCGTAGGCCCCTACATGATCGGCAGCGTGCGGTACCGGGTACGTGCGGTGCTGACGAACAAGAACCAGCAGGGCGCCTACCGGGGCTTCGGCTCGGAGGTCAACAACTGGATGCTCGAGCAGATGGTGGACAAGGCCGCGCGCGAGCTCGACCTCGACCCGGTGGAGATCCGCAGGCGAAACTTCATCCGCGAGTTCCCGCACTTCATCCCGACGGGGAACGTCTACGACTCGGGTGACTACGACAGGGTGCTCGACAAGGCACTGGCGCTGTCGGAGTACGACCATTGGCGCGCCGAACAGGCGAAGGCCCGCGAGGAGGGTCGCCACATCGGCATCGGCCTGATCACCGCCCAGGAGCGCAGCGTCTTCTCCGCCACCGAGTTCTGGTTCTGGTTCGACGAACCCGGCGCGCCCGTCACGAGCATGCCCGAGAGCGTCACCCTCAAGGTCGACGCCACCGGCGGCATCACCGCCACGCTCTACTCGTGCGCGTTCTGGGGCAACAGCCCGGAGACCATGGTGGCTCAGCTGGTCGCCGAGGAGTTCGACTGCGACCCGCACGACGTCGCGATCGTCTACCAGGGCAGCAAGAACGGGCTGCCGGCCACCGGCCCCGGCGGCTCCCGGACCACCGTGATGCTGGCCGGAGCCGTGGAGGGCGCTACGGCGAAGATCAAGGCCAAGGCGCTGCGTGCGGCTGCGCACCTGCTGGAGGCCGACCCGGACGATCTCGAATGGGTCGACGGCGGCTACCAGATCAAGGGCGTGCCGGAGCAGCGCAAGAGCCTCGCCGACATCGCGGTGATGCTGCACCTGTTCAAGCACAGCTTCCCCGACGACATGGAGTCGGGTCTGGAGGACAGCAAGGTCTTCGACCACCCCTACACCACGATGCCCTCGGCCGACCGCAAGGACCTGGGCGTCTTCTACCCGTTCATGGGCCATGCCTGCCACGTGCCGGTGGTCGAGGTCGATACGGAGACCGGAGGCGTCCGGATCCTCTCCTACGCCGCGGTGCACGACTGCGGCACCCTGGTCAACCCGCGCTCGCTCGCCGGCCACATCGTCGGCGGCACCGCACAGGGCATCGGCACGGCGTTCTACGAGGAGTTCGTCTACGACGACGACGGGCAGTTGCTGTCCTCGAGCTACCTGGACTACCTCATCCCGTCCGCCATGGAGGTGCCGGAGCTCGCGATCGGCCACGTCGAGACGCCGTCGCCGTACACCCCGCACGGCATCAAGGGCGGCGGCGAGGGCGGCCGGATGATGGCGCCCGCCGCGCTCAACGCCGCGGTGAACGATGCGCTGGCCCCGCTCGGCGTCCGCCTGACGGAGTTGCCGATGACCCCCGAGCGCATCCTCGCGGCCCTGCGGGCAGCCCGATGACCCACAGGTCGGTATCGAGCGGGGCCCGTGTCGGGGTGGTCAGGTGAACGCGCGGGTCGCCGTCGTCACGGGGGCGAACCGGGGGATCGGACGAGCGATAGCTGTGGCACTCGCCACCGACGGGTTCGACGTGGCCGTCACCGCCCGCGACCCGGCGACGCTCGCCGACACCCTCGCCGAGGTCGAGCAGGCCGGCGGCACGGCGGTCGCGCTCCCCTGCGACGTCCGGGAGGAGGGGTCGGTGGCGGCGATGGCGGAGGCGGTCGCCGCGATCGGGCCGGTGCACACCGTCGTCGCCAATGCCGGGGTGGCGGGCCCCACGGCGCCGCTGCACGAGATCTCCCTCGACGACTGGCGCGACTGCGTGGCCACCGACCTGGACGGGGTCTTCCTCACCTTCCGGGCGTTCGTCCCGTCGATGATCAACGCTCGGGAGGGGAGTCTGATCGCGATCTCGTCGATGACAGGGAAGCGTCCGCTGACCGGGCGCACCCCTTACGCCGCGTCGAAGATGGGGGTCATCGGGCTGGTCCGCACCCTGGCCCTGGAGCTCGGTCCGTACGGCATCCGGGTGAACGCGGTCTGCCCCGGCGCGGTCGCCGGCCCGCGGATCGAGGACGTGGTGCGCAAGCAGGCCGCCGCGCGCGGCATCAGCGAGGACGAGGCACTGGCCGTGTTCACCGGATCGTCCCCGCTGGGCCGGCTGGTGGAGGCCGACGAGGTGGCGCGGACGTGTTCCTTCCTCGCCTCCGCGGGTGCCGCGGCAATCACCGGCGAGGACGTGAACGTCACCGCCGGCGTCGTCATGTACTAGTCGCTCATTGGGCGTGGGAGTGGAATTGACAATCATCGACCTGTCGCAGGACATCTACGAGGGCATGAAGGTCTACCCGGGCCACCTCAAGACTGTGCAGTTCGAGCACGTCACACACGAGGAGACGGCCCCCCGGTTCGACAGCGGCTTCTCGTTCCAGACCACCGGCTTCATGCTCAACGACAACGGGCCGACCCACGTCGACTCGTTCTCGCACCTGGACCCCGATCCGTCTGCCGAGACGATCGAGAAGATGTCCCTTGACCTGTTCTACGGCACTGCGGTGTGCCTGGACGTCAGCGATTTCAAGCCCCAGACCGACATCACCGCCGAGGATCTCGACCGGGTGGAGGCGGAGTCGCCCGTCGACGTGCGCAGGGGTGACATCGTGCTGTTCCACACCGCGACCTGGAACCGGTACGCGGGAGACAAGCGCTACCTCAGCGAGTTCCCCGGGCTCGGCGAGTCGGCCAGTGAGTGGATCGTGCGGCGTGGGGTGAAAACGTTCGGCGTGGACAGCCCGACCCCGGACAACCCGACGAGCACCAGCTACCCCTGCCACATGATGTGCCGCCGCGAGCACATCACCCACTACGAGAACCTGGCGAACCTGGACCGGGTGGTGAACGTCCGCTTCACGTTCGTCGGGTTCCCCCTGAAGCTGCAGGGCGCCCACGGCGGCCCCACCCGGGCGGTCGCGCTCGTCGACTGATGGAGTGCGTCGGCCCGTTCTGGCAGGCTCGGCGCCGGTGGCGGCCGGTGGACGACGGTCGTGGGCATGACGTCCCCTGTCCTGCTCGCGACGAGCGAGGCATACAATACGGGCGTCGCCACGGGGTGCGACCGGCGATTCCTCAAGCCCGGGGCAGCTCCGCCCGGTCCCGGTCCCGGTCCCGGTCCCGGTCCCGGCCGGCGGCCTGGTCTATCGGGAAACGGTCTCCCGCGCACCCGAGTCGGGCATCTGGGTAACGGTCTTCTCGCATCACCGGATCGCCAGGAACTCCTCGCCGAAGTGAAACTGCTCCTGACCGGAAATAGGTGGGGGCGGCCCTCACTCGATCAGGGCTGGTCGTGGTCGAGACGCACACCCTCATATGTCCGCTGCACGCTGTCCCAGGTCCGGCGTACGTTTCCGTCCCGGGCCATCACCGGGTCGCCTCGGTCGCGGGCGGCACGATCTTCGCTCTCGGCGTTGACATTCGCCTCGAGCGGTCGATCCGTCCACTCCAGGGCCGGCACCGGCACCAGGAAGGACGACTCGAACCACCGTCTGGACCAATGCTCACCCCCAGTTGCCCCAGCGATTGCGCTAACCGCCGGAGCGGGTGACGCAGTGGTAAAACACTTACCCCGTGCACAACCCGCTCCGCAATGGTCTTTCGTCCCGGGTCTTCGAGAAGGATCATCGACATCGACAGTGTGGACAGTCAACATCCCGCGGCCGCGGGGAACGGTGCTGTGGAACAGGGTGAAGTTCAGCCGGGAAGGGCAGCTATAGGCCCGCACGGGGGCTTGCGCCGGGTTGTTTCCCGTCGTAATGTCAAATTTGGAATTCATGAGAGTCGAGATCCTGAACAATGGGGATTGGGGACCCGAATGACCATCACGAGCCCGCTCGGGCGCCTCACAGCGTCGGCGAGCCCGCCCCCGGCTGCCCCAGCGATCAGGTCGGTTCAGCCGGACCGGGACCACGGCGTGCTCGAGGTGGCCGGCGCGCTGTGCCAGGACAATGCTGCTGAGCTGCGGCAGCGGGTGGAGGGACTGCTGGTTGCCGGGGTGCGCTACCTGCTGGTGGACCTCGCCGAGGCCGATGGCTGTGACCCCGCGGTGATGGGCGTGCTCGCCGATGCCGCCCGACTCCTGGAGGGCCGGCAGGGATGGCTGCGGATCAACCCGAACGGAACTTTGCCCGTCGCCGCCAAGCTGGACGAGGCGACGTTGCCCGACCTGTTCGCGATCTACCGCGCGTCAGCCGGCACCTCTCGGCCGGGCGGTCGGCATGCCAGGTGACACCGACGTGGACCACACCCACCTTGATCGGTTCGGGGCGCAGACGTGGACGGCGGTGATGGGCCACTCCTCGCGGGGGGCTTTCACGATCACGGAGGAACCGGACGAGCCGCTGGATGTCCGGCTACATGCGCCGAGCCCGGACACGGTCATCGTGTGGGTCGCCGGCCCGTTGCGTCGCTCAACTGCGCCGCTGCTGATGTTACGGGTCCGCCAGCAGCTCCACCGCGCGTCGCACGTCATCCTCGACCTGTCCTCGGTCGGCTGCCTGGACGCCCACGCCGCGACCGAGCTGCGCACACTGCGTGCCCAGGCCGACAGCTGCGGCACCCAGCTCCACATTGCCGGCGTCAGCATCGACGCGATCGCCGACCTGCTCCGTCACGTCGATCCCGACCAGCACCTCGCCACCGGCCCAGCCGACGCCGTTCTCGCCAGCCTGGCCATCACGCCACACGCCGGGTGATGCCTGAACGGTGCACCGGGCGTCGGCCCGCGCGACCGGTGTCGAGATCCCCGCGCTGAGCACCTCGGCACCCACTTCATCTACCGCGTCGTCGAGAAGACGGCTGTCGCAGAGCTGCCAGCGGTCGTGGCGGTCACGCGTTGTTGCGCGTGTGGCTCACCGGCACCGCGCAGTTTTCCTGGACACCGACGACCCCTTCCCCGAGGGTTTCCAGCTGTGAGCGATCTCGCCGAGCGCCGACGTGGCGGCCGCGGACGTGGTCGTCTGCGCCACGACCGCGCGCACACCCCTGTTCGACGGAGCCCTGCTGGCTCGCGCACCACCGTCGTCGCCGTGGGGTCGCACGAGCCGGAGGCGGGCGAGGTCGACGCGACGACGGTGTGTCGTTCGACCGTCGTCGTGGAGGCGCGGTCACGGCGCTGCGGGAGGCGGGGGACCTGACTGGTCCGGTACGGGCGGGCCTGCTCGATCCGCATGCGCTGGTGGAGGCCATGACGATGGATGACCGCCGCGGCCGGGCCCTCCGCTAGGAGATCATGCAGTCAGCTGGGCCGAGTAGGCGCACGCTGTCACCACCGCGGTCCCGCCGCTCGACCGGTCACCGGCCCGGGCTGAGCTCGTGCAAGATCTCCTCGGCGCGCGCGGTGGCGGCGGCGGGGTCGACGTCCGGTGACCCGATCTGCGGATCCCAGTTCAGGTCGTAGAACACCTCGGTGACGCCCTGCTCGCCGAGCCAGGCGGTGTCCTCGCGGATCTTGTCGTACGAGCCGGCCAGCCGCTGGTCAGAGTCGCCGCCGGCCCGGACCACCCCGCGGACGACGATCCGGACGCCAGCCGGGTCTTTGCCCGCCCTCTCCGCCGCCTCCCGGACGACCGCGATCTGCCCGCTGATCTTCGTCAGATCGGTGGCGCTGCGGCTCATCCAACCGTCGGCCAGCCGCCCGGCCCGTCGCAACGCCGCCTCCGCCGCGCCACCCAGCAGCACCGCCGGGCCGACCGGCTTGGGCGCCATCCGGCTCGGCAGCAACGTGTAGAACTCGCCGTCGAACGCGCTGACCTCGTCGTGGAAGAGCGTGTGCAGCGCCTCGAGGTACTCCTCGGCCCGGGCGCCGCGGCGCTCCGGGGTCACCCCGCTGGCCGCGAACTCCTCGCGCTGCCAGCCGATGCCGAGCCCGAGGTCGAGTCGGCCGCCCGACAGCACGTCGAGCGTCGAGGCCTGCTTCGCGAGGTACGCCGGGCTGACGAACGGGAGGTTGACCACGGCGACGCCGAGCCGGATCCGCGACGTCCGCGCGGCCACGTAGGACAGTGCCACCATCGGGTCGAGCACGCTGCGGTAGACCACATCGAGCGCTTCCGGGTCCGCGGGCGTGAGCAGCCGCTGGAACGTCCACAGCGAGTCGTAGCCCAGCTCCTCGGCCCGCTCCGCGAAGGCCGCAAGATTCTCCGGGCCCGCCCAGGCCCCTGACACCGATGCGCCGAATCCGATCCTCATACGTCCATCGTCGCCGATCGGGAAAACCTCGTCGCTTCTGGACATCAGAACTCACGAGTCCGGTGCCGCCCTCGAGCGGGCCGTCAATCGGTCCTGGATCCCGCGGATCCGAGGTGGCCGGCCGCACCCGGGTTGGGCGAAGCCGGGCGCGGATCGTGGCCGGTCGCGCCGAGGCTCTCCTCGACCCGCTCCAGCAGGAGTACCACGGCGATGATCAACGGTGGCAGGAACGCGACCATGAGTATCCCGATCATCATCGCGCAGCTCCTGAAGGATCGTCGCGGGCCCCGGGTGGGGGCGGCAGCTCGGCCAGTGCGTGCTGATCAGCGTGTGACGGCTTCGCTGCGGTCGCGGGTGTACGTGCACAGCGCCCAGATCACGAAGACGTCGAGAGCGATGATCAGGAGCGACCACACGGGGTAGTAGGGGATGAACATGAAGTTCGTGAGCATGCTCACGGCGGCGATGCCCACCCCGAAGACGCGTCCCCACAATTGGCCCGTGAGAACCGCGGCGCCGGCCACCGCGACCACGATGCCGATGATCAGGTGAATCCAACCCCAGGTAATGACGTCGAAGGAGAACACGTAGTTCAGCCCGACGACATAGACCTCGTTGCGGAAGAGTGCTACCAGTCCGGCGAGGGCCTGGAATACGCCTGCGACGATCATGATGGTGCCGGCGAAGACGACGAATCCGGTCTTCCAGGGCGAGGTTTCGGCGGCCGCGCGCCCGGCGGCGTCGCCGTAGCCGGTCGCATTGCCGGGAGTGGCCTGGGGCGATGTCGACATCGGAACTCCTCCTCATCGTGCATGTTGGTTTCGATCGTTGCTCGCCGCAGCCATTCACCCCTCACCCGTGACGGGTGAGTCGCTGCGGGTGCCCACTGGTCGAGGGCCAGAACGGCGGACGCCGCCAACGGCGTCCGCCGTCCTGACTGCCCCGCGGAGGTCAGACCGGCGCGTGGTCGGCGTCCTCGAAGGCCTCTCGGAGCTTCGCCTCCTGATCGGCCGAGAGGTTGGTGCTGATCAGCTCGGCACGGGTGCCCCGGAAGTTCTCGACGACGCGGTCGGTGACGGCGTCCTGGGTCCGCGGCTTCTTGCGGTCGGCAGGCCAGGTCACCACCGCGACGTCGACTACGCGGATCAGTTCCTCCTTCTGCAGCCGCTCGAGAGTTGTGAGCGCGTTCTGCGCGCCGTCCGCGGTGTCGAACTCCCACACCGTCAACGTCGCCATCGGGTTCCCTCCTCTGGACAGATCGTCGGCGGCTACTCTGCGGACTCCGCCCGCCGTGGGCATCACCCTCGTTGGGTGAGCCGGGCCACAGTCGGGCACGCCCGCAGCGCCGTCCCGTCTCGTGCGACGGGCCAGACCGCCCAGGTCGGCGGCGCCTCGGCCGTGCCGGTTCTCCCTGGCGGGTGATCGCTTGTAGGGCACTCGGCGTGGCACGCAGTTCGACGGGGCTGCTGTCCTACCCTGCGGGTGTGCGACGTTCCCGGCCCGCGGTCGTCGTCTTCGACGTCGGTGGCGTCCTCGCCGAGCCGGAGGGCGGCATCGCCGCGCTGGCGGCGGAAGCCCGCGTCGACGTCACCGGATTCACGACGGCCTACTGGCGGTACCGGGATGGCTACGACCTCGGCGGCGCCGTCGACGAGTACTGGACACAGGTCGGGGCGGACGTCGGGAGAACGCTCACCCCGGCCGAGGTGCGGCGCTTGGACCGGGGGGACGCGCAGCGCTGGGCGGAGCTCGCGCCTCGCCTGGTGAAGCTCGTCGTGCGCGTCGCGCACTCCGGCGTTCGGATGGCGTTGTTCTCCAACGCGCCGCACTCGCTTGCGGCAGAAGTGCGCAGTTCCGGATGGGGAGCGTTGTTCCCGACGAAAGTGTTCTCCTGCGAAACCGGCGTCGCGAAACCGCGGTCCGGCGCCTACGAGGCGGTCGAGGACGCCCTCGGGCTGTCCGGCGGTGAGCTGATGTTCTTCGACGACCGGCCCGCGAACGTGGCCGCGGCACGTGAGCGCGGCTGGTCGGCGCACCAGTGGCAGGGACCGTGGCAGTGCGTGGCCGACCTCGCTGCGGGCGGCGTCAGGATCCTCCCCGGCTGAGCGCAGCGGGTGGCGCGCCCCACTCTTCCCGTCAGCCCCCAGAACGTCTGGCCGCTGGCGGTGATGCGTGCCACACCTATTCCCGCGACGCTGACTGGGCAACGAGGGATGGAGGCGAGCGTGAGAGAGATTCTGCACACTCGCCCCGATCCTCGCGGCGCGTAATGGGCTCGGCCGCATCCCGCTGCTCGCCTGCGGGTGTGGGCGGCTGAACCGCAGGCGGTGGCGTTCCTGCCCCGTGCCTGTGCTGTCCGATCTGATGGCTGTGAAGGAGACGAGCGATGATCTGCGGACGCTGTGGGTGGTTCATTCCTGCTGACTGCACCTGCCGCCGGGACACGGACCGACTCGCTGCGCTACGGCTCAGGGACACGATGGACCAGCGTCATCGGGAGGCCGTGGCGCGGGCGCTCCAGTCGGCTCGGACGGTCGGGGGCTGGGTGGCCGGCAGGTGGCGGACGGCGGGCTGAAGCGTCAGCCGATGCGGGTTCTCCGATCAGCGGGGCCTCAGTACCACTGCGCGAAGTCGGCCTTGCGGATCATGCAGTGCACGCCCTTGGTCACGTCCACGACCTGCGAGATCTCGAAGTCGCCCGCCGCAGACAGGTAGGCCATCGCGGTCGACCGGTCGAAGCCGAACCGCTCGATCAGGAACGTGAGCGCGTGGCGCACGCATTTCTTCATCGCCTCGCGGAGGTCCTCGTCCATCCCCGTCGGGATCCAGTAGCCCGGCGTCTCCAGCAGCGGGTTGCGCAGGCTGCCCATCGCCGTGCTCGCCTCCGCACCCGAGAGCACCGTGAGCCGGAGGGTGGCGCGCAGCGATGCCTCCAGCGCGGTCAACGCGACTTCGCCGTTGCCCTGCGCATAGTGCGGGTCGCCGGTGTAGAAGAGGGCGCCGGGCACCGTGACCGGCAGGTAGAGCGAGGTGCCGACCTGCGCCCACTTCACGTCGATGTTGCCGCCGAAGTCACCGGGCGGCACCGAGTGCACCGGTTCACTGGTGGCCGGGGCCACACCCATCAGACCGAGGAAGGGATCCAGCGGGAAGCAGGCCTGCCGTCCGTCGGTGGCGGCCATCCAGCTGACCATTCGCCCGTCGATCACGCCGACCCGGCAGAACTGGAACACGCTCTGCGCGCCCTCGGGCAGCTCGCCGGGCAGGGCGCCGTAGCCGTGCCGGCTGCTCACGAAGCCGTAGGGCGTGCGGGGCAGCAGTTCGAGGACGTCGATCTTCAGGACGTCGCCCGGCTCGGCGCCGGCGATCTCGATCGGCCCGGTGACCACGTGCGGGCCGTCGTCGGGTTCGTTGGGAATGGTGCTGGCGGCGATCGCCTTCGCATCGTGCAACACGTCGGCGGCCTCGACGCCGTAGCGGCCCAGGAACTCGACCGGGTCGCGGCCCTGGTCGTCCAGGATGCCCTCGTGGCTGAGCGTGTCGATGGTGACCGTCTCGCCAGAGCCGACGGTCAAGCAGGGAGTGGACTTCTCGTTTGGCAGCCAGCCCCAGCTCACCGTCTCCGGTGTCGAGGCGAGCAGGTGTCGGCCGGGGATGTTGCCCTCGCCCGGCTGCAGCAAGGTCAGGTTCATGCGGAGGCTCCAATGTTGTGCCCGGGCAGGCCGACGATCAGGTCGATCTCGACCTCGGCGCCCACGGCGAGTGCGGTGCTGCCGACGCAGGTGCGACTGGGCAGGGCAGTGGTGAACCAGGTGCGGTACAGGGCGTTGAACGCCTCGAACTCGGTGAAGTCGGTGAGGTAGACGCGCACCATGAGCGCGTGGTCGAGGTTCGCCCCGAACGGGGCGAGGCAGGCGAGTAGGTTGCGCCGGACCTGCTCGGCCTGGGGGACCAGGCCGCCGGCCACCAGCGCGCCGGTGGCCGGGTCGGTGGGCATCTGCCCGGTGACGAAGAGCATCGATCCCCACTGGGTCACGTGCGAGAACGGGGCGACCGCGGGTGGCACGCCCTGTTCGGGTGTGAAGCTGAAGGACTGCCTGTGTGGGTTCACGCCTACACCTCCACGGTGTGTACGGCCCGGAGGAACCGGACTGCGGTCGGGTGCTTCGGGTTGTCCAGCACCTGTTGGGGCGGTCCCTGCTCGAGCACCGTGCCATCGGCCATGAAGACCACCCGGTCGGCGACGTCCCTGGCGAAGCCCAGCTGGTGGGTGGCGATCAGCATCGTGAGCCCGTCGTCCACAGCGAGCGAGCGGACTACCTCCAGCACCTCCTGGACCAGCTCCGGGTCGAGCGCCGAGGTCGGCTCGTCGAGCAGCAGAACCTGGGGTCGACCGGCGAGTGCTCGGGCGATGCCGACGCGCTGCTGCTGGCCGCCGGAGAGCTGGCGGGGCAACGCGTGCCCCCTGGCGCTGAGCCCCACCCTGCCCAGCAGGTGGTCCGCCGCGGCCAGTGCCTCGTCCTTGGGCACCCGATGCACCCAGCGCAGCGGTACCGCGACGTTCTCCCGGGCTGTGAGGTGCCCGAACAGGTTGAAATGCTGGAACACCATGCCGACGCCGGCGTCCACCCGCTGCCGCGCGACCTCCCGCTCCGGCAGCGGCACGCCGGCGTCCCGGTAGCCGACCTCGATGCCGTCGAACGAGATCTTGCCCGTGTCCAGGGTCTCCAGGTGGTTGATCAGACGCAGCAGCGTGCTCTTGCCCGATCCGCTGGGACCGAGCAACGCGACGACCTCGCCCTTGCGGATCTCGAGGTCGATACCGCGTAGCACCTCGTGGTCGGCGAACGCCTTGTGGACATCGTTGATGGTCAGCGCGACCCTGGCCCGGCCGACGGCCTCGGCCCGCGACACGGCGCCGTTCACCTTTCTTGTGGCGGTCAGCTCTTTCGTGGCGAGTGGCGTCTCGATGACGGAGGCACCGTTGACCGTGCTCGGTACTGCCGGGCGCCCGCGGCCGCGTCTCCCGACGCGGCTGAGGTCGAGAGCACGCTCGATGGTCAGCTGCAGGCCGGTGATCGCACCGGTGAGGATCAGGTACATCACGCCGGACGCGAAGAAGATGCTGAAGTAGTCGAACGTGGCCGACGCCAGCTGGTTGCTGCGCAGGGTCAGCTCCGGGACGGCGATGATCGAGGCCAGTGCGGAGTTCTTCATGGTGGAGACCGCTTCGCTGCCGATCGCGGGGATGGCCGCACGCGCCGCCTGCGGCCCGATGATCCGGCGCAGCACGGTCCCGGGCCGCAGCCCGACCGCGCGGGCCGCGTCGGTCTGCCCCTTGTCCACGCCGAGCACCGCGGAGCGGAAGATCTCGGCGAAGAAGGTGGCCTCGTTCGCGGCAAGGGCGACCCCGGCCGCCATGATCGGGCTCAGCACGACGCCTGCGTGCGGCAACGCGGTGAACACGAACACGAGCTGGAGCACCAGCGGGGTGCCCCGGAAGATCACGCTGTAAGTGCGCGCGACCCCGGAGACCACGCGGTTCCTGCTCAGCGCCATGCCTGCGAGCAGCAGGCCCAGGGCGAACCCGCCGAAGAAGCCCAGTGCCGTCGCCTGCAGGGTGATCAGGATCCCGGTCAGCAGGTAGGGCATGGACAGGTAGTGCAGGAAGCTCTCCATCAGCTCGATCAGCTCGCGGTGACGAGCGACGGCGCCTCGATCGCGGACTCGTCCAGCTCCCACTTCTTGGACAGCTGAGTCTGCAGGCCGCTCTTCTGGATCTCGGTCAGTGCGGCGGTGAAGGCGTTGCGGATCGGGAGCTGGCCCTTCGGCACGGCGATGCCGATCGAGTAGGGCAGGGTCACGGCGGTGGCCCTGGCCAGCTTGTCGGGCTGGTCCTTGACGAATCGGGCCACCGTGTTGACGTCGTTGATGTAGGAGTCCGCCCGGCCGGACAGGATCGCCTGCACGCAGTCGGCGTTGTTGTCGAACAATGCAGTCTGCGCGGGCGGTTTGCCGGCCGCCTGGCACTTGGCGCTCTGCGCATCCACCAACGGCACCTCGACGAAGCCCTTGTTCAGCGCGGTGGTGGTGCCGCAGAGCGAGTCGTCGATGCCGGTGAGCTTCTTCGGGTTGCCGGCGGCGACCAGCACGCCGTCGTTGACCTTCGAGTAGGTGATGAAGTCCGCCGAGGCGGCCCGTTCCTTGGTCGCGTAGATGTCGGAGATGATGAAGTTGGCCTGCCCGCTCTGCAGGGTCGGCAGCATCGCGTCGAAGGCCACCGGCAGGTAGCTGACCTTGAAGCCGAGGCACTCACCGATGGCCTCGCCGAGGTCGATGTCGAAGCCCTCGTACTTCGTGGGGTCGGACACCGAGATCGACTCGTACCCCGGCGTGTGCGGGTTGATCGCGTTCGTCAGCGTCTTGCCGGCCAGGTCGGGATTCTGCGTGCGCAGCTGGGAGCAGGTCGGCGACGACGCGAGCGCGGGGTAGGCGGGGGCGTTGCCGGAGGTGGCGGGTGAGCCGCCACCGCAGGCGGTCGCCAGCAGGGTGATGGCACCGGCCGAGGCGAGGAGCGCGGCGGGCCGGAGCAGCCGGTTCAACATGGCGGAGGAGTCCTTCGAGGTGGCGACAGCGGATCATTAGTCCGTTGGTCGGACCAAGGCACTGTATGGCGGTCTCCACCGCGAAATCGGGCATGATCAGGGATCTGACCTGATATTTACCGCGCAGAAACGCGACGGACAGTGGTGGAACACTGGTCTGACGAAGGGACCATATGGGGTTGCCCTGGCTCTATGCTCAGACCGTGCAGCCAGCCTCGGTGCCCCCCATGCCCCAACGCGCCCGCAGCGTCAGCGTCCAGCTTGCGGCGCATTTCGAGCGGCTGATCGCGACGGGCGTGCTGAGGCCGGGGGAGCGGCTGCCCCCGGAGCGGGAGCTGGCCGCGACACTGTCGGTGTCCCGGGGTTCGCTGCGCGAGGCGATGCACGAGCTGGAAGCCAAGAACCTGGTGGAGCGGCGCACGGGGCGGGGCACGATCGTCGCCGAGCAGACGGAGTCGGTCACCGAGTTGTACTCCGAGCTGGACGGCACCGACGTCACGCTGGACGACGCCACAGAGCTGCGGCTGATCGTCGAGCCCCGGATCGCCTCGGCGGCTGCGGTACGGTCAGGGCCGTCCAATCTCGTGCAGCTGGAGGACGTGCTGACCCGCTCGGCGCTGCACCCTGATGCGGACATGTCCCTGCAGCTGGACGTCGAGTTCCACCTGCTGCTGGCGCACGCGGCACAGAACCCGCTGCTCGTAGCGCTGTGCACGATGACGAGCCGGTGGACCGAGACGTTGCGCAGGCACTCGCACGCCACGCCGGAGGGCAGGCTGCGCTCGCTTGAGGGCCATCAGGCGATCTACCAGGCAGTACTGGCCCGCGACGCGGACGCTGCGGCGGCCGCGATGAACGAGCATCTGAGCGCGATCCGTGACGTGATCGCGCGCCGCACCAGCTGAGGCGGCACGCCTGCCATCCGCTCTCCGGTAGTCAGCGGTAGCAGTAGGAGTCCGACGATGCGTCGCCGCCCTGCAGCCGGATCTGGTGCACCCGCCGACCGCGGAACTCCTCGCCGTGCGGGAAGAAGTTCTCGTCGATGCTCAGGCCGCCGTCGGGATCGGCGTCGAGCTTGGCCATCCACGCCCCGACGCCGTCGGGGTAGAACTGGTCGTCCCACGCGCCGTAGAGCGAGTTCGTGAAGTAGACGCGGCGCCCGTCGCGGCTGACCTCCACCATCTGGGGTGCGCCCGCGATCGGTACGTCCGGCCGCGCGGGGTGTGGTGCGCGGTCGACGATGCCACCGAGCCGGACGGACCCGGTCTGCCTCGGGTGGGCGGGGTCGCTGACGTCGAATTGCTTCATCTCACCGATCCCCCAGCAGGAGACATAGAGAAAGCGGTCGTCGACGGACAGATCGATGTCGGTGACGAGCGGGGGCACCGCGCCGAACGGCTTCAGTGCAGGGGGCAGCACGTCCGGGTCGGCCGGTTCGGCCGGGATGGTGATGACCTTTTCCACCTTCCATTCGTCGCCGTCACGGAACCAGCGCCAGACCGATCCGGACAGGTCCTCGGTGGAGACCACCACCCCGACGAATCCCCAGGTGGCGTCCGGGTCGTGCGCGGGGCGGACCTCCAGCGCCATCTGGTGCTGGGCACCCAGGTCGACCCGTTGCTGGTGCCGGCCCGTTGCGAGGTCCCAGAAATGGATGGCGTGGCCGTACTTCTGACCCAGGAGGAGTTCGGGGACGAGCCCGTCCTCGATCATCGAGGGGCTGCCCCACTCGCTGGAGATCAGCACGTTCTGGTTGAGGTGCCACCAGGCGTCGTAGTGGAAATGCTGCGGGCCGCGATCCGTTTCCCACGCCCGCACCACGTCGAACGTCTCGTGGTCGAGCAGAGCGATGCCACCCGGCCCGTCGTCGTTCCCCTCCGGGCCGCCCAGACAGGTGAGGAACACCCCGTCGGGCCCGCAGTGCAGGGTGTGCGGGCGGGAGTAGCCGGCCTTGGCCGAGAGGTCCGCCCTGTCGATGGTCTTGACATGAGTGGGGTTGCGCGGGTCCGGGCCGGTGTCGAGGACGTGGATGTTGGACGACCGCAGGCCGGGGACGAGCAGGTACCGGCGGGCGAGGCCGTCCATGTCGTGGCCCTCGTGCTTGAGCGCGCTGCTGCAGGCGTTCCAGCCGAAGTGGTGCAGCTCGTCGCCCACCGTGGGCATGTCGGTCCAGCCGACGACCTTCCCGTACGTGTCCGAGTCCGGGTTCAGATCGACCACGGTCATCGCGTCGTTCGTCGTGCCGCCGCGGTCGAATGCCGCCACGTACGCGAGCTCCTCGACCGGCGCAGCCGCGGCCTCGGCCGGGGACCTGTAGAACGTTGGATCCACCGTTGGCTGACTCACGTCAGGACCTCCCTGTTGGACCAGATCCATGCGGTCGGTCGGTGCCGACGGGGCGAAGACTCTCGGTCACGTCGCCGGCCCGCGACGCCTCGACTCTCTGGGCGCCCGCCGTGGCGACGGTAGGCGCATCACCGACCAAAGGTGAAGTGCTACAGGCACGTTCGTCAGGGTCGCTCGGGCTCATCCGCTTCCCGCGGCGTCGGTGTCGGGGGAAGGGTCCGGCTGTCGGGCGTCATCGTGGTCCGGGGCGGCCGGCCCGAGCGGACCAGCGCCGTTTCGCCGCGCCACCGCGATCTGCACCGCGCTGAACAGGATCCTCGCGACGAGCCCGACGGCGATCAGCCCCACGACCATCTGGGTCATGGTGATGATCCGGGCGAGCTCGCTCTTCGGGGTGATGTCCCCGAAACCGACCGTGGTGAAGACGGTGAGAGTGAAGTAGAGCGCATCGGTGCGGCTCAGCGGCTCCGTGAAGCTGCCCGGCCGGTCGGTGTCGATCAGCAGGTACACCGCGGCGAACACCAGCAGGAGCATCGGGATGCCGATCGCCACGGCCTGGATCGCGCGCAGCCGTGGGACGTCGGACCGGAGGATGGCCCGCACCTGCCAGGCGATGACCGCGCCGACGAGCACCAGCGCGAACACGAACCAGACCACGGTGTCGGCGTTGAGCGCCGCGTCCAGCGGAGCGAAGTAGTACACCAGCACCAGCAGCGCGGCCGATGCGACGGCCCGCAGCAGGGTCGCTGTCACCACGCGGTTGCGGCCCGCCCGGGTCAGGTCCTCGTACCGCTTCCTCGTCATCGGACCTCCTGCACCACGCCGTCGG
>DASRSC010000037.1:0-8949 GCA_035695525.1 Pseudonocardia sp. | reverse complement strand
GGGACCTCCGGGTGGGCGGAGCGGACCGGACGCCGCCCACGTCGTGATCGGGGAGGTGCCTGCCCCGCGCCGGCGCGGAGGGCTGGATGCGGGCCATGGCCGACGCCGCCGCGATGCTGCGGGCGGAGCTGCTCGGCTCGTGAGCCCACCGGCTCTCCATGACCTCGGAGATCATTGATCGGTCGCGCCACGAGCGCCCACGATGATCGGCGTGGAGATCGCGGCGGTTGTCATCCTGCTCGTCACCGGCCTGGCCAATGGGCTCCCCATCGTGGGCGTCGTCGGGGCCCGCCGACTCGCCGGCCTGTACGGCGTCCCGATCACCGATCCCGGTCTGCTCGTGCTCATGCGCCACCGCGCGGTGCTGCTCGGGTTGCTCGGTGCCGCTCTCGTGGGCGCGGCGTTCGTCCCGTCGTGGCGGCTCCCCGCCATGGTCGCCGGACTGGCGAGCATGCTCGCGTTCGTCGCTCTCGCCTCGACCACGTCGGGCCCGAAGATCAGGACCACGGCGGTCGTGGACGTCGTGCTCTCCGTAGCGCTCGCCGTCGCACTTGTCCTCCACCTGCTCGCCGACGGCACGGCGGCGACTACGACGCGCTGACCACACGCTGTCACGGTTTGATTTCCCGCTCGCTCCCGCGGAGGGCGCCGGCCTACGGCGCGGATTCACGCGCGGAGCCGAGGTAGGTCACCAGAGGGCGGTGATCCGGCGCCGGCTCGAACTCGACCACCGACGGGACCTCCTCGTCCTTGGTCCAGCCGCGCCGGCGGGCGCCCGCCGGGCCGCCGGGCCGGGGATCGTTAGGCGGAGGAACGGGTGACCAGCCGGACAGTGCCAGCCGTGGCTCGGACACCGACCTGGCCTACCGCTCCAGGCCGACCGACTCCGTGTTCTCGTCGAGTTGCGTCATGGCCCAGATCGCCCAGTCGTGCGCGGCCTGGTACTGGCGCAGCCCGTACTCCGCGGCCAGTTGCCCGAACCCCTCCCGGCCGATGAGGGGCTTGTCGGCATGTGCCGTCCTGACCCGGCGGAGCTCCGCCACGCCTGCCGCGGTGTTCTCCGCGATCCTGGCGAGTGCGATGCGTGCGTCGGCGGGGTCGAGCGCCGACAGCAGGAACATCCGGAGCACCTGCTCGTTGCGCACCCTCCGGCTGTGCCCCGCCGGGTCGTCCAGTAGCCAGGACCGCAGCTCGGCACGCCCCGCGGGAGTGACGGCATAGGTCCGGCTGCCCCGCGGGCCTTCGGCCGTGACCTCGACCAGTCCCTGCTCGGCGAGCCGGCCGAGCTCGGGGTAGATGCTCGTGTGGCCCGCGTGCCAGGCGTAACGGCCCAGGTCCGTCTCGAACGCCTTCGTGAGTGCATAGCCGCTCGCGGGTTCGACGGCGAGCAACCCGAGCAGCGCGTGCGGCAACGACATGAGGAGATCTTATATGACGATTTCGACCTGTCACTATTGACATGTTTCGACCACGAGGGGGACAGTCGGGTTCTCGCGACGAAGGGATTCCCGATGAGCACCAGCACCGCTCCGATCTACCTGGCCGGACACCTCGCTCCGGTCCCCGACGAGATCGACGCCCGCGAGCTGCCGGTCACCGGTGCCCTGCCGGCCGAGCTGACGGGTCGCTACCTGCGGAACGGCCCGAACCCGATGCCCGGCGAGGACCCGGGGCACTGGTTCACCGGCCACGGCATGCTGCACGGCATCCGGCTGCGCGACGGTCGTGCGGACTGGTACCGCAACCGTTGGGTCCGCACCGGCGCGCTCGCCGGGCGCCCCTTCATCCGGCTCGACGGCACGCTCGACCGCACGGCGGTCGTCGCCAACACGCACGTGATCGGGCACGCCGGGAAGATCCTCGCGCTGGTCGAGAACGGCTTCCCCTACGAGGTCACGGACGAGCTGGACACCGTCGGACCCTGCGACTTCGGGGGCGCGCTCACCACGGCGATGACCGCGCACCCGAAGACCGACCCGACCACCGGCGAGCTGCACTTCTTCGGCTACGGCTTCACGCCGCCCTACGTCACCTATCACCGGCTCGCAGCCGACGGGCAGCTCGTCGAGACCGTCCCGATCGAGGTACCGGGCCCGACGATGATGCACGACTTCGCGGTCACCGAGCACCACGCGGTGTTCCTCGACCTGCCCATGACGTTCCAGCTGCGCAAGGGCATGCCCTTCGACTGGAGCGACGAGTACGGCGCCCGGCTCGGCGTCATGCGGCTGGACCGTCCCGGTGAGGTGCGCTGGTTCGAGATCGACCCCTGTTACGTCTTCCACGTGGGCAACGCGCACGAGGACGCGGCCGGGCGGATCGTGCTCGACGTCGCCCGCTACGCACGCGCCGACATCGTCGCCCTGTGGGGACCGCTCGGTGGTGCCGAAGCCACCGACCCGGCAGGCCCCGCCGCGACTGCTGCCGCCTCAGGCCTCGCGCGGCTGCACCGCTTCACTCTCGACCCGGTGTCCGGGGCGGTGACCGAGACGCCTCTCGACGAGCGCGGCATCGAGTTCCCCACAGTCGACGACGACCGCGCCGGACGGGCCGGGCGCTACCTGTACGCGGTGGGCGACGCCGGCCTGGCGAGCGGCGACAACGCGATCATCCGCTTCGACGCGCAGCATGGCACCACGTCGGCCCACGAGCTCGGGCCCGACCACGTAGCGGGCGAGGCGGTCTTCGTGCCCGCTGCCGCACCCGGCCGGGCCGAGGACGAGGGCTGGCTGCTGTCGATCGTCACCCGCCGCGACGGCAGCGCGTCCGAGCTGCTCGTGCTCGATGCCACCGACGTGGCCGGGGCGCCGGTCGCCACCGTCACCCTGCCCCGAGGGGTGCCGTCGGGCTTCCACGGATCGTGGATCCCCGACGCCGCCCCGGAGCGCTGAACCGACTCAGCCGTCCGGGTCGCCGGCAGGACCTGCCTGACCTGCAGCCTGATCGTGCCGAGGCCCAGCACGACCGCGGGCTGCCCGGGTTGGAGCCCCTGCTCGTGATCTCTCATCGCTCCCGCTGCCGAGGGGTGGTGCCGAATCTGTCGGTTGAGGACCTTGCCACCTGGATATTTACTGGCCTGATCCCGTCGGAAGGAGACCGTTGTGACGCTCGACCTCATGACCGCACGACCCCGGCAAGCCCAACCCGCGGAGCATCGGCTCCCGTGGCGGGAGCGGATGCGTGAACGGCGGCGCCTCGCCCACCAGGATCGCCTCGCCGCACACCTGGCGGAGCTCCACCACATCCGATCCCTCGTTGCCGGCGCACGCACCGTGGTCCGGTCCGGTTGGGTCCAGGACAGCTGGTTCGCCTACCGCGACGAGCAGGGTCAGGAGCGGGCGGTCACCGCGCAGAACGTGCAGCGGATGGAGGGCCGGCCGGTGACCGGCGCCTGCCTGGTCGGAGCGATCGTGCACGCGGGCGGGGGGCTTGCCGCACTGCACTCCCAACCCGTGCAGCGGGCGCTCGACCTGACCTGGCACACGCTCTACGGCGACGAGCGCGAGCCCGTGCGCTGGTGCCCGGCCCCGCCCGTCCGCACCGCCCACGTCCGTGACCTCACCCGCTGGAACGACGACCCCGGCCGCAGCCCCCGGGAGGTGACGGCACTGCTGCACACCGTCGACCGGGCCGCTGCCGCGGAGATCGAACGAGTTCGCGCCTGATCGACGCGGTGTGCGCTCGATGGGCGCGGCCGGTATGGCGGGCGTTGCGATCCTCGCGTCGGTGCGGGCACCAGCCGACTCGTCGTGGCGGCACGAGGCGGTCGAGCACGCGGGCTGCGCGCGACGCTCGGCCGGGGGACCGCTGGGCAGCGAGATGTGAGAGTTCTTTCGACCATCACGCCCGCTGTATCACCGGGGCACGGGGCGGAGCAGCGTAAAATATCTAGCATTGCGAAGTAGTCGCGATGCCCCCGCAGCTCTCAAGGAGTGCCCCACCGTGACCAACGCGGTCCCGACCATTGCGAAGGGAATCGGCCTCCGCTCGGAACGCGGGCCAGTTCTCATCGCGGTCATGCTGAGTACCGGGCTGGTGGCTCTCGACAGCACGATCATCGCCACTGCGGTGCCGTCGATTGTCAGCAACCTCGGCGGGTTCGAGCAGTTCCCCTGGCTGTTCTCGATCTACCTGCTCACGCAGGCGGTGACCGTGCCGCTGTACGGCAAGTTCGCTGACGTACTGGGCCGCAAGCCGGTGATGTTCTTCGGCATCGGGGTGTTCCTGCTCGGTTCGGTGCTCTGCGGCGCGGCGTGGAGCATGCCGGTGCTCATCGGGGCGCGGGCGATCCAGGGCATCGGTGCCGGAGCTGTGATGCCGATCAGCCTGACGATGGTCGGTGACATGTACACGGTCGAGGAACGCGCCCGCGTGCAGGGTTATCTCGCCAGCGTGTGGGCGATCGCGTCGGTCGTCGGCCCGACCCTCGGCGGGGTCTTCGCGGAGTACCTGTCGTGGCGCTGGATCTTCTTCGTGAACCTCCCGCTCGGCGCGATCGCGGTACTGACGCTGGCCGCGAAGTTCACGGAACGCGTCGTGCGGCGCAAGCACCACATCGACTACCTGGGCGCCACACTGCTCACCCTCGGCTGCTCACTGGTGATCCTCGGCCTGCTCGAAGGCGGTGTGGCCTGGCAGTGGGGCTCGGTGCAGAGCGTGCTGGTCTTCGCCCTGAGTGTGGTGATGCTGGTCGGTTTCGTCCTCGTCGAGCGCCGGGCGGCCGAGCCCGTGCTGCCGTTGTGGGTGTTCAGTCGCCGCACCCTCGTAGGCGGGAACCTGGTCTCCCTGGTCGTCGGCGCCCTGCTGATCGGCCTGAGCTCCTATCTGCCCACCTTCGTCGAAGGCGTCATCGGTACTGGCGCGCTCGTGGCGGGCTTCACGCTCGCGGCACTGACCATCGGATGGCCCATCGCGGCGTCCGTCGCTGGCCCCATCTACATGCGGATCGGCTTCCGGGACACCGGGCTGATCGGCAGCGTCTTCATCATCCTCGGAGCCGTGCTGATCAGCCTGCTGCCGATCGACGCGGCCGTGTGGGAGGCCGCTGCCGCGTCCTTCGTGCTCGGCATCGGTCTCGGTGCCGCCGCGAGCCCCACGCTCGTGGCCGTGCAGTCGACCGTCGGCTGGGACCGCCGAGGCGTCGTGACCGGCACGAACATGTTCAGCCGCTCGATGGGCAGCGCCGTGGGCGCTGCGGTGTTCGGCGCCATCGCCAACGCCACCCTCGCCGACCGATTCGCACACCCTCCCGCCGAGGTCGCGGGACACCTCCCGCCGAGCGCCGACGCCACCAGCCTCGTCCTCGGCGGCCACACGGACCCGACGTCGCCCACCGCGGTGTTCGTCCGCAGCGCCCTCTACGACGCCACCCACCACGTCTTTCTGTGGATGGTCGGCGTCGCCGCCCTGAGCGTGGTGGGCCTGCTGCTGATGCCCCGCCGGACGACGGAGCTCACCTTCTCTCCCTGAGGTCGGTGGCGGCTGAGGTGCTCGGGGTTGCACTCTCGTCTCCGAGGCGCGGTGGCACAGCGGTCCTGTTCGCCGCCGAGTTCCGGAGGTTGGTGGGGCGCAACTCCTCCCGGCCGGCTCACCCCGGCGGCCCGCGCCGAGATCCCACAGGCCACGGCCGAACCTTTCGCCTGCGACGCCGAAGCGCAGGTGCTGCTCGCCGACGCAAGCCGCAACCGGCTCCACCCCGGTCCGGGCATGACTACGGCGGGGTGCGGCGGCGCGGCTCGTCTCGATCATCGCGATCCCCATCACGATCTCGCCGGCGCTAGGGTAGGTCGGTGCCCGGTCCGCGATAGTTCGTCCGATACGTTCTCGCGCAGAATCCGCTGCTCGTATGACGATCATGCCGTACGCTAAGCCGGTGAGCGAAGCCAGTAGCGGACAGGTAGCGAGTCTCGCCTCGCAGATCGGCCGCGTGGCAGCGCCGTTGCGGAGCCAGGTGCTCGAGGTTCTGCGTGAAGCCATCCTGAGCTTTCGCTTCGCGCCGGGGCAGCGCCTGATCGAGCGCGAGCTGATCGACATGACCGGGGTCTCCCGCACGACCATCCGTGAGGTGCTGCGCGAGCTGGCGGCCGAGGGTCTGGTCAAGACGATTCCGCAGAAGGGCGCCGTCGTCGTCTCGCTCACGCCCGAGGAGGCCGAGGAGCTCTACGAGATCCGCGAGGTCCTCGAGGGGCATCTCGCAAAGAGATTCGTGGAGCGCGCGACGGACGCACAGGTGGTGGCTCTACGCCGCGCGTTCACGCAACTCGAGGGCGTGGTCGAGCGGCAGGAGGGCACGGTGGCCGTGCTCAGGGCGAAGGATGTGCTGTACGAGGTGCTGCTCACCGGGGCGGGCAACTCTGCTCTGCGGGCCACCCTCTCGCAGCTGCACGCCCGCGTGAGCCTGCTGCGTGCGAGTTCGCTGGCGTCCGGCCCTGACCGGCCGTCGGAGGCGGTCGGCGAGTTGCGCGAGCTGGTCGAGGCCGTCGAGGCGCGGGACGCACGCGACGCAGCCGACGCCATGGTGGCCCACGTCGGCGCCGCCGCCGGCGCGGGCATCGAAGCGGTGCGCAGCTCGGGCCACGCGCTCGCCACTGCCGCCAACTGACCTTCGCCGGCTCCTCGACAAGCTAGAGCCGATCCACCTGGCCCGACGGCCGCTGGTAGGCCGGCAAACCCTAGGCCCGCTCCCAGTGTGGCAAAGCCTGTCTGATTGTCATACAGTCGGGCAAGCGTGTTGCGAAGTGAGGAGTCGGTATGCCGGTCCAGTCCCTGTCGGGTCGAGTCGCGGTAGTCACCGGTGCCGCCGGCGGGATCGGTAGCGCCATTGCATCCCGGTTGTCGCGCGACGGTGCCTCCGTCGTGCTCGTCGACCTCGACGGCGATCGCGCCTCGGCGCTGGCCGGCCGGCTCGGGGGCGAGGCGATCGGCGTGCAGGCGGACGTGTCCCACGAGGAGGACGTCGAGCGGTACATGGACGCCGCGGTGGAGCGGTTCGGCCGCGTCGACCTGCACCACCTCAACGCGGGGATCCCCGGCTCCGCCGCTGCCCTGCCGGACCTCGGCGCCGAGGAGTTCGACCGCCTGATCGCGATGAACCTGCGGGGGACGTTCCTCGGCCTGCGGGCCGCGTTCCGCCAGTACTTCCTGCAGGGCAGCGGTGGCGCGATCGTCGTCACCGGTTCCATCGCGACCCTGCGGGGCAGGTCGGACCTCCTCCCAGACCACGCCTCGAAGCACGGCGTGCTCGGCTTGATGCGCAATGCGGCAGCCTATGGCGGACCGCTCGGGGTGCGGGTGAACGCCATCGCGCCCGGCCTCGTGCCGACCGCGCTCTTCGGACCAGGGCGCGGCCCGGGTGGAGGGGGTGACATGGTGAAGCGCGCCTCGACCACCCCGATGCGCAAGGTGGCAAACCCCGAGGAGATCGCGTCGGTGGTCGCCTTCCTGCTGAGCGACGATGCCGCGTACACGACCGGCGAGGTCATCTCGGTCGACGGGGGCGCCTCGATCGTCGTCAACAGCGTCCGTCCCTCCGGCGGAGCGGGGGCGTGGGACACCACCGTGCAAGACGCCCGCATCGCGGCGCGCTCCTGACGGAGACGGCGCTCCGGCCAGCATCGTTGATCGCAATGTTGTTCGTCGACTCGGTCGTGCGCGACGAAGCCGGGGTGCTGCCGGGGCAGGCGCAGGCAAGCTCCTCAATGCCGCGGGGCCCGCTCGCGAGCTTGGGGGTGGAGAGAACTTCGGTTATGGCGACCAGATGGGCAACCGCGTACTGGACGCGATCGGTGATGTGCGGGGGGCACCAGCGTCGACGGACACAACGAAGGGATGAACGATGCAGATAGTCCGGGGCCGCGCCCCCGACTCCACCCCCACGCAGGCCCGCGGTGACACGTTCACCGGCACGGTGTGGGGCGACCCGGTGCTGCCCACCACCCCTGAGGGCAACACGATCAACTCGGTGACCTTCACCCCCGGCGCGCGCACCTACTGGCACCGCCACTCGCGGGGCCAGATCCTTGTGGTGACCGCCGGCCGGGGCTGGGTGTGCACGCATGGTGAATTGCCACAGGTGATCCGGGCAGGCGACGTGGTGTGGGTGCCGCCGGACGAGCGGCACTGGCACGGCGGAACGGTCGACACCGTGATGACGCACCTCGCCGTGTCCCTGGGCCCGGCCGTCTGGCTGGACGAGGTCGACGAGGACGAGTACCGCGCCGCGCTGGCGCCGGAGGGTGAACGATGACCGACGATCGGTACCAGCGAGGACTGGCGATCCGCCGGGAGGTCCTGGGCGAGGCCCACGTCGACCGGTCGCTGGCTGGGGTGAGCGACTTCTCCCGTCCGGTGCAGGAGTTCGTCACCAGTGCGGCCTGGGGCGAGATCTGGAGTCGGCCGGGCCTCGACCGGCGCACCCGCAGCCTCCTCAACCTCGTGATGCTCACGGCGCTGAACCGCAACCACGAGCTGGGTGTGCACGTGCGGGGCGCCGTGACCAACGGATGCACCGAGACGGAGATCCAGGAGGCGCTCCTGCAGGCCGCGGTCTATTGCGGTGCGCCCGCGGCGCTCGAGTCGTTCCGGGTGGCCGAGCGGGTGCTCGGCGAGCTCGCCGCGGAGCGCACCGGGGTGAGCCATGCCTGAGCAGGCTGGGAGTGCCGTCGGGTTCGTCGGGCTGGGGCGGATGGGAGACCCGATGGTCCGGCGGCTCGCCGCAGCCGGGGTGGTGGTGCGCGCCCACGACGTGGCCGCCGCGCCGCGGAAGGCGCTCGCGGACGTCGTGACGGTCGTCGACAAGCCGGCCGAGGTCGTTCCGGACGTCGGCGGGGACCTGTCGGTCGTGGTGCTGATGCTGCCGGACTCGAAGGTGGTCGAGGCCGTGCTGACCGACGGACTGCTCGACGCGCTCGTCCCGGGCACGCTGCTGGTGGACATGGGCTCCTCGGAGCC
>DASRSC010000036.1:0-13365 GCA_035695525.1 Pseudonocardia sp. | reverse complement strand
TCCCCTCTCCGCAGCCCCGCCAGCACGAAAAGCTCGTGCGGCACCACCGGCTCCGGCAGGTCGTCGAGGCTGCACCAGCGCAGATCCGCCGACTTCGCCTGCTCCACGCGCCGAGGCTCCCCCGTCCAGGTGCGGCATGAGAAGAAGAAGTCGACCCGTTCGTCGATCGCGCGGTGGTTGCCGTGCGTGCGGTGCATCACGGTGAGCGGCACGAGGTCGGCGGGGACGAGGCCGATGCCCAGCTCCTCCTCGGCTTCGCGGCACGCGGCTGCGTGCACCGACTCGTCGGCCTCGACGTGACCCGCCGCGGCCGCCGCCCAGTGCCCGTCCATGTAGCCCGTGCCGCATCGCAGCTGCAGGAGCACCTCGTCGGTCCGTCCCACGCGCCGGAGGGGGAGGACGTACGCGGCCGGGACGACGCGGAACCTCACGTCGGCAGCCTAGCTACTTCGACCTGAAGAAGTAGGGGCGTGTCGGGCTTCTGACCTGCGCTGATGTGTCGGCGCGCCTCCCGCGATCACCGTCGGATGAACGGGAGAATGGCTCGGCAGGGTGGTGAGCTGGGGAAACGGGGCCTGATGCTGCGGACGCGCGCACTCGAGGTGAGTCTGTGGGAGGCGGTGCTGCCCGACGAGGTGCTGCGGCTGCCCGAGGAGCTGGCCCGGGTCGACGCGCTGCTGGACGATCCGGCGTTCTTCGCCCCGTTCGTATCGTTGTTCGACCCGCGGCTGGGCCGGCCGTCCACGCCGATGGAGGTCTACCTGCGGCTGATGTTCCTCAAGTTCCGCTACAAGCTCGGCTACGAGTCGCTGTGCCGAGAGGTCGCCGACTCGATCACCTGGCGGCGGTTTTGCCGGATCCCGATCGACGGGCGGGTGCCGCACTCGACCACGCTGATGAAGCTCACCACCCGCTGCGGGACGGCCGCTGTCGAGGGCTGCAACGAGGCGCTGCTGGCCAAGGCCGCCGAGGCGAAGCTGCTGCGCACCTCGCGGCTGCGCGCGGACACCACCGTGGTCCCGGCCGATGTGGCCTATCCGACCGACTCCGGGTTGCTGGCCAAGGCGGTTCGGCGGATCGCCGCGGCCGGGCGTCGGGTGCAGGCCGCGGGCGGAGCCACCCGCACCAAGGTCCGTGATCGGAGCCGCTCGGCCGGTCGGCGGGCCCGGGAGATCGGGGCGAAGCTGCGGCTGCGTAGCGCGTAGACCCGCGACGAAGCCCAGGCCGTGGTTCGCCGGATCACCGGCGAGCTGGCAGGGCTGGCCGGGAAGGCCGCCGCTGAGGCCGAGCAGTTGCTGGTCAATGCCCGCCGGGCGCTGCGACGCGCCGACGCCAAGGCCGCCCAGCTCGCCGCCGCCGATGCTCGTGACCCGGCCGCCGGGCGCCGCCGCGGCCGGCTCCGCCGGGCCGTGAACGACCTCGCCGCCCTGCTGGACGCGACCCGCCGGATCACCGCGCAGACCCGCCAACGCCTGTCTGGCACCACCCCGGACGGGGCGACCCGCCGGGTGAGCCTGCACGACGCCGATGCCCGCCCGATCGCGAAAGGCCGGCTCGGCCGGCCGGTCGAGTTCGGCTACAAGGCCCAGGTCCTCGACAACGTCGACGGCATCGTCGTCGACCACACCGTCGAACGCGGCAACCCGCCCGATGCGCCGCAACTCGCTCCCGCGGTCGGCCGGGTCATCCGCCGCACCGGGCGGCGGCCGCGCACCGTCACCGCCGACCGCGGCTACGGCGAAGCCAAGGTCGAGAACGAGCTGCACGACCTCGGGGTGCGCACCGTGGTCATCCCCCGCAAGGGCAGACCCGGCAAGGCCCGCCAAGCCCACGAACACCGCCGCGCGTTCCGCAGAACCGTCAAGTGGCGCACCGGCAGCGAAGCCCGCATCAGCACCCTCAAACGAGGCTACGGGTGGGACCGCACGCGCCTGGATGACCTGGAAGGGGCCCAGATCTGGGCCGGACACGGGGTCCTGGCCCACAACCTCGTCAAGATCTCGACCCTCGCTGCGTGATCGACCCCCGAACGGAGATCAACACCCTGGTCCGGGTCGACTACCAGCCGCCTGATTCGAGCGATCGGCCTTCTTCAGGTCGAAGTAGCTAGGCTGCGCACCATGGTCAGCTCCCACTACGAGAAGATCACCGCCGCGGACGGGGGTGTCTTCGACGCGTTCTGCGCGGTCCCGGAGGCCGGGCCCGCGCCCGGCGTGCTGATCTTCCAGGAGATCTTCGGCATCAACGACAACATTCGCGGCCTGGCGGAGCGGCTCGCCGCCGCCGGATACCTGGCGCTGGCCCCCGACATGTTCTGGCGGATCGAGCCCCGGTTCGAGCGCAAGGACGAGTCCGGCATGGCCGACGGCATGGAGCGCGGCGGGCAGCTCGACCTCGACCTCGCGGGTGCCGACATCACCTCCACCTTCGCGCACCTGCGCGCGATGCCCGACTGCAACGGCCGGGTGGGCGGCGTGGGGTTCTGCCTCGGCGGCACGCTCGCCTACCTCTTCGCCGCCACCTCCCGCGTGGACGGCCACGGGCCGACCGCCGTGGTCTCCTACTACGGCTCCGGGATCAAGGGCATGCTCGGGCTGGCGGAGCGGATCGAGTGCCCGATCCTCTTCCACTACGGCGACCGCGACCCGTTCATCACCGGGGAGGACATCGACGCCGTCGAGCGGGCCGTGGCCGGGCGACAGGACGCCACCGTGCTCCACTACGACGCCGGGCACGCCTTCTCCAACTGGGACGCCCCCTCGTTGTACGACGAGACCTCGGCGCGGGTCGCCTGGGACCGGACGATCGAGTTCTTCGACGAGCACCTGCGCAGCTGATCAGGGACGGCCCGATTCGGACGGGCTCGAATCCCTTGGCAGGAGCGATCGAATCAGCGTGCTTGACTCACCAGTAACCCCTGTGTTGGCTAGCCCGATGCTGCTCTCGACACAACTCCAGTACAGCGACGACCCGATCCGGAACGCGGATGCGGTGGTCGCCATGGAGCAAGCGGGCCTGGACGTCGTGTGGGTGGCCGAGGCCTACAGCTTCGACGCGGTGTCCATGATGGGATACCTGGCGGCGAAGACCGAGCGCGTGCAGATCGGCTCGGGCATCCTGCCGATCTACAGCCGCACCCCCACCCTGACGGCGATGACGGCGGCCGGTCTCGACGCGCTCTCCGGCGGTCGGGCCATCCTCGGCCTCGGTGCGTCCGGCCCGCAGGTCATCGAGGGGTTCCACGGCGTCCCCTACGACAAGCCGGTCGCCCGCACCCGCGAGATCATCGAGATCTGCCGGAAGGTGTGGCGTCGCGAGCGGCTGACGAACGAGGGCCTTTACCCGATCCCGTTGCCCGAGGGCCAGGGCACCGGACTGGGCAAGCCGCTCAAGCTGATCAACCACCCGCAGCGGCCCGACATCCCCATCTGGGTGGCATCGCTCGGCGACAAGAACGTCGAGATGACGGCAGAACTCGCGGACGGCTGGCTGCCGACCGTCCTGATGCCGGAGAAGCTGCGCGAGGTCTTCGGGCCGGCACTGGACGCGGGCACCGCCAAGCGCGCCCCCGAGCTCGGTCCGCTGCAGATCACCGGCGGCGGGATCCTCGCGCTCGAGGAGGAGATGTTCGAGCCCGCGCGGCAGCTCGCCCGCAGCATGCACGCCCTCTACATCGGCGGGATGGGCGCGCGCGGCCGCAACTTCTACAACACCGTCTTCCGCCGCCAGGGTTACGCCGACGAGGCGAAGCTCGTGCAGGACCTCTACCTCGACGGCAAGAAGGAGGAGGCCGCCGCGGCGCTGCCGGACGACTTCATCGAGAAGGTCACGCTCGTCGGCACCCCGTCGCACGTACAGGAGCGCATCGCGGCGCTGCGCGCGGCCGGCGTGACCCATCTGCACGTGAGCCCGGTCGGCACCGACCCGCTGAAGCTTCTCGCCCAGGTCAAGGAATGGATCGCCTGAGCGAGGGGGGGCCCTGTGAGTGACGGAGGGTCATCAAGCCACACTCTGAGGTGACCAGCCTCACGACCGCAGGAGCGTGCGTTGCTCGACCTTGCCATCGCCGTGTCCGACCGACCGATGGCACCCGACCAGTACCGGTACGTCGAGACGCACGCCTGGTGGCTGGGGACCTTCGGTCCGCACCAGCACATCACCGAGCACCGGCTCCGGCAGTGGGTGCCCGCCCGTCCCGAGCGCGAGTGGGTGCTGGATCGGGAGTTGACGGGCGCCCAGACCTGGTTGACGGGCTCGGCGCACGAGGCGGCGGACGACGGCTTCGACCTGCGGGACGTGGCGCCCGTCGGCCGGTTCCGGGCGCAGTACGGCGAGTTCCGGACCGACGGCAGCGCGGAGTCCGACCACCTCTGCGGCCCGGTCACACCACGCCGGGGCAGCTGGCAGTCGCCGACACCGCAGTTCATCCAGGAGCTTCCACTCGACTCGGCCGCGCTGCTCGCGCGCCTGCGGGAGGACAACCCGGGGAGCTGGTTCGGGCCGTTCGCCGCGGCTGTCACAACGCTGCGCACGGCGCTGGTCCCGGCCGGTCTGCGAGCGGCGTTCTACTGCGCACTGACCGGCCTGGAGGGCGTGGACGTGGACGAGCGGGTGCCGAACGTCGACGGGCACGGGTGCCTCGCCATCATCCACGACGCTGGCCGCACCCGCACCGAACTGCTGATCGACCCGGCCGACGGCCAGTTCGCGGGCGAGCGCGACACCCTGCGCTCGGCCTCCCGCTGCGGACTGCCCGAAGGCACCGTGATCAGCACCACGGCGGTACGCACGGCCGTGGTCGACGCCCCGGGCGAGCTTCCGCGCAGCTGAGCACGGGTAGCGGCAGGACATGCTACGCCCGGCCCAGCGCGCGGTACCCGCTCCTGATCCGGGAGGACTAACCTGGGGTGCAGTTCTCGGCGATGACGAAGCGATCCGATCAAGGCGGTCTTCAGCGTGTCCAGCAGCAGTACCTCGAATCCAGCAGGCCAGTTCGGCCCCAACGAATGGCTCGTCGAGGAGATGTACCAGCGCTTTCTCGACGACCCTGAGTCGGTCGACCCGGCGTGGCACGAGTTCTTCGCCGACTACCGTCCTGCCGACGACACCAGTGCTCCCACCGGCAACGGTGTGGCCACCCGCACCGCCCCGCGATCGTCCGCCCCCACGTCGCCGGCGCCCACCCCCACCGCCGAGCCTGCCGAGTCCACCGAGCGTCGCCGTGTCGGCGACCGCAAGGCGATGACACCGCCCCCCACCGCCTCCTCCCGCACGGGCACCGCCTCCCCGAACCGCACCACCTCCAACGGCACCACCTCCAACGGCACCACCTCCAACGGCACGGCCACCGCGACCGGTGGCCGCACGGCCGCGGAGAAGACCCCCGCCACGAGCTCCGCTGCGCCGACCGGCACCTCCGACAAGCCGGCCGCCGGCACCACCTCCCAGGCCGCGAAGCCCAGCCCGGTGAGCAGCGAGGGCAGGGCCACACCGCTGCGCGGCGCCGCCGGTGCCGTGGTCAAGAACATGAACGCCTCGCTCACCGTACCCACGGCCACGAGCGTCCGCGCGGTGCCGGCGAAGCTGCTCGCCGACAACCGCGTGGTGATCAACAACCAGCTCACCCGCACCCGCGGCGGCAAGATCTCCTTCACCCACCTCATCGGCTTCGCCGTGGTGCAGGCGCTCGCCGACTTCCCGGTGATGAACCGGCACTTCGTCGAGACCGACGGCAAGCCCACGGTCGTCCAGCCCGAGCACGTCAACCTCGGGCTCGCGATCGACCTGCCGGGCAAGAACGGGCAGCGCTCGCTCGTCGTCGTCTCGATCAAGGGCTGCGAGGCGATGAACTTCGCCCAGTTCTGGTCGGCTTACGAGGACATCGTGCGCAAGGCCAGGGGCGGCAACCTGCAGTCCGAGGACTTCGCCGGCACCACGATCAGCCTCACCAACCCCGGCACGCTGGGCACCAACCACTCGGTGCCGCGGCTCATGACGGGCCAGGGCACGATCATCGGCGTCGGCGCGATGGAGTACCCGGCGGAGTTCCAGGGCGCCAGCGACGAGCGGCTCGCCGAGATCGGTATCAGCAAGATCATCACGCTGACCTCCACCTACGACCATCGCATCATCCAGGGCGCGGAGTCGGGCGACTTCCTGCGCCGGGTGCACGCGCTGCTGCTCGGCGAGGACGCCTTCTACGACGACATCTTCCGCTCGCTGCGGGTGCCGTACGAGCCGGTCCGCTGGGTGCAGGACATCCCGGACGGCGCCGTCGACAAGACCGCCCGCGTCATCGAGCTGATCGACGCCTACCGCACACGCGGGCACCTGATGGCCGACACCGACCCGCTGAACTACCGCCAGCGCCGCCACCCAGACCTCGACGTGCTCTCGCACGGCCTCACGCTGTGGGACCTCGACCGCGAGTTCGCCGTCGGCGGCTTCGGCGGCAAGGAGCGGATGAAGCTGCGCGACGTGCTCGGCCTGCTGCGCGACTCCTACTGCCGCACCATCGGCACGGAGTACATGCACATCGCCGACCCCGAGCAGCGCAACTGGCTGCAGGAGCGCATCGAGGTGCCGCACCAGAAGCCGAACCCGGCCGAGCAGAAGTACGTGCTGAGCAAGCTCAACGCCGCCGAGGCGTTCGAGACCTTCCTGCAGACCAAGTACGTCGGGCAGAAGCGGTTCTCCCTGGAAGGCGGCGAGACCGTCATCCCGCTGCTGGACGCCGTGCTGGACAAGGCAGCCGAGCACGAGCTCGACGAGGTGGTCATCGGCATGCCGCACCGCGGCAGGCTCAACGTGCTGGCCAACATCGTCGGCAAGCCGATCAGCCAGATCTTCCGCGAGTTCGAGGGCAATCTCGACCCCGGCCAGGCCCACGGCTCCGGTGACGTCAAGTACCACCTGGGCGCCGAGGGGAAGTACTTCCGGATGTTCGGCGACGGCGAGACCGTCGTCTCCCTCGCGTCGAACCCCTCGCACCTGGAGGCAGTCGACCCGGTGCTGGAGGGCATCGTCCGGGCCAAGCAGGACCTGCTCAACAAGGGCGAGGGCGGCTTCAGCGTCCTGCCGCTGATGATGCACGGCGATGCGGCGTTCGCCGGTCAGGGCGTGGTGGCCGAGACGCTGAACCTGGCGAAGCTGCGCGGCTACCGCACCGGCGGCACCGTGCACGTGGTGGTCAACAACCAGGTCGGGTTCACCACCGCCCCGGAGCACGCGCGGTCGTCGCAGTACTCCACCGACGTCGCGAAGATGATCGACGCGCCCGTCTTCCACGTGAACGGCGACGACCCGGAGGCCTGCGTCTGGGTGGCCAAGCTGGCCGTCGAGTACCGCGAGCGCTGGAACAACGACGTCGTGATCGACATGATCTGCTACCGCAGGCGCGGTCACAACGAGGGCGACGACCCGTCGATGACGCAGCCTGCGATGTACGACGTGATCGACGCCAAGCGCAGCGTCCGCAAGATCTACACCGAGTCGCTGATCGGCCGCGGCGACATCTCCATGGAGGAGGCCGAGCACGCGCTGCGCGACTTCTCCAACCAGCTCGAGCACGTGTTCAACGAGGTCAGGGAGCTGGAGAAGACTCCGGCGGCCCCGAGCCCCTCCGTGGAGCAGGAGCAGTCGGTCCCCACCGACCTCGACACCTCGGTGCCCCTGGAGGTCGTGCACCGCGTCGGTGATGCGCACGTCGAGCTCCCCGAGGGCTTCACCGTGCACCAGCGGGTCAAGCCGGTGCTGCAGCGGCGCTACCAGATGTCGCGTGAGGGCAACGTCGACTGGGCGTTCGCCGAGCTGATCGCCCTGGGCTCCCTGGCGATGGACGGCAAGCTCGTGCGGCTGTCGGGGCAGGACACCCGACGGGGCACGTTCGTGCAGCGGCACTCCGTGGTGATCGACCGCAAGACCGGTGCAGAGTACTACCCGCTGCGCAACCTCTCCCAGGACCAGGAGCGCTTCCTCCCGTACGACTCGGCGCTGTCGGAGTTCGCAGCCGTCGGCTTCGAGTACGGCTACTCCGTCGCCAACCCCGAGGCGATCGTGGCCTGGGAGGCGCAGTTCGGCGACTTCGTCAACGGTGCGCAGTCGATCATCGACGAGTTCATCTCGTCGGGCGAGGCCAAGTGGGGCCAGACCGCCGACATCGCGCTGCTCCTGCCGCACGGGCTGGAGGGCCAGGGCCCGGACCACTCGTCCGGCCGCATCGAGCGGTTCCTGCAGCTGTGCGCGGAGGGATCGATGACGGTGGCGCTCCCGTCGGAGCCCGCCAACTACTTCCACCTGCTGCGCCGGCACGCCATGGACGGCGTGCGCCGCCCGCTGATCGTCTTCACGCCGAAGTCGATGCTGCGCAACCGGGCCGTGGTGAGCCCGTTGTCGGACTTCACCGGCGGCCGCTTCCGCTCCGTGATCGACGACCCGCGCTTCCGGGAGAGCGACGGTCCCGCCTCGGGCGTGCGCAAGCTGTTGCTGTGCAGCGGCAAGATCTACTACGAGCTGGCGGCCGCGCGCGACAAGCGGGAGATCGACGACACCGCGATCGTGCGCATCGAGCAGCTCTACCCGGTGCCGGACCGTCAGCTCGCCGCCGTGCTGGAGCGCTACCCCAACGCCGAGGACGTGCGCTGGGTGCAGGAGGAGCCGGCCAACCAGGGCGCCTGGCCGTTCTTCGGGCTCGTGCTGCCGGAGAAGCTGCCCCGGCTCGTCGGGATCCAACGGGTGTCGCGGCGCCGGATGGCCGCCCCGGCCCCGGGGTCGTCCAAGGTGCACGAGGTGGAGCAGGCAGCGCTGATCGACACGGCCCTCACCGACTAGGGCGACAGGCCGTGTACTTCACCGACCGCGGCATCGAGGAGCTCACCGAGCGGCGGGGCGAGGAGCAGGTCAGCGTCGAGTGGCTGGCCGATCGCTTGCGGACCTTCGTCGACCAGAACCCGTCGTTCGAGGATGCCGTGGAACGTCTGGCGAGCTTCCTGGCCCGCGACGACAGCGACGACCTCGACGAGTAGCTGGACGCCCGTCCTGCCCCGGAACCGGCCGTTCGCGGCCGGTTCCGGGGTTCGTGGGAGTCGCCGTCCGCCGCCGGCAACTCCGATCATTGTTCGGGTACCGGGACCCGTGCTGCGCGCCGTTCCCGGTACCGAACCGCCGATCAGACCGCGGCCGCACCACCGGGGACCGCACCAAGATCACCATTTCGGAACGCGGAGCTGTGCAGCACGCCGCTCGCGGCGCCGGACCAATGATCAAGAACTGGTCGACGTGTCACCTGGTGCCGCCCCCCTGGGGCGGGTTCGGCCGTGGCCGGTCGCCTGCTCGAACGCCCTGCCGATCCGCAACAGCCCGAGCTCGCCCCGGTGTCGGCCGACGATCTGGAGGCCGACCGGCAGGCCGTCCGGGGTGAAGCCGGCCGGCACCGAGATCGCCGGGCAGCCCGTCGCCGAGATCAGGTAGGCCGAGCCCATCCACTCGAGATAGTCGTGCATCGGCACGCCGGCCACCTCGGTCGGGTACTCCCACTCGATCGGGAAGGGCGGAACCTGGCTCACCGGCGCGAGCAGCGCGTCGTAACGGCCGAAGAACTCGCGCACCCGGTGGTACAGCGCCGCCTGCAGGACATGCGCACGGCCGACGTCCGGTCCGGTGAGAGTTCGACCGGCGAGGATGTTGTCGCGAAGCGTCGCCTTCAAGTCGTCAGGGTGCGCGTCGAGCATCGCGGAGTACGCGAGCTCGAACTGCCACGCCCGCAGTGTCCGGAACGCCTCGTCCGCCCCGGTCAGGTCCGGACAGGCGGGCTCGACCACGCAGCCCAGTTCCTCCAGCACGCGCGCAGCCCGCTCGACCACGACTTTGACGGCCGGGTCCACCGGCACGGCTCCGCCGAGGTCAGGTGCCACGGCGACGCGCAGGCCGCGGACGTCGGTGGGCGGCTCGGCGGCGAACACCGCCCCGGGGGTGTCGAGCGCCGTGGGGTCGCGCGGGTCGGGTCCGGTCAGCACGCCGAGCAGGAGCGCGACGTCGGAGACCGTGCGGGCCATCGGGCCGGGCACGGCGAGGGTCGACCACGGCGCCGCATCCGGCCACGCGGGGACCCGGCCCGGCGAGGGGCGCAGCCCGACCACGTTGCAGTACGAGGCGGGGTTGCGCAGCGACCCGCCCATGTCGCTGCCGTCGGCGAGCGGGTGCATGCCGCAGGCGAGCGCGGCCGCGGCGCCACCACTGCTTCCGCCGGGCGACCGGCTGGGGGCGTAGGGGTTGCGCGTCGGTCCGAAGACGGGGTTGATGGTGTGGCTGCCGGCGGCGAACTCCGGCACGTTGGTCTTGCCGATCGTGATCGCACCCGCCGCCCGTATCCGTTCCACGACCAGCGCGTCCCGCGTCGGCACATTGTCCGCCAGCAGTGGTGAGCCGTACGTGGTGCGGATCCCGGCGGTGTCGTGCGTGTCCTTGTGCGCGATGGGCAACCCGTGCAGCGGCCCGACCTCGTCGCCGTGGGCCAGTCGCTCGTCGGCGGCCGCCGCCTCGTCCGCTGCGCGGTCGGCGACGAGCGTCACGATGGCGTTCACGTCCGGGTTGCAGCGCTCGATCTGCGCCAGGTGCGCGTCGAGCACCTCCCGGGCGGAGATCTCCTTCGCCCTCAGCATCCGGGCCAGTTCGCGCGCGTCGGTGAAGATCATGCCACCATCGTGCGCCCGTTAACCGTCTCGTGTCGCGGCTGACGCGCAGCTGAGAGTGTGCGACGGAACCCGCTCTATCTGGCGCGCACCCCCAGCCGGGGGCACGATCGGGGGGTGTGAGCAGGCAGCCCTCGGAGCGGGAGGCGAGATGCGGGAGCGCTACCGCTCGCGCCGGTGGCCTTTCGTCGTGATCCTCGTCATGGGTATGGCCGCCCTGGGGCTGGTCATGCCCAGCTCCGCGGTGGCACCCCCTGTCGGGATGACAGCGCCCGCCCTGCCGGGGCACCCGGTCGCGATGGAGCCCGTCAGCCCGACGGAGCCCCAGGTCCCGAGCGCGCCCGCGGACCCGAGGACGGAGGTCTCGCGGTCACCGGAATCCGCGCCCCTGCCGGCGAGCACCGTCTCCCGCCGGCCGAAACTCGCCGGGGTCAACTTCGGCCGCACCGGCCCGCTCGTGCTCGGCCTGACCGAGGCGGACCTGCCAGCACGCTCGGCCGGACCTGCCCCGCCCGCAGCGGCCGCGCCGCTCCCCGCCGTGCGCACGCCGGCACTGCCGAGGATCACCACCACCGCGAAGCCCGGCACCGCGGCCGCGGCGGCGATCGCCTTCGCGATCGCCCAGCGCGGCCTGCCCTACGTGTGGGGCGGTGACGGCCCGCAGTCAGGTGAGGCCGGCTTCGACTGCTCCGGCCTGACCACGGCGTCCTACGACTACGCCGGCATCTCCCTGCCCCGCACCGCTCACACGCAGTACTACAGGGGGCCGCACCTGCCGGCCGGGGCCCCGCTACAGCCCGGCGACCTCGTCTTCTACGGGGTACCCGAGGCCGTTCACCACGTCGGCCTGTACATCGGGGGAGGTCGCATGATCAACGCCCCGACGTTCGGGGAGCCGGTCCGCACGGCCTACGTCCGCTATCCCGGCGACGACTACCTGGGCGCCACCCGTCCCGCCGCAGGTCGCGACGCGCCCGGGGTGCTGGCCAAGCCGGACCTGCCGGCGGAGGTCCCCCCGGTACCCGCTCCCGATGCGCCCCGCGCGCCCACCGAGTTCCGCGCGCCACCGGCACCGGACGTCCCACAGATCGCACCTCAGCTCGCCCCTGCCCCCGTCCGCGGCGGCGAGCAGGCCGCCCCGCCCAGCCTCGCCGGGGGCAGCGAGACACCCGGCAGCACGGCACCTGGCAGCACAGCCACCGGCACCATGACCGCTGCCACCCCGACGGACGACCCCACACTCACCGCCGCCGCACCCAGCAGCACCCCGACGAGCAGCGCCCGATCCGGCAGCACCCCGACGAGCAGCACCCCGATCAGTTCCGCAGACGCGGCCACCAACAGCGCCCCCACCAGCAACACCCCAGCCGACCCCACCGGCAGCGCTCAAACCGGTACCGCCCCAACCGGCAGCGCACCACCCGACACCACCCCATCCGGCAATGCACCGGCCAACAGCCCACCAGCCGACAGCGCACCCACCGACCACGACAGCGCACCGACCGGCAGCGCACCAGCCGCGAGCGCGCCAGCGGCCGGCGCCCCAGGCGACAACGCCTCCACCAGCAGCGCACCGGCCCGCACCGCGCCCACCACCAGCGCCCCCACCCGCAGCGCTCCGGCGAGCAGCGCGTCGGCGCCACCGCCCAGCACGCGGGCGAGCGCGCCAAAGGGGGCCGGCTCCCGCCCCTCGGTGCCCCAGCCGGACGCCGCCCCGACTCCCACAAGCATCACGCTGCCGGACGGCGAGGTGTTGCAGGTGGTCTCCTCGAAGATGGGAGGGGACGGGCTACCCGGCCCACCGACCACACCCGGCACCGCGACGCTGGCACACGCCGGCCGCACCACCGTCGTCACCCTGCCCCAGACCGTCGGCACCGTGGGACTCGCGACAGGCTCCACCATCCAGGTCACGAATGCAGGAGGCGACCGGGCAGCTCTCGACGTCCGGTCCCGGCGCACGGTCGACACATCGACGGCCGCCGGCATCGCCTCCGCGGGCGGCCACCGACTCGTGCTCGTGCTGCCCCGGGACGACGGCGAGGTGCAGGTGGTCGTCGCGAGCTGAGCCGCATACCGGCTGGTCGGCGTCGAGTCCGACATGAGCATGGCCACGAGCGTGGTCCGGCCACTCCCTCGTCGATCTCGGCGCTACCGCGTCAGCGGCGCGGGAACCCGAACCGCCTGCGGCGCACCGCGTCCTGCAGCTCGGCGGAGCGCTGCTCGACCTCGGCGTCCAGTGCGGCGAGGTCGGCGGACCCAGCGCCGGACCCGGCGCGGGGGTCGGGGTCGGGACGGGGTCGCAGCTTCATCCACGACTCCATCCAGAGCGCCTCGAGCGCCGCTTCCCAATGCAGCTCGACGCCCAGCCGGGTCAGCGCGGCGCGCTCACCGGCCCGCAGCATGTCGTCCTCGAGCGACACGAGCTCCCTCGCGTGCCCTGCGGCCCGGACGCGGTCGCGCTCGCGCAGCGCGTCGACGGCCGCAGTGATGCCGGCGAGCACCTCCTTGTACTCACGACCGGCCTTGTAGCCACGACCGGCCTTGTGCTCACCGGCGGCCTCGTGCCCACCGACCGCCCGGTAGGGCGCCCGGTGCTCCCCCGCCACGCCGTCGCCGTCAGCCTCGCTCACTGGTGCACCCTCCTTGTGTCCGAGCCTGGTTGTTGATCCAGGAT
>DASRSC010000035.1:0-12074 GCA_035695525.1 Pseudonocardia sp. | reverse complement strand
ACGGCGAGGACGGGCTCCGCGAGTTCACCCGCCCGCAGGCCGTGGCACGTCAGAGGTACGCCCTGCCCATCGCCGTCACCAGCTTCCGGCGCACCTCACGAGGGATGAAGGCGCTGCTCGGGGTCGTGCGGCTGCGACACGGTCGGTAGGCCGGTGGCTGCACGAAGGGTTGGCGCAGTCACACGCCCGCCCGCGTGGGCCGCCGGAATGCGAGGATCCGAAGAATGTCCCTGGTAGCGGGAGGTGGACACGTGGCACGCGTATTCCGGACGGTCGGCGTGGTCGGTCTGGGCACGATGGGCGCGGGCATCGTCGAGGTGTTCGCCCGCAACGGGCTGAACGTGGTCGCCGCCGAGGTGGACCTCGAAGCGGTCGAGCGGGGCCGCACGCACCTGGAGACGTCCACCGCACGCGCGGTCGGCCGCGGCAAGCTGACCCGGGAGGACGCCGACGCGCTCCTCGCCCGGATCCGCACGACGACATCGCTGGCCGACCTCGCCGACGCGGACCTCGTGGTCGAGGCGGTGCCGGAGAGCCTGGACCTGAAGGCCACGCTGTTCGCGGAGCTGGACAAGGTCTGCCGTCCCGAGACGATCCTGGCGTCCAACACCTCGTCCCTGTCGGTCACCAAGCTGGCGGTGCGCACCGGGCGTCCCGGCAAGGTCATCGGGATGCACTTCTTCAACCCGGCGCCCGTCCAGAAGCTCGTGGAGGTGGTGCGCACCGTCGTCACCGAGCAGGACGTCGTCGACGACGTGAAGGCCTTCGCTGCCACGCTCGACAAGGTCCCGGTCGTGATCGGGGACCGCGCCGGTTTCATCGCCAACGCGCTGCTCTTCGGCTACCTCAACCACGCCGCGCGGATGTACGAGGCGCGGTACGCGAGCCGCGAGGACCTCGACGCCGCCATGCGGTACGGCTGCGGCTACCCGATGGGCCCGCTGGCCCTGCTCGACCTGATCGGGCTCGACACGTCCTTCGAGATCCTCGACACGATGTACCGGGAGTCGCGCAACCTGATGCACGCGCCGGCGCCGGTGCTCCGGCAGATGAGCACCGCGGGCCTGCTGGGTCGCAAGACCGGACGTGGCTTCTACACCTACGCCAAGCCGCACAGCTCCGAGGTCGTGCCCGACGCGCTCACCCCGTCGGGTGCCCTGCCCGAGGAGGTGGCGGTGCGCGACGTGCAGCGGGTGGGTGTGGTCGGTACCGGCACCATGGCCTCCGGGATCGTCGAGGTGTTCGCCAGGAGCGGCCTGGACGTGATCGTGCGCGGGCGCTCCATTTCCAAGGCAGAGGGCTCGGTCGCCGCCATCAGGAAGTCCCTGGAGAAGGGCGTGGTGCGCGGCCGCCTCACCGAGTCCGAGCGCGACGAGACGCTGGCCCGGATCACGGCCACCACCCGCCTGGAGGACCTCGCCGACGTCGACCTCGTGGTGGAGGCCGTCGCCGAGGAGCTCGACGTGAAGCGGGCCGTGTTCGCGGCGCTGGACGAGATCTGCAAGCCGGGCGCGATACTTGCCACCACCACGTCCTCGCTCCCCGTCGTGGAGTGCGCCGCTGCCACGTCCAGGCCGCACGATGTCGTCGGGCTGCACTTCTTCAACCCCGCGCCGCTGATGAAGCTGGTCGAGGTGGTCTCCACGATCACCACCGCGCCTGAGGTCACCGCTGCGGCCCGGGCGCTGTGCGAGCGGCTGGGCAAGGTGCCGGTGTCCTGTGGTGACCGGGCCGGCTTCATCGTCAACGCGCTGCTGTTCCCGTACCTCAACGACGCGGTGAAGATGCTCGAGGTGCACTACGCCACCGCCGACGACATCGACGCGGCCATGAAGACCGGCTGTGCGCTGCCGATGGGACCGTTCGAGCTGCTCGACGTGGTCGGGCTGGATGTCTCGCTGGCTATCCAGCGCTCGCTCTACCAGGAGTTCCGGCTCTCCGGTCTCGCGCCGGCGCCCCTGTTGGAGCATCTGGTGACGGCGGGCAGGCTGGGCCGCAAGAGCGGCCACGGCTTCCGGGACTACGCGGCGCGCTGACGTCGTTTCCGTCCACCGTGCCCAGATCCCACCGGCCGCGACGGCCCGGCCGTCGGCGCGACGAGCACGTCCCGCTGCGCTCGGCGTCCCACACCCGAGTGGAGAGCGGAGCCGACGGCGACTGGATGGTGCGCAACGTGCCCGGTTCGTCGTCGGCGAAGACATACCGCTGCCCGGGATGCGACCACCTGATCCCGGCCGGGACGCCGCACGTCGTAGCGTGGCCCGCGGCTGAGTTCGGCTCGGTGGAGGAGCGCAGGCACTGGCACGCCGCCTGCTGGTCGGCCCGGGACCGTCGCGGCCCGGGCCGACGTCGGTGGCGCTGAACGGGCGATGCCGCGAACGCCTCGGCTATTTCATTTTTGGATCTGCTGAGATCAATTTCTCCGGGCCGGATAGATCGCTTGATCGATCGGGTTGTACGCGTTATCGATCGGATTCGATCACCCGTGCGGCGCCGGCTCATCGTTACCGGCGATCAGACGGGTGCTCCGGCCGGAACTGCCGATCTCGTGCAGCCTCCAGATCTGTTCGAGTCGGCCCCGGCGAGGTGTCCTGGCGGAGGTAGGGGGCGTGCGTGCGTCCGTTACCAGCGGCGACTACGCCGTTTCGGTACATTCTTCTTAGGTTTCCAGCAATTCGTTACAGCAAGGATGAGCCGTCCAGGTGGAACTGCGCGTGATTTCGAGAAATGCTTGCGGCAGGCAGATCTGCCAGGGAATCTGGAACTGCGACCCACGTCCCTTAGCAGGGACACAACGGAGCCGCCCCTCGACGAAGGGGGCATGTCATGGGCAGCGAACTATGTTGATCACGGTGGCGGTCGCCGGGCTGGCCGTGCTGGTCGCGATCGCCTTGATCGTCGGCCGGGTGGATGTCCTGGCGCGGAACGGGGCCTGGAAGAGGATCGCGGCCGCCCGCCATGCCGTCTGGCTCGACGAACAGCAGCTTCGGGCCTTGCTCGGGCAGCCGAGGTGCGTCGACTGCCCGATGAACCAGATCGACCGCTGACGTCAGCCGCTCAACGGCGGCCGACTGAGGCCCGGACGCGGCGGCGCCGGGGATGCGGGCGGCTGGCGTCCGTGACCTCGCCGGTGTCCGAGGACCGGGCCTCGTCGAATGCGGCACCATCGTCGCTGCCGTGGTCACGTGGCGTGGGCACGTTGCCGTTGCCGGCGAGGTGGTCGTGCGGCCCCGACAGCGAAGTAAGGGCGCGGTCGAGGACGACTCGGGCGTCCCCCAGTTGCTCACTGATCCGTTTGCGGGCCTCGACGAGTTCGGCGAGGCGGCGTTCGGCGTCGGCGACGATGGCGCGGCCGCGCTCCTTCGCCCGCGCGTCCTCCTCGCGGGCGCGAGCAGCCGCCGCCTCACGCAGCTCCTCCACCTCGCGGCGGGCCGCCTGCCGCTCCGCGCTGATTGCGGCCATCGCCTCGGCGCGGCGCTGCTCCATGGCGAGCGTGAAGTCCTCCTCGACCAGTGCCCGGTGCGCCTCAGCCTCCGCCAGTGCCTGGTGCGCCTCCGCCTCGACCAGTGCCCGGTGCGCCTCAGCCTCGACCAGTGCCTGGTGCGCCTCCGCCTCGACCAGTGCCCGGTGCGCCTCCGCCTCGGCCACGGCGCGGGCCCTGTCCTGCTCGGCCTTCGCGGCCTCGGCGGCGGCCGCCTGCTCTGCCTCGCGCCGCTCCGCGGCCAACTGCTCCTCGGCCATCGTGCGTTCGACGTTGAGCTCGGTACGGGCCTGAGCGAGGTCGTGTGCCATCCGCTCCGCCTCGGCCTTGGCCTTGGCCACGATGGCCGCGGCCTCGGTCCGGGCGGCGGAGATGATCTGCGCCTCCTGCCCCTCGGCCTCTGTGATGCGCCGGCTGGCCTCCGTGTCGGCGCGGCTGAGCATCTCGGCCACCTCGTCCTGGGCCAGCCGCAGCATGGCGCGCATCCGCTCGCTCATGCCCTGCACGGTCTGCCCGGGGCTCACCAGCGTGCGGACCTGTGCGCGCAGCTTCTCGGTGCTTACCCGGGCTTCCTGAAGGTCACGGGCGAGCTGGGCCGACTGCTCCAGTGCCGCGTCCCGATCCGTGACGAGGATGCTGATGTGGGCGTCGAGGGTGCGCAGGTGGGTCTCGACCTGGCCCTGGTCGTAGCCCCTGCGGACGACCTCGAAGCCGGTGTCGGTTGAGGGCAAAATGGGGTCTCCGGCCATGGGCCTCACCGTACCGGGCATCGAGTTGGACCTTGGTGATGTGCACGCTCGGTGGTGAACGGCCTCACCCTCCGGGGGACATTCAGTCATACGCCGCGAAAGCGCGTGATGGCGTCGAGGTGTTTCGCGCGTTTCTCCGGGTCGGACACGCCGAGCCCTTCCGCGGGGGCGAGCGCCAGCACGCCGACCTTGCCCTGGTGGCTGTTGGTGTGCACGTCCGTCACGGCCTGCCCGGTCTCCGCGAGCGGGTACACCTTTGACAGGGTCGGGTGGATGAGGCCCTTGTCGATCAGCCGGTTGGCCTCGTACGACTCCCGGTAGTTGGCGAAGTGCGAGCCGATGATCCGCTTGAGATTCATCCACAGGTACCGGTTGTCGAAGGTGTGCTCGTAGCCGGACGTCGACGCGCAGGTGACGATCGTGCCGCCCCGACGGGCGACGTAGACGCTCGCGCCGAACGTCTCCCGGCCGGGGTGCTCGAACACGATGTCGGGATCGTCCCCGCCGGTCAGCTCGCGGATCCTCGCCCCGAGACGCTTCCACTCCTTCGCGTCCTGGCTGTGCTCGTCCTTCCAGAACCGGTACCCCTCGGCGCTTCGGTCGATGATCAGCTCCGCCCCCATCTTGCGGCAGATCGCGGCCTTCGCAGGCGAGGAGACGACGCAGACCGGGATCCCGCCCCCGTTCAGGGTGAACTGCGTGGCATACGAGCCGAGCCCGCCGGACGCACCCCAGATCAGCACCGTGTCGCCCTGCTTCATGTTGGCGCCGTTGCGGGACACGAGCTGCCGGTAGGCCGTCGAGTTGACGAGGCCGGGGCTCGCCGCTTCCTCCCACGTCAGGTGCCTCGGCTTCGGCAGCAGCTGGCTCGACTTCACGAGCGCGAGCTCCGCGAGCCCGCCGAAGTTCGTCTCAAAGCCCCAGATGCGCTGCTGGGGGTCCATCATCGTGTCGTCGTGCCCATCGGGGCTCTCCAGCTCCACCGACAGGCAGTGGGCGACGACCTGGTCGCCGGGTTTCCACAGGTTGACCCCGGGGCCCGTCCGCAGCACGACACCGGCCAGGTCGGAGCCGACGACGTGGTACGGGAGGTCATGGCGCTTCGTGAGCGGGGAGAGCCTGCCGTAGCGCTGCAGGAAGCCGAACGTCGGCATCGGCTCGAAGATCGACGTCCACACCGTGTTGTAGTTGACAGCGCTCGCCATCACGGCCACGAGCGCCTCGCCGGGGCCTGGTTCCGGCGTGGGCACCTCGTCCAGGTGCAGGCTCTTGCGGGGGTCCTTCTCCCGCGTGGGGATCCCGGCGAACATCTCCGTCTCGTCCGCGTGCACGGTGACGCCCCGGTAGTGCTCCGGTACGTCGAGCCCACCCAGGGCATCGTGCTGATCGGCAAGGATGGCGTCGAGGATCTCCTGCACGGCTGGCCTCCGCTGGCTCGAGTCGTGATTGCTTGGTATCCCGAAAGTTACTGCACGGTATGGTACTCGTACGTGCTGAGAGTGACCAGCGCCACTCGTCAGTGGCCGTTGTCCGTCGCCGGTTGCACGAGCTCGACGAGCACGCCGCCCGCGTCCTTCGGGTGCACGAAGTTGATGCGGGAGTCGGCGGTGCCCCGTCGCGGCTCGTCGTAGAGCAGGCGCATGCCCTTCTCCCGCAGCGCCGCGCAGGTGGCCTCGATGTCCGCGACGCGGTACGCCATCTGCTGGATCCCCGGGCCGCTGCGATCGAGAAACTTCCCGATCGCCGAGTCCGGGCGAAGGGGCGCGAGCAGCTGGACCGCGGCCCCGGCGTCGCCGGGCGCTGACAGCATCGCCTCGCGCACCCCTTGTTCCTCGTTCGTCTCGACGTGCGTGGCGACGAGCCCGAACGTCGTGGCGTACCAGTCGATGGCCTCGTCCAGGTCCGCGACCGCGATCCCGACGTGATCCACGGCGATGACGGTGTGTTCTCCCATCCTGGGAATGTAAACGGGATGCTGCGTGCAGGGCTGCTTGTGCGAGGCATCACCAATCCCATGGGTGCGGAGCCGAGACCTTCGGTAGCGCCGCGGGTATCGTCATTGAACCTGCCACCGCAGCCGCTGGAGGTCATCGTGTCCGGATCCGTGATCGTCGCTGGAGCCCGCACCCCGATGGGGAGGTTGTTGGGCGGTCTGAAGGACTTCAGCGGGGCCCAGCTCGGCTCGTTCGCGATCAAGGCGGCGCTGGAACGGGCCGGTGTCGCTCCCGAACAGGTCCAGTACGTGATCATGGGTCAGGTACTCACCGCGGGCGCCGGCCAGATTCCGGCCCGGCAGGCGGCGGTCGGCGCCGGCATCCCCATGGACGTTCCAGCGCTCACGATCAACAAGGTGTGCTTGTCGGGGATCGACGCCATCGCGTTGGCCGACCAGCTCATCCGAGCGGGAGAGTTCGACATCGTGGTGGCGGGCGGCCAGGAATCGATGACGCAGGCCCCGCATCTGCTGCCGAAATCGCGCGCCGGGTTCAAGTACGGCGACGTCACGATGCTCGACCACATGGCCCACGACGGCCTGTTCTGCGCTTTCGACCAGGTCGCGATGGGCGCCTCCACCGAGAAGTTCAACTCCCGCTACGACCTCACCCGCGAGGAGCAGGACGTGTTCGCCGCCCGCTCGCACCAGCTCGCGGCCAAGGCGTCGGCCAACGGGACGTTCGCCGAGGAGATCACCCCCGTCACGGTGCCTCAGCGGAAGGGCGACCCCACGGTCGTCGACACCGACGAGGGCATCCGGGGTGACGCCACAGCCGAGGGCCTCGGCAAGCTGCGCCCCGCGTTCTCCTCGGACGGCACGATCACCGCGGGCTCGGCGTCACCGATCTCCGACGGCGCCGCCGCAGTGGTGGTCATGAGCAGGGCCAAGGCCGAGGAGCTCGGGCTCACGTGGCTGGCCGAGATCGGTGCGCACGGAGTCGTCGCCGGACCGGACGCGAGCCTGCACGAGCAGCCGGCCAGGGCCATCGCGAGGGCGTGCGCCAAGGAGGGCATCGACGTCGCGGACCTCGACCTCGTCGAGATCAACGAGGCGTTCGCCGCGGTCGGCCTGGTGTCCACGAAGCAGCTGGGCATCGACCCCGAGAAGGTGAACGTCAACGGGGGCGCGATCGCGCTCGGCCACCCGATCGGGATGTCCGGCGCCCGCATCGCGCTGCACCTGGCGCTGGAGCTCAAGCGCCGTGGCGGCGGCGTCGGCGCGGCAGCGCTCTGCGGCGGCGGGGGTCAGGGCGACGCTCTGATCATCCGCGTGCCGGCGGCGAGCTGACCCCACCGACATGGCGCGGCGGGCGGGAGTTCCCGACCTGGTCGACCGCGCCCGGCGCGGTGAGCAGCTGGCCGTCGCGCGGCTGATCTCGCTGGTGGAGGACGGCGCCGGTATGCGCTTTGCCACCCCCGCAGGCCGTGAGCCGGACGTGCTGCGCGAGGTGGCGGCGGCGCTCGCCCCGTACACGGGCCGGGCCCACGTCGTCGGGCTGACGGGGCCGCCCGGTGTCGGCAAGTCGACGTCGACGTCAGCGCTGGTCCGGGCCCTGCGCGCGCGGGACCGGCGGGTCGGGGTGCTCGCCGTGGACCCGTCATCACCGTTCTCGGGCGGCGCGCTGCTCGGCGACAGGGTGCGGATGGGTGAGCACACCACCGACGACGGGGTGTTCATCCGCTCGATGGCCACGCGCGGGCACCTCGGCGGGCTGGCGTGGTCGACGCCGCAGGCGTTGCGCGTGCTGGACGCCGCGGGCTGCGACGTCGTGCTCATCGAGACCGTCGGGGTGGGGCAGTCCGAGGTGGAGGTGGTGGAGCTCGCCGACAGCACCGTGGTGCTGCTGGCCCCCGGCACCGGCGACGGCATCCAGGCGGCCAAGGCGGGGATCCTCGAGGTGGCCGATGTCCTCGTCGTGAACAAGGCCGACCGCGACGGCGCCGACCAGGCGATCCGCGACCTGCGGCACATGCTCTCGCTCGGGGAGCGCCCGGCCGAGGGTGCCTGGACGCGGCCGGTGGTGCGCACGGTGGCCGCGAGCGGCGAAGGCGTGGACGACCTGGTGGCGGCGCTCGACGACCATCGTGCGTGGCTCGATGCGGGCGGCGAGCGCGACCGGCGGCGGATCGCCAGGGCCGCGGCGGAGATCCAGGCGATCAGCCTCGAGCAGGTGCGGACCCGGATCGGCGACCTCCGCGGGGCGCACGGACTCCGCGAGCTGGCCCAGCGGGTACTGGCCGGCGAACTCGACCCGTACCGCGCCGCCGACGAGCTGATGGCCAGCGTGGAACGGGGCTGAGCCGAAACGCCGGGGAACGACTCGCGACCGTGATCGTTTTGAGACCGGTAGCCGCGGTGGGCGCCCCTGCGCGGTCCGCGCTGGTGATCATCGTCCCGGGCGGGTAGTTGACCGGTGCCGTGATCAGTGTTGTGGGGTCGGCAGCCGGACTGGGCACGCCTTCGCGTTCCGACCGGTGATCGTCGTCCCGCCCGGCGATCGACCGGGGCCATGATCCGGCAGCCGCGCGAGCCTTGGCCGTCGCAGGGCCCGTGGGTCTGCGAAGACCACGCCGGGCGCGCAGCAGCGCGGGCTTCGGGTCAGGACCGGCCGCCGAGCGTGGCAAGCCGGGCGCTCACCTGCGCCGAGCCGATGCGTAGGGCGAGCTCCCTGGCCCGGCGTGCGTGCTCGGCCGCGTCGGTGGGCCGGTCGGCCGCGAGCGCGAGCGCGAGGTCGGCGTGGACGGTAGCCCGGTGGCGGGCAGATCGGGGAGCGGCGGCAAGTGCCTGCTCCAGTGGCTCGACCGCTGCCGTGTCGCCGAGCGCGACCAGCGTGCGGCCGTGCCAGCGGTGCAGATCGGCCAGCTCGACGACCGGGCCACCCCGTGGAGCGACGACGTCGACCGGCGTGCGCTGTAGCCGCCGCCCGGCCGCGGCGATGGCCCCGCGGGCAGCTGCGGCGTCGCCTGCCTCGGCGCGGGCGACGGCGCGCGCGGCGTCCAGTCGCACCTGCGCGGGATCGGAGGTCGCGGGCCCGGCCCGGTCGAGCAACTCGACGGCGGCCCCGGGCTCACCGACGTCCACCAGCACGGCAGCCTGCCCGGCAACGGCGACGGCCTCCGAAAGGCCGGCCTCCCGCGCGGCGGTACGGGCGCGGTCGTAACGGCGCCAGGCCTGGTCGGGGCGTCCGCGGTCGAGCTCCTGGGCTCCCGCCAGCGCGGCGGCCCCGGCCAGCACGGTCGCCACATCCGCCCGGCGGGCGGTCACCAGGGTGTGGGTGAGCGTCTCGTCGAGCTGCTCGACCAGTGCGCGCACCAGCTCGCCGGCCCCGGCCACGCCCAGCTCGTCGTCGAGCCTGCCGGCAACAGTCAGCTGCTCCCACCACAGCTCGACGCCGGTGTCGTTGACGGCAGCGGCCGCCGCGAGCGCTGCCCGCAGCCGGGCTGGCGCCGGGGCCGTGCCTTCGGCCTCTTGCGGCCCCGCGATTCCGAGGTCGGTCGGCGTGCGCCCGTACAGCTCCGCGAGGAGTGACCGGTAGTGCGGCTCCGGCAGGGCATGGCCGTTCTCCCAGCGCGAGAGGAGTGTCTTCAGGCTCGTGGCGGCCGCGACGGGTGTGCCCGTGGCGCGGCCCAGCGCCGCCAGCTCCCCGGCCGCGTCGGCCTGGGACAAGCCGCGTGCTGCCCTGGCGGCGCGCAGGCCCGTGGGCCCCACCCCGCCGGTCATGACGGTGGGCAGGCGAGCGGCCACCTCGCCGGGTCGCCGGCCACCCTGCTGCCCTCCGCGACGGTGAGGGCACCGGAGTGTTGTTCCGGTGGGGTGGTGTCCACGTCGATGAAGGTGGCCACGGACGCGCCACCGAGGGCCACCTCGCCGCAGAAGGCGGTGTGCTGGAAGGAGATCCCACCGTCGAACCGGGAGTCGTGCATGTTCACCGGGCCCAGGAAGGCGGCGCCGGTGAACAACGCGGGTTTGCTCGCCTCGACCCCGCCGAGCTTGGTGATGCCGTAGAACCGCGCGCGCCGCGCGGTGAGGCGGCCGATCCTCCTTCCCTCCAGCCGGAAGTACTCCAGATGCGCGCCGGTGAGATCGAGGTGGTAGGCGCGTGGGTCGCGGTTCATCCCCCACGGGAGCAGATCGGTGATCAGCCGTTGGGCGGTGAGCCGCACCTGGCGCTCCAGATCGGCATCCGGTGCATCCTCGGTGGGCGCCTGGTCGGGGTCGTCCTCCCGCAGCGTGTAGCTGGGATGTATGAAGGGCCTGCGCAGGTACGCGCACAGCACGTCGAGCACCGTCTGCTTGTAGCGGGGACTGGACTCGGCGAGCCACGCGAGCGCGTGCAGAGCGCCGACGCGCACCTGGTCGGCCTCGTTGCCCAGGAGTTCGACCGACCGCGCGAACCGCTCGTCGGCGACCTTCTCGCTCTCGAGCTCGTGGCGCGCCTCCTCGGTGCGTCGCCTGCGGTCGTTGAGCCACAGCGCGTACAGCGCCACGACCGCGCCGCCGGCGAGACCGCCCGTCTTGATCGCCTCGGCCTTGGACCCCGTGGGCTCGACCAGTAGTAGCACCACCGTGGTGCACGCGGTGACGAGGAGGGCCGCGAGCACGCTGGTCGCCAGCAGGATCCGGCCTCGCACGTCAGCTCCTCGCCCGTTGATCTCCCCGTCGTCGTTCAGAGTGTCGGGGCCGGTGCCTACTGTCAACGCTGTTACCGCAACATGCGTCAACAGCGGTCGAGAGGGGCGGAGATGGATCTGACGACGTGCTCGGTCTGCGTGCTGGCTGGGTCGGCCGGTGGAGCGGTCAGCGGCTACTGCGCGGCCGGGGGGCGGGGCAGGGGCCGATCGGGGCGGCGGGCGGCCACACGGTCCACGCGCCGCCGCACCATGCGCTCGTGGCCGGGCGGGCGCAGGCGCGCTCGGAGGCGGCCGGGTGGCGGCCGGGGCGGCGACGCCGGAGGGGCGGTGGGCCCACCGCCACCCTGACGAGTCGCACGTGGCGGGAGGGCCGCGCGTCAGTCGAAGTCGCCGGCCGCCCGGCGCACCTTCCCCAGCAGTTCGGTCAGCTCGGTCTCCTGCTCCGGGCTGAGCCCGGTGAGGCCGAAGTCGATCGCGGTCACCGACTTCGTCGCCTTCTCCAGGAGGTCAGAGCCGGTGTCGGTGATCTCCACCAGGGTGGCCCGCCGGTCCGTCGGGTGCGGGATGCGGCGCACGAGCCCGTCGGCCTGGAGCCGATCGACGATGTTGGTCACGCTGGTGGGGTGCAGTTGCAGCCGCTCGCCCATCACCCGCATGGGCAGCCGGCCGGTGCGGGAGAAGGTCAGCAGCACGAGCGCCTCGTAGCGGGCGAAGGTGAGGCCGTGTGGGCGCAGGGCGCCGTCCACCGCCGAGAGGAGGATCTGTTGCACCCGCATCACGCTGGTCACGGCGGCCATCGTGCGTGAGGGCCCGATCCGCTCGTCCCAGATCGCCGCCGCCCGGAGGATCGGGTCGAACGGAAGCGGGTCGCGGGTGGCCATGACCGGCGATGCTAGCGGTGACGTGCCCGGGCGGGGTCGCGGTTGCCACGTTCCCTGCGGCAGGCTGTCGACCATGCTCTTTGCATTCAGCATCGCCCCGGCAGGGGGCGACACCGGCACCGACAGCGTGGGCGACGTCGTCGCGGAGGCGGTCCGCGTCGTCCGCGAGTCCGGGTTGCCCAACGAGACCACCTCGATGTTCACCACCATCGAGGCTGAGACCTGGGACGAGGGAATGGACGTGGTGAAACGCGCCGTCGAGGCGGTGCAGGCCCATGCTCCGCGGGTGAGCCTGGTGCTCAAGGCCGACATCCGGCCGGGTCACACCGGGCAGCT
>DASRSC010000034.1:0-2738 GCA_035695525.1 Pseudonocardia sp. | reverse complement strand
CCGGCACACCGATCCTCAACCCGGGAGAGGCGGCGATCCTGGCCGTGGGTGCGATCAAGCCCACGCCGTGGGTGGTGGACGGTCAACTGGCGGTCCGCACGGTCTGCCATCTCGCGCTGTCGTTCGACCACCGTCTGGTCGACGGTGAGCAGGGCTCCCGGTTCCTGGCCGACGTCGGCGCGCTGCTCACCGATCCGGGGCTCGCTCTCACCTGGTGAATTGCCGTGCTCCGCGAGGATGTGGTGCCCGTCGCACGGGTAACCGATCCGTGACCACGTCTTCGGGAGCACGGAGGCCATCTCGTGCGTTACTGGTGTATGGCGTTCGTCCTGCTGTACCTCGTCGTCGAGATCGTCGCGCTCGTCGCGCTCGGATCTGTGATCGGGTTGGGCTGGACACTGCTCGTCCTGCTGGCCGGATCGATCCTGGGCCTGTGGCTCGCCCGTCGGGAGGGACTGCGCGCGGCGCAGGCGCTCGCCGACGCCGTCGGCAACCGGCGGGTGCCGACAGCCGAGGTCACCGACGGGATGCTGGTCGCCGCGGGCGGTGTGCTGCTGTTCGTCCCGGGCCTGGTCACCGACCTGGCGGGGTTGCTGCTCCTGCTGCCGCCCACGCGGTCGCTGGTGCGTAGGAGACTGGTCAGCGCCGCGGAGCGGCGCGCTCCAGGGCTGCGGACCGCGCGCATCCGGTCGCAGGGACCGGTCGTGGACGGCGACGTGGTGGATGAGCCGGCCCCCTCCGACGGGCACCTGGTGATCGAGAGTCGGGTCGTGCCGGGCCCGGGCGAGGCGCGCTAACCGGCTCGGCCGCTCCAGTCCGGTTCGACCCTGGCCCACTCGGCGGCCCACTGCTGGGCGTCCACGGCTTCGAGCCGGGCACGACACACGGCACCGATGAGGGCAAGCACCGTCCAGCAGGCGAGCAGGGTGCTGAGCCCAGCCGTCAGACCGGTGAGCTGTGGGTCGGCGATGTGGATACGCGCATCGACGACCAGGCCCGCGGCGTCCACTGAGATGGGGATCTGCGCACCCCTGGCGAGCCCGGCCTCGGCGCGGAGCAGGCCGGTGCGGGTCACACCGCTCGGAGCCGTCCAGCGTGCCCTGGTCGGCAGGTCCGCGTTCACCATGGCCACCTCCGGTAACGGCGACGGTTCGAGCAGTTCGGCCTGCACGATCACGGTGCCGGGGGCGGGAGCGGGAGCCTGGTGACCAGCCGCCGCGGTGCCGACCAGCACGGCCATGCCCACGGCCAGCACTCCGAGCACGAGCGCAGCGCTGTGCAACGCACGGCGGGCGAGGTCGGTGGTACGGACGGGTGGTCCGATCGGTTCGTCGGCGTCACGCGGCGTGCGGATTTCCACCGCGTCATTGTCCGGTATGCAGCCGATCGTCGGTAAGCAGCACCCGAAAGAGGTTCCCCGACTACCTCAGGTGAGAAGTGTCCAGCTGGCGGTGCACCGGGCGGTCACCCGTACGGGTTCTGGCTCCAGACCGAGGGAGCGGACGTCCGGGCCGACCGACTCCCGCGATGCGAACGCGACCGGACCGGCGTGTGTGGGTGCGTCGGACAGCCTGCGGAGCGTGCCCAGCCGGCCGCTCAGCGCAGCTGCGTAACCCTCGGCCCGCTGCCGGGCGTCCTCGACCGCACGGTGTTGGGCCTCGCGCTGTGCGGCCGCCGGATCCGAGAGCACCCAACGGGGGCCCTGCAGATCGGTCGGCTCGGCGCCGACGAGCGCCGAGAGGACGTCCTCCAGCGCCGCGACGTCGGTGACCGTCAGGGCCAGGTCCTCCCCCGCCCGGCAGCCGACCACCCGGTTGCCCCGCCATTCGTTGTGCACCCAGAACCGCCGGTTGCGGACGAGGAGCCCGGGCAGCTCCATGGCCCGTCCCGCGGCCGCGACCCGATGCCCGAGGTCACGTACCGCGTCGGCGCGCGTCTTAGCGAACGCGGTGAAGCTCGCGTCCAGCTCGGCCCGGTCGCCCAACTGCTCGTGCCAGCCGGTTCCCTCGGTCACGATCTCCGGGCCGTGCGGGTCGATCGCCGTCTCGGTCACGACCGACAGGAAACCAGATCGCGCTGTATCTCTTCATCTAGCAAAAGAACAATAATGCGGAAGAGTGTGCGATGAGCCATCCCTGGATACTGAGAGCACATGTCTGATCGCGTAGCGCGCCTGCGCAGCCTGGTGGGCGAAGGCCGGTCCGATGCGCCGGGCCGCCTCGTCGACGTCCTCGGTCGCCTCGGACTCGCCGGGTACGGGGTGGTGCACCTGCTCGTGGCGTGGCTCGCGCTGGAGGTCGCCTTCGGCGTGCCGGACGCCCCCGCCGACGCCGAGGGCGCCATCGGGACGATCGCCCGCACCCCAGGCGGGCTGCTCGCACTCGGGCTCGCCGCCGTGGGACTGTTCGCGTTCGCGCTCTGGCAGGTGTCGGCGGCCGCCGTGGGGTTCAGGTGGGTTCACGGCGGCGACCGCATCCGCAAGCGGGTGGGAGCGGTCGCGAAGGCGATCGCGATGTCGGCGCTGGCAATCCTCATCGCCGACTACCTGCTGGACCTGGGCTCCACCGGTGGGACGACCGCACAGTCGGTGGCGGCCGGCGTGCTCGCGCTCCCGGCGGGGCGGGTCCTGCTGGCGCTCGGCGCGGGCACGATCCTGGTGATCGCGGGCGCCATGACCTATACGGGGATGCGGCGGACTTTCATGGGCGACCTCGACGTGCGGCACCTCGGCCCCGCCG
>DASRSC010000033.1:0-12203 GCA_035695525.1 Pseudonocardia sp. | reverse complement strand
GGATCGCCACTCGCTACGACAAGACCGCCCGCAACTACCGCGGAGGCGTCCTACTCGCCAGCCTCATCCTCTGGACCCGCGCATGAATCAGGAGACACGTCCTAGCCGGCGGGCCCAGCCAGCCCTTCGCCAAGCCCGCGTCGTCGCCACTCCGACGGCCCTCCCTGCCGTAGCGGCGCCCCCCGACGGCCCCGTCTGATCCGTGTCAAGAGTGTGCTCGCCCTGCGTGGGCCGCTCTGCGACCAATCGGGTGAAGTACTGGCGACGCGCACGACCGCGGCGCACGGAGCGTCACACGCTGTCCGCGTCGGAGGCTCACTGGCGTACGTATCAACGACGAACTCTCGACCACCAAATCGACGCGCGTACCGCTGGCCGGCGTCGTCCTTCGCGCTAAGGCTGCTCGGGGTCGTCGAGCCCGTTTAGCCGCATCCGCTCGATGATCTCCTCGAGCGTCGGGCCCTCGCGCACGTCCTCGCCCTGGTCGTTGTCGGCCGACAGCTCGTCCCCGAGGCCGTCACACAGTCCGTAGAGCCGCGGCCCGTATCGACACGCGTCGTCGCTCATCCTGCGCCCTCGGACGTGTGCATCGGTACCTCGCTCCGCGATGGAAGCCCGCCGGTTGGTTTGGCTGCCTCTGGGTCGGTGGCGGTTTATGGCTGCTGCCCGGGCGCCTGGTTCCCGCCGCCGTTGGTCACCGGGCTCGTAGTCGTGGTCTGGCCGGTGGTGCTGTTGCTGTTGCAGGAGGAGTGGACGGGCCCCGCTCCCGGTCCGGGGGGCGGATCAGAGCGCGGGGCCCGCTGCCCGGTCGCAGCGTCTAGCCATGCCATGCGACCGAGACGCACACGAGTATCTCGCCAAAGCGCGCTGCCTATCCCAGTAGTTGAGCTGGCAACCAGGTGGTTGTCGGCGCCCGAAAGAGGGACCCACCGGCGGTCGTCGGCTGCACAGCCCCAGTTCGAGACGAGGTTGTCATCGAACTGGGGGACGCGCGTTGATCAGGATGTGCCAGGTATGACGCGATGAGCGAGTTGTCAGGCCCTTCCGGAATTGGAGTGCAGCTGAGTGCGTGACCGGCCGGGGAGGTGGGGTCGTATCGCTACGGTAGGGCGGACCCCGAGAAGCTGATGATGAAGGTTCCTACACCGGTTCATTGTCAACATTCCCGGGTCCCGATGCTGCAGCTTACGTCGCCGCCTGCCCAGATCGTGGCCGACGCTATCGTTCGTACCGCCGAGATCCGAGGCTCACCCCGGCACCGCCGGCACAATCGCCCACTCCGCGCCGGCTTGTGGTCGAGCGGTCAGCTTCGAGCGCTGCTTCGGACTGTCTGCCGTCTCGTGACCCAGCAACGCCAGTGACACCGCACGCCGCGCACAGGGCCCGCTCGCCGCCCACCGGCGCAAGGCAACGAACCGCGCCGCCGACGGTCCCGGGACCGGCCACGGCAGGGTCACCCGCCGTCCGGCCTTGGCTGGTCGGCGGGGTCTTCGTCGGACCGGTCGACCGGGCCCGAGGGGCGGGGCCCGCGCCATGCTCGGATCGAGTAGCACTCACCCTCGCGGGACCAGCTTGCGCGGGTGCGGCGCCGCTCGAGCTGCCGGTAGACGTTCCCGCGCGCGGTCCGGGCCGAAGACGCCCGCGATCGGCGCTGCCTTGGCCGGACGGGAACGTCATCGGCAACAGATCGTGCAGCGCGCCGCTCCGGAGGACCGCCTTACTGATGTTGCATCGGTCGCCCTGACCTCGGCGAGGACTTCACCGACTCCCGGAAGAGTGCGGGGCAGGTCGCGCACGTCGAGGACGTCGGTGCCGCCGTACGAGTCGGAATTGGACTGCTGCTCATGCCGGACCACCGGTCACCGATCCCGGGGTCGGCACGCTTTTCGTGAGCCCCAGACCGGGACGGCCCGCGAGCCACTGTTGCAGGGTCTTCGTCCGGGGTGCGAGCTCCCTGGTGGCGGCGATATCGGCCTGGAACGCCGGTGGGTGGGCGAACCATGCGAACATCGCTCGCTGGTCGGCGTTGTCGCCGAGCACGTCGATCGGCAGCGGTTCGTATCGTGCCGGGATGTCGTAGCGGTGCTGGTAGGCCTCGGCGATCTGCTCGCCGGTCAGTTCGTCCCCGGCGATCTCTATCGACCCGCCCGCGACCCGGTCGGGGTCGAGCATCGCAGCCGCCGCGACGGCGCCGATGTCCTCCGCGGCGATCATCTGGAGGGGGATTCCGGCCGGTAGGGGCAAGCGGACCACCAGCGTCCCGTCTTCGACGGCCGGAGTCGCGAACTGTGCGAAGTTGTCCATGAAGAACACCGGTCGCACGAAGGTGGCGGACAGACCCCTCGCGACCAGGTATTCCTCGACGTCGCGTTTGCTGTCGAAGTGGGGAATGCCGGTGTGGCGCTCCGCTCCGCCGACCGAGCTGTACACCACGTGCGGGACCCCGACCGCTGCCGCCGCGTCGGCGATCGCGTGCCCGTGGGCCACCTCGAGGTCGGTGCGCTGCTCGTACCCGGGGGTGGTCATGGCGAAGATCCCGTTTACGCCGCGGAAGGCCGCGCGGAGACTCCCGGGGTCGTCGAGGTCGGCCGTGACGACGTCGGCACCGAGCTCGGTCAGAGCCCGGGCCGGGTCGGAGTCGGCGCGACGCGCGAGCGCCCGGGCCGGCACGTCGACGCCCAGAAGGGCGCGGATGGTGGCCCCGCCCTGCAGGCCGGTCGCACCGACGACCGCGATCGGTCTCCGCGATGTCGCGTCCCGGGTTGTCATGATTCCTCCGTCCGTCGGGTCCGTCGTCATTCGGGGGGCCTGCTCATCGCGGGACGGCGACGGGTTCCGCGCCGGCGAGACGCGCCGCCAGGAACCGCCCGGCTCGGTCCAGCGCGGCGACCGCTTCGTCGAGGATCGTGTGATAGGCCTGGAACACGTGGGGCACCCGCGGGGTGATGGCGAGGGTGACGTCGACGTCGACGGTCGCGGCCTGGCGCGCCAGGCGGACCGCGTCATCGAGGAGGACCTCGTGACTTCCCGCCTGGATCATCAGTGGCGGCAGGCCGGAGAGGTCAGCGAAGATCGGGCTGATCAGGCCGAGGGCGGCGTCGTGGCCCGAGGTGTAGTCCTCGACCCGCGGTCGGAGGAGCTCCCGGCTGAGCAGCGGGTCGACCGCTCGCTTGGTGTCCAAGGTCCTGCCCGCCAGGGTGAGATCGACGTAGGGCGACATGGCGAGGGCGGAGGCGGGCAGCGGTAACCCGTGCTCGCGGGCGTTGACCAGGGTCGCGACGGCGAGGCCGGCGCCGGCCGACTCCCCGGCGAAGGCGATGTCCGATGGGGCCGTGCCGTCGCGGAGGAGGGCTTCGTAGGCGGCGAGGGCGTCGTCGACCGCAGCCGGGTACGGGTGCTCGGGGGCGAGCCGGTAGTCCACCGAGACCACCCGGGCGCGCGTCCGCCTGCCGAGCTGTGAGGCCAGCTCCGCAGCGAGGAAGGCGTCCCCGATCACGTACACGCCGCCGTGGAAGTACAGGACGACCTGGCGAGGATCGATGCTGTCGATCGTGACCTCGGCCGTCGGGACGCCGCCCAGCATGCCTGGGGTCACCGTCACGTCGTCGGGCAGCGGCTGCGCCGACGTCAGCTCCCGGAGCAGTCGCCGTTGCTCGTCGACGTTGCTGCCGACCGGTAGGGCGGACTGTCGGAGGATGGCGTCGAGGTCCTGTTGCTGCTGGGTGCTCACGGCGGAGCTCCCTCCCCTCGGGGTTGGTGTGGCAGTGCTGCGGGGCGCTCCCCGCACCTCCGCTGCGGCATTCCGGCGGCCGATGCATGCCGCATGGAGTGTCGTCGCCGGACAGGTGAGGAGGTCTCGCCTAGTGCTGGTGATTCCGCCGTGGTCGGCCCCGGACCCGGGTCCGGCAGGAGGCGGTCAGGTCGTGCGGTGTCGGCTAGCAGTACCGGCACGGACGGATCGCTACGGCGAGGGCGGCTCGGTCCTCGTCGTGCTGCATGGTCGCGGGTTGCGGGGTCGCCGGCTGACGCGGCTCGGGCACCGCACCGGACAGTTCCTGGCGGCTGACCCGGATGGTGGCGATCGCGATCAGCAGGGCGAGCAGCGCGATCCCGGTGGCGGCGAGAAACCCGCGGGAGAATCCGGTGGCCAAGGCGTGTGGCGCAACCTGTGCGGGGGCCTGGGCGGGCTGGGCGCCGGCGGCGATGGCTGCGCTGGTAGTCCTGACGCTGTCGGCCACCGTGGTCCACGCGATCGTGCCGAGCGCTGCCAGCCCGATCGCGCCCCCGACCTGCTGACCGGTGTTGAGCACGCTCGCGGCGACTCCGGAGTCCCGGTCGGCCACGTTGTGCAGAGCGACCAGCGACAGCGGGACGAACACCAGGCCGAGCCCGCAGGAGGTCAGCAGCATCGGGCCGAGCAGCTGGCCGAATATTCGGCCTGCTCGGTCATCCTGGAGAACCAGAACGTCCCGCCGGCGACCGCCGCCGCGCCGACCAGGATCACCGGCCGTGGCCCGGTCCGCGTCACCAGCCGGGAGGCCAGCCCCGAGGCGGCCACGATCCCGACGGACAACGGCAGGTAGGCGATGCCCGCCTGGATCGGGCTGTAGCCGAGCACTGTCTGCACGAAGAGCGACAGGAAGAAGAACAAGCCGAAGGTCGCCGTGCCGATGCACAGCATGACCAGGTAGGCACCCGACCTGTTGCGGTCGGCGAGTATCCGCAGGGGAAGCAGCGGGTGCGTGCTGTGCATCTCGATCAGCACGAACAGGGCGAGGAGCACCGCCGCCGCTGCCAGCGATGTCAGCACCGCAGCGTCACCCCAGTGCGATACGCCGTCGGCCCCGGTGGCGGCCTCGGACAGGCCGAAGACGAGCAGCGCGAGGCCGACGGTGCCGGTGACCGCGCCGGCCACGTCGATCCGGCCGGGTCGGCGGGGCGATGCCGCGAGCACGCGTGGCGCGGCGGCCGCCACCACCAGCCCGATCGGGAGGTTGACGAACAACACCCACCGCCAGGACACATAGGTGGTCAGGACGCCGCCCAGCAACAGGCCCACCGCGCCTCCGGCGCCGGCCATCGCCGAGTAGACGGCGAACGCCCGGTTACGCGGCCGACCTTCGGGGAAATTGCTGGTGATCAGCGCCAGCGCGGTCGGGGCGATCACCGCACCGCCGGCTCCCTGGATCGCCCTCGCGGCCAGCAGCCACCACTGGCTGGTGGCGAACCCGCCGAGCAGAGACGCGGCCGAGAACAGCAACAGCCCGCCGATGAACACCCGTCGCCTGGCACTGGTGGTCATCGCCACCGCGCAGCTCATGGTGGTTCTCGACGGGACCATCGTCAACGTCGCCCTCCCCTACATCCAGCGGGCGCTCGGCTTCTCGGGCACCGGGCTGGAGTGGGTCGTCAACGCCTACGCCCTCACCTTCGGGGGCTGCTGCTGCTCGGCGGCCGCGCCGGTGACATCCTCGGCCGACGGAGACGACGCTGTGGGCCGCCGGCCGGGAGCCCTGGCGAGCCGTCGCGTCCGGTCGTGGATCGCTCCGAGGTCATCGTGGCTCCCTGTCCTTCGGCGGACGTGACCGGCGCCTTCGGACGGCCCCTCGTCGGGGTTGAAGCTGCTCGTCGTGCTCGATGTGAGCCATCCTCCCCGAGTCGGTGATCGAGCTACCCACCGTTCCGCCGGGTCAGGTGAGCCGTCGTCGTCGGATCCTGGCTAATCGCACGGACGCTACGGGTTCTGGATACTCCGAACACGGTGTCGGTAGCATCCGGGAATGGACGCCGTCGACGCGGGCGTCGTCGAGATCGCGGGCCGCGTCGTACCGCGCATGGGCTTCGGAGCGATGCGCCTGCCGGGGCCGGGCGTGTGGGGGCCTCCGCCTGATCGGGAGCTGGCGCTGGCGGTCTGCCAGCGGGCGGTCGAGCTCGGGGTCCGGGTCATCGACACCGCTTGGTACTACGGCGAGGACGTCGCGAACGAGATCCTGGCCGCCGCGCTCCGCCCCTACCCCGACGACCTGATCTTCGTCACCAAGCTCGGAGCCTGGCGCACTAGCGACGGCGGGGTGGTCCCGGGGCTGCGTCCGGAAAGGCTGCGCGAGGGCTGCGAGCGGGACCTGCGGGTGCTTGGTCTCGAGGCCGTCCCCGTCGTGCACCTGCGCTGGGTCACGGACCCCGACGGCACGGAGGTGCCGTTCGCCGAGGCGTTGGGCACCATGCTCGAGCTGCGCGACGAGGGGAAGATCGTGCACATCGGGCTCAGCAACGTCGACCTCGCGCAGATCCGTTTCGCGCAGTCGATGACCGATCTGGCCAGCGTGTCCAACCTCTACAGCGCCTTGCGACGCGCCGACGAGCCCGTGGTCGATCACTGCACCGCTGCAGGTATCCCTTATCTGCCGTTCTTCCCGCTGGCGGTGGGCGAGGTGGCCCGACCCCGCAGCGCTCGCGCAGGTCGCGACCGAGCTCAGCGCCACCCCGGCGCAGGTCGCCCTCGCGTGGCTGCTCATGCGTTCGCCGTGGCTCCTCCCGATCCCGGGCACGAGCGATCCCGGACACGTGGAGGAGAACGTCGCCGCCGGTGCACTGCACCTGCCGGAGTGGGCCCGTCGCCGACTGAACGAGGCCGGCCGCCCCGTCTGATCTCCTCCGCCGACGCCGGTTCGGCCGGAGCATCCCGCACGGGACGTCCTATCCGTCGAGGCCCGCCTCGCGGTCGAGGCCGGCGTCCGGTGCGAACCGGCGGAGCTCGAGCAACTCGAGGCCGAGGGCGTCGACCTGCGCGAGGAGACCGTGCAGCGCCGAATGGTCGAGCAGGCCGACGAGCACGGTGTGGCTCTCCCGTCGGTGCGACGTCACGCCGGGGAACGCGGCCAGGACCGTCGCGCCGAGATGTCCGTTGATCTCGATCACGTAGGGGACTGGCACCGCTTCCATGGCTGACATCGTCGGGCGCCGACCGGCGAATCCGGATCACCAGGATCTGGTGAGATGGATCAGCGCGGTCGGCCGGCCCCGAGCAGCCGCTGCTGTCGAGCTCGACGTACGGCCGTCGAGCGGTCGCCTGAGTGGAGCTTGGCGTAGATGTTGCGGATGTGGGTGTTGACCGTGTTGACCGAGACGGATAGTTCGTCGGCGATCTCGGGCCGCGAGAGGTTGGTGGGGAGATAGCGCAGGACCTTGAGTTCGGTCGGGCTGAGATGCTCGGTGTCCGCGGAGTCCGGCTCGGGCGGGGCGACGGCGGTGCCGTGCACGACGTCGAGGATGTCGTTGACCAGGGCGGCGTGGGCGGTCTCGTGACGAGGCAGCGCCTCGAGCACGTCGCCGGCGGCCGTCGTCACGAACGGGAGGATCACTCTGTCGGGCTCGGCCAGGGCGAGTGCAGTCTCGGCGGCCTGGTTCGCGGCGCGGTGATCCCCGAGCTCACGGTGCGCCACGGCCGCCAGCAGGTGAGCCTCGATGACCGTGAGGTAACCGACGACCGGTGCGCTGCCGTCGAGGACGGGCGTGACGGCCAGGAGGGCCGCGGCCGGATCGCCTTCGGCGAGGGAGATCGCGACACGGGCGTTCTGCACCTCACCTGACTGTGCCCGCTCGTCGTCGAGCTCACCGAGTGTGGACCGTGCCTGCCCGGTCGTCCCGAGCCGGGCCTGGGTGGCGATCAGCCAGCCCGTCACCTGACTCGCCAGGGCGTGCGAGCCCTCCAACTGCGCGCGGAGGTGCTCCGCAGCCCCGAACTCCTCGAGCGCCCGGAGAAGGTCACCCCGACCCGCGTGGAGCATCCCGGTCCCGATGTGGCGCAGCAGCCCGATACCCGGTCCGGTGTCCGAGCGGAGGGCCCGCTCGGTCCGGTCCAGCCACTGCGCCGACGCGGCGAACTCGCCCGTCCAGGCCATCGCGACGGCCAGTGTCAACAGCGCGGGCGCGACGATGGGCTCGCCACCCCACCCGTAGCGCTCCGCGAGCGCGATGGCTTCGTGGCAGAGCCGGCGGGTGGTCGCGAAAGAATGAATCTTCGAGGCGAAGGCGAGCTGGGCGAGACAGGCGACCTCCAGGTACGGCCGACCGTTCTCCCGGGCCAGCTCGGCGCCCTCACGGAGATGACGTTCTGCCTCCGGGGTTCCCGTCGACCACGCCTCGACGATGCCGAGGTTCATCAAGGCGGCGGCGCGCAGGTCAGTGCTGAGCGCGAGGTCGTCGTTGGACTGCCTGCTCATCGGCCCGGTGAGCACGTCGACCTGCTCGCGAACGCCGGTCAGGGAGCCACGACGTCGGGCCAGCGACACCTTCACTGACGCGATGGCCACCCGGCGACGGCTGCGGCGCTCGAGCGGTGTGGTCGCCACATGGTTCTCGGCGAGTGTCAGGTAGTCCGCCGCCTGGTCCAGACGTCCCTGGGCGAGGTCGGACGCCGCCTGCGCGATGGCCAGGTCCGCGCGGTGCACCGACGCTCCCGGGGGGAAGGCAAGGAGCAATGCCTCGATGGTCTGCGCCTGCCCGTCGAGGGTGAGGCTGAACGCATGGTCGGCCAGGAGCCGGGCCGCGGCGTCCCAGTCACCCGCCGCTTGGGTGTGCCTGACCGCCTCCGCGATCTGTCCGTGCTCGACGAACCACTCGGCGGCCCCCCGGTGCAGGGCGGGCACCTGCTCGGGCAGGGTGTGGCGCAGCTCGAGCCGCAGGAGATCGGCGAACAGGTGGTGGTACCTGAACCACGTGCGTGCGGGGTCGAGCGAGACGACGAACGCGTTCGCGTCCTCGAGGTCCAGCAGGACGCGCTCCGCGCCTGGTCGCCCGGTGAGCAGGTCAGCCAGCTCGCCGTTGACCCGTTCGAGGATCGATGTTCGCAGCAGCACCTGTTGCACGTCGGCGGGCTGGCGTTCCAGCATCTCGGCGAGCAGGTACTCCGCGACCGTCCGATCGGTACCGGAGAAGTCGGCGACGAAGCGCTCCGGATCGGGGTCGCCGGTCAGGGAGATCACGGCGAGCCGCAGTCCCGCGGCCCATCCTTCGGTTCGCTGCCGCAACCGGGCAACACCGGCGTCGGAGAGCCGGATGCCGGCGGCGGCCAGCATGCGGCGTACCTCGGGGTCGGTGAACTGCAGGTCCGTCGCGCGTAGTTCGCCCAGTTCACCGTCGAGGCGCATCCGGTGCAGGCCCAGTCGCAGATCCCGGCGGGTGGCGACGATCGCGTGCACACCCGGTGGAAGATCCCCCAAGAGATGCCGGAGTTGTGCGGAGGCTTCCGGTGGACCCAGCTCGTGCAGGTCGTCGAGGATCACGGTGACCTCGCCGCCGGCGTTGGTGAGGTCGGCGAGCTCGGCCAGCACCCGCTCGACCATCGCGTCCCCGTCGAACTCGGGTGTACCCACCGGGGCCGGCGCGCCCCCGCTCGGAGCGCGGGCCCCATGGAGCGCGCCCTGCACCGAGAGCCAGAACGCCTGGGCGTCGGGCTGACCGCGCGGCACCTGGACGAGTACGACGGGGCCGCGACCTGCCCGAGCGGCCCACGCGCGCAGCAACGAGGTCTTCCCGCTACCGGCCGGCGCCGAGATCGTCGTCACCCGTCGCGTGGCGGCGCGATCGAGGGCCGCGACGAGGTCTTCTCGGTCGATCAACCCGGGTGTCGCTGGAGCCACCATCACGGGTCTACCTCGCGTCCGCCTGCCCGGCATCCGTCTCGCGTGCCCTCGCACCGGCAGCCGCAGCGCACCTCGCCGCTACCGGGCCGGTGTGAGGTCGTCCCTCAGGGTCGCAGAAGCGGCGTGCCCGCGGCACGGCCCGAATCACCGGGATCCGGTGACGAACTCTCACCGACCCGGAGCGAAGCCTCGGTGCCCAGGCTCGGACGAGGGACGTCGCCGAGCTGGTCACGCTGACCGGGAGCCGGTCCACCACGTCCCCACGTTCACAACAGGAGGGCCTCGGCCATGAGAATCGCTCTCACCGGTGCGACCGGGTTCATCGGATCGCACGTGCTCACCGAACTGCAGGAGCACGGCCACGAGGTGACCGCACTCGTTCGTGACGAGGCGCGCGCCGATCTCGTCAAGGCCCGCGGAGCCACAGCCACCGTGGTCGATCTCCACGACCGGGCCGCGGTGGTGAACCTGCTCCGCACTGCGGACGGAGCCATCCACACCGCCAGCCCCGGCGATGCCACGAGCGCCGAGGTGGACTCCGCCGTGGTCGACGCAGCCGCCACCGCTTACGAGGGCACCGGCAAGCCCTACCTGCACACCAGCGGGATATGGATCTACGGAAACAACTCATCGATCAGCGAGGAATCCCCCCTGCGAGCACCCACGCTCGTCGCCTGGAAGGAACCGATCGAACGCCGAGTGCTCGACTTGAGGGACGCCCGTGGGACGCCCGGGGAGTCGTGATCGTCTCCGGTGCCGCCTACGGCGACGCCGGAGGCAGCACGCCTGGCGCTCTCCTCGGCTCGCCCCGTGATGCAACGGGCAACCTGATCATGCTCGGCTCCGGCCACCAGCACTGGGCCACCGTCCACGTCGCCGATCTCGCTGACCTCTTCCGGCGCGTGGTGGAGAACGATCGGGCACGGGGCCGCTACGTCGCCGCTGACGGACAAAACCCCACCGTCGCCGCACTCACCGAAGCGACCGCCGTCGCAGTCCAGGCGCCTGGAGCGGTCGCGGGCTCCGACGACGAAGCTCGCGCGCGCCTGGGCGAGTACCTCGCCGAAGTCCTCCTGCTCGACCAGGCCACCACGGCGACCAGGGCCCGGAGCGAAATCGATTGGTCCCCGTCCCGCCAGGGGCTCGTCGAGGAATTTCGCTCGGGAAGCTACCGCGCACGAGAAACGAACGTCCACGACGATCCGCCGAGGGTGCAGAATGGTCGCAGTGAGTGACTGGAACCAGCAGACGATCGACGAGTTCCGGGCGAATGGTGGACGTGTCGGGGGCGTCTTCGAAGGCGCGCCGCTGCTGCTCCTCCACCACATCGGCCGCCGGTAGGGCACCGAACGCGTGACACCGATCATGTATCAAGCCGCCAGCGACTCGCTGGCCGTGTTCGCCACGAAGGGTGGAGCGGACACGCACCCCGACTGGTATCGCAACCTGCTCGCGCACCCGGACGTCACCGTCGAGGTCGGCACCGACACCGTCCGCGTCCACGCCCGCGACCTGCCGGCCGCCGAGCGCGCGCCGATCTGGGAGAAGCAGAAGTCCAGCTATCCGGGCTTCGCCGACTACGAGGCGAAGACCGACCGCACGATCCCGGTGGTGCTGCTCGAACGGCGCTGACGCGCAACCGAACCCTTGCGCGGCGCCGGTGCCGCCCCGGGCGGGGGACATGCTCGAGCACGGTAATCACCAGGCCGTCCTCCCGCGCCCCGCTCCCGGGAGCAGGGTCGGCGCTGCTGTGCGTCAGGGCGCGTCCTGCCAGGACGGGTGGCCACGGAGCAGCACTGTGAGCACGCTCGAGACCGCCGCGAGCAGCACCGGTACCGGCGCCAAGGCCCACGCCAACCGAACGTGCAGCACGAGGAGACCACCCGCGACCGCGCCGAGGAACATCGTGCCGACGGCCAGGATCCGGCGGGTGACGACGGGGCGCCGGGCGCTGCGGATATCGGCGGCGATACCGGTGAGGGTCATGGTGAGCACGGTGGTGGTCAGATCGGGGACCGCCAGGTGGCGCACCGTGGTGTTCTGCAGCCCGAGGGCGGCGGCGGCGAGCGCGGCGACCATCGAAGCCACCGCGCTACCGGGCGTTCCGGGGGTGATGGCCAGCAGGGCCACTCCGAGCAGGAGCAGCACCAGCTCGATCACCGCGCTGTCGCGCAGCAGGGTTCCCCGCCGAGACCGGCGTCGGGCCACGAGCCGGCCGCCCGCCAGCGCTCCGATGAGGAAGCCCGCCAGGGCCGCGAGCGAGGCGGCGAGCGCGAAGCCGGGCACCCCTGCGGCCGCGAACCCGAGGAAGACCACGTTGCCGGTCATGTTGGCCACGAACACCCGGCCAAGCCCGAGGACGCTCACCGCGTCGACGAGGCCGGTCGCACACGTCAAGACCAGCAGCAGGATCGGCAGCGGACCGTGGACGGGTCCCGAGATCAACGAGTCCCGGTTGTTGCCTCCCGGATCGGCCGGTGGATGTCGAGCGTTCACCGCGAGCAGTGTCCTCGGGGAAGCCTGGGCCTGGTAGTGATCACGCGCGAAGGCCCGCGGCGG